>NZ_JAELUC010000004.1 GCF_016429155.1 Pedobacter sp. ASV12 | reverse complement strand
CCCCCCCCCCCCCCCCCCCCCCCCCCCCCCCCCCCCCCCCCCCCCCCCCCCCTTTTAGATGTGTATAAGAGACAGCCAGCTCTTTTGCTATTGACGACATTAATCGTGAGTTTTTTTATAGCCACTTTTATAACCAGAGCCGACACCACCTTGAGCACAGCTGACGGTTTTCTCCATATCCATCAGTATTGCAGATCATTAAACATCACTCATCAATTTGAAATTCCGCTAAGCAATATCAGGGGCTTTGCCATTAACGAAGTGACTAGGGGAAGTCGAGCCTTGTTCATTTACCTTAACGATTTTGATTACCACAAATTTCCGTTGGTCAGTTTCGACGAAGAAATGGGACTAGCAACCTTTCTAAGAAAGTTGGCAAAGGAAATCCACAGCAGTTCAAACCCGCTTTTTCCAACCTTTGGTTCGGCTTATGTATTTGCCTTGAAGAGGACTGGCATTTTTGTATTGCTTTACTTGACCATAGCCTTGCCAATTTATAAATATGCCATCGACCATACTTTATCGGATGGTTATTTGTTCTTTGGAACGATAGCCTTATCAATACCAATCTGGTGGTTTATCGTACGTCAGCCGGTTAAGCGCCACTATTTCAGACATGGGGCTTTTTTTTGGCTGAGCAATCTTTTTATTTACCTGTCGGTACTGTTACTTATTCCGATAAAAAACGAAGCCACTAGCTATTTCTCCAAGCCTGTTCATTTAACGCAACCATCGCAGCTATTTGCCAAGGCGCCAAGCATGTTCTACACCTTTGACCAGACCAGCTTTGGCCCAGACAGTGTTTTGATTGATGATTACGAAATTGGAAACAGCAGCAGCAAAAGCCGAATTTTTCCGGTAAACCATTACTTTATTACGCCGTTGGGCAATGGCGAGCCCATCAGAAGAAATGGTGTATATGATTCATGGCTTGTTAAAAAGTATAGGCAAAAAATTGAGAAGTCTAATTCCTATGACACTCAGCAAACACTGATCCACGAGTTTCATCAGGAGACTGAAAAACAATTTATGGCCATCTTTAATGAAAACCCCGTTTTCTATAAAGCCGAGTTTAACAACCGGGATATTTACCGCTTAATCAGTTCCAGCTTAAATTTTAATCGCCGCACCGTGATATTGGAGCCTCATTGGGAAAGCCTAGCAAGCTATAGAAAAGAAATATTGGGGGGCATGCTTTTAGCTATTGCCGGAATTATAGGAGCCAACCTACTCGGTTGCATTTTTATTGCTATTAACCGCTAGGTTAATGGTCAAGCTTAACCAGCTTCTCGCCCACCAGTACTGGAATGGCTTTGCAAAGATCGGTCTTCAGGCAAAACTGCACATCTTCCTCTATATTGAGCTGGGCCAAACGGTGGCTGTGCGATGATTTATGCAAGTAGGTACGCAAATCGTCCTTGGCCATCAGGTACATGTCTTCGGCTACTACGCAGGCATCGTCAAAATGTACAAAATCCTGACGCAGTTTGTTCACAACCGCTCCGGCAAACAGGGTGTCTTCGAGGTTAAATTTATCTTTCCAGCCGGCACAAAGCAACAATACATCTTTGTCTTGTGCTTTTAACCAGGTTGTTAATGCTGTTAGGTTAAGAAATGAACCTACCACCACCTGATGCGCGCGCGCATGGGCTAGGTGCATGGCCTTGGTGCCATTCGTCGTGGTGAGCACTATGGTTTTGCCCGCCACTTTGGCGGCGGTGTAAGAAAACGGCGAATTGCCGAAATCATAGCCAGTTACCACTTCTCCATTCCTTTCGGCGGCCAGCAGGTAGCCTTTATCGGCGTAGGCCAAGCAATCTTCAACCTGCGCAACCGGAATAATGGCTTCGGCCCCGTTGTCAATGCCATAGGTAATAGATGAGGTTGCCCTTAAAATATCAATGACGACCACAATGCTCTTTTCAATATCGTAAAGATGGAGCAAGGCAGGCGTAAGGCAAACTTCTATGGTTCTTGACATTGAGTGAGACGTGAGATTTGAGATGTGAGTATTGAGATGTGAGATATGAGATTTGAGACAATTTGTCAAGGCACCGTCAAATCTCACATCTAGGGTTCAAATCTTATTTATAAAATGGGAACTTAACAACTTTAGCTTTGATTTTGCTGTTTCTGATATCGATAAAGATTTCAGTGCCTTCTTTGGCCAGCTCTTTATTCACGTAGCCCATGCCAATGGCTTTTTGCAATGATGGCGACTGCGTTCCGGAAGTAACCTTGCCAATTACGTTGCCCAAAGCATCAACAATCGGGTAGTCGTGGCGCGGAATACCACGGTCTATCATTTCGAAACCAATCAGTTTGCGTTGCACACCGGCTTCCTTTTGGGCCAGCAAGGCTTCCGAATTGGTAAATGGTTTGGTAAACTTGGTAATCCAGCCCAAACCTGCCTCAATTGGCGAAGTGGTATCGTCAATGTCATTGCCATACAAACAGAAACCCATTTCTAAACGCAAAGTATCGCGCGCGCCCAAACCAATTGGCTTCATGCCGTAAGCTGCACCCGCCTCAAAAATGGCGTTCCAGATCTTGTCGGCATATTGGTTTTCGAAATAAATCTCAAAGCCGCCAGCACCAGTATAACCAGTAGCCGAAACCAGTACATTATCCACACCAGCAAAAGTGCCTTTTTTAAAGCTGTAATATTCCATCGAAGCCAAGTCAATGT
The DNA here is from genome assembly GCF_016429155.1 of Pedobacter sp. ASV12. Taxonomy (GTDB): domain Bacteria; phylum Bacteroidota; class Bacteroidia; order Sphingobacteriales; family Sphingobacteriaceae; genus Pedobacter. Next base: position 93,535 of record NZ_JAELUC010000004.1, on the reverse strand, counting down.
CGGTTAGGCTTTGCAAAGCATCGGCGGCTTTAGGGCCTTGGATAGCCAAAAGTGAGGTTTGGTCAGAAATATTGTGCATCTCTACATCGGCCGTATTGTATTTTTGGATCCAGTTCCAATCTTTCTCAATATTAGACGCGTTAACAACCAACATATAGGTTTTCTCATCGATACGGTAAACCAACAAATCGTCAACAATGCCACCTTCTGTATTAGGCAGGCAAGAATACTGCACTTTGCCATCGTACAATTTAGAGGCATCGTTGCTGGTTACCCGTTGGATCAGGTCTAAAGCATTTTCGCCTTTGAGGATAAACTCGCCCATATGGCTCACGTCGAAAACGCCAACGGCGCTTCTAACGGTAGCGTGTTCGGCATTTATTCCTTCGTATTGCACGGGCATATTGTAGCCTGCAAACGGTACCATTTTGGCACCTAATGAGATATGTTTTTCGGTTAACGCGGTATTTTTCATCTAAACTGTTATGATTTTTGATATTTGGTGGCCAAAAATACTAAGAAAAGTGCAATGTTTTGAGGCGAAATGATAATAAGAGCATTCTTCTTTCCGAGATTGGAACCAATTTGCGCCATGGTTTCCAAAAACTGGTTTTTAAGCTACATCAATTGCCTTTAAAGCACCGACAGGGCTTCATAGATTTCGAACATCCGCTTGGCGTTCGAATAGATTTCATGATCCCGCTCTACGGTTTTGCGAGCATTTTTGCCAATTTCGCGCCAGCGGTTGGGTTGGGTAATGCATTGCAGGATGGAGCGGTAAAATTCGTCGGGCGTATCGGCAATCAGGATGTCTTTTCCAGGTTCACAATTGATGCCTTCGGCCGCCATGGTAGTGGCAATGATGCATTTCTGCATGGCCATGCCTTCTATAATCTTCACCCGCATGCCACTGCCCGACAACAATGGCACGATCATAATGGCTTTTGAATTCATAAACTCGATGGCATCAAATACTTCGCTCTCTACAATCAGGTTTTCCGAATCGTATTCAAAAAACTGCTTCTGCATATTTTTACCTGCAATGTAAAAACGCAGTTCGCCACTCAGCGTTTCAATGTCGGGCCAAATTTCGTCCAAAAACCATTCGAGGCCCTCCTTGTTGGGCCGCCAATCCATGGCACCCAAATGAAACAAGGTGGGAAAGCTGGTCTTCTTTAAATCGACATGATACTTTTCAAAATCGATGGCTACCGGAAAAACGTCCAGTCGGGTTTGGCAGCCCATCAACAAAATCTGTTGCCTATCGGGATGGCTGATGGCAAAAACCTGGTGAAAGCGGTTGAGCTGTTCGGTTTCGTAAACCTTGAGCCTCCTCGACAAAAATTCGAGGTATTTTCGCCTTGGCCTGAACTGCTCGCGGGCCGCCAAGCGTTCCCATACATCGTACTCTATATTATGAGCCCGATAAACGAGTTTGGCTTTGCTGTTTTCCTTTACCGTATCTAAATAAGGCACTACATAAAGCCCTTCAAACTGGATAATGTCAAACTCCTGTTCGCGCAGGATGTTTTCTAAAAGCCTGGCCGCATCATCATCGTAAAAACGCGAAACATTGTAAGATTGATTGGAGAAGATGTTAAAAAAAGCGCCCCAAATATTAACCTCGGTATCGATATTATAGGAGTGAAAACCTATCTGTTCGAAAACCGGATCGTAGATATCGTCGATATCGATCTTGTTCTTAGAACCATTGATGCTGAACAAAGTAATTTCGGCATCCAATTTTAACAGTCCTTTGATGGTATTGTACACCACAATAGGATAGCCGCTGTTGGGCGGAAAAGGAACCCGATAAGTTAGAATAAGGACTTTCACGCAATGAAATTACGAATTATCCTTCTTCTTCGAAAGGGAGGCTGAGTTGTGGATTGCTTACATTAAAAGTTTTACGGTGAAATGGCGATAGGCCGATTTCTATCACGGCCTTGCGATGGGCAATGGTGGGATAGCCTTTGTTCTGATCCCATTTATAGGCTGGATAATCAATCGCTATTTTAGCCATAAACTCATCGCGATGCGTTTTGGCCAAGATGGAAGCGGCCGCAATATTCAGGTATTTGCCGTCGCCTTTTACTATGCAGCTGTGCGGAATTTTAGGGTAGGCCTTAAACCGGTTGCCATCTATCACCAGGTATTCCGGTTGCACGTGCAACTGCTCAATGGCTCGGTGCATGGCCAAAAAAGACGCGTTTAAGATGTTGATGCGGTCAATTTCTTCGTGGTCTACCGCGGCAACTGCCCAAGCCAAGGCTTCCTTTTCAATAATCGGGCGTAATTCGTCACGTTGCTGGTGGTTAAGCTGCTTGGAATCGTTCAACCCTTCCAAATAGAAATCGCGTGGCAAAATAACCGCAGCCGCAAAAACCGGCCCGGCCAAACAGCCTCTGCCTGCTTCATCGCAACCTGCTTCTATTAAATCTACTTGATAACTATTGAGCAACACGATGCAAAGTTAACAGTTTTCAATTGGCAGTTGGCAGTTTTGATTGTCAATTTATTGGGAGGCTATCGCTCTTGCCTCAAACCTTTTCATACCGCAATGCTACACAACCGCTGGGCAGTGTTTGCGATGCCGTTAATTTTAAGTCCACGTTTTCTGGCAGCTGCATTTCGGCAAACAGGCGTCTGCCCTGACCCACCAGCACCGGATGAACCACAATATGGAACTCGTCTACCAAACCCCATGCGATCAGTTGGGCAGGCAGCTCCACGCCACCGGTAGAAATGGCTTTGCCTGGCTGTTGTTTTAGCTTGATGATTTCCTCTTTTAGGTTATCTCTAATAATGGTCGTCTGCTCGTCATTGACGCTACCAATGGTTCGCGACACCAGCACGCGCCTAAGTTTGGCAAAAGTTTGGGCAAAGGCATTTACGGTTTCGTCCATCGATTGTGCTTGGGCCACCTCAGGCCAGAAAGGCACCATCAGTTCATAGGTTTTGCGCCCATAAATCAGCAAGTCGGCACTTTCGAGTAATTCCCTAAAATAATCATGGATATCGTTGCCACCACCAAACTTGGTATGGTCGCAACACCCGTCCAAGCTGAGGTTGATGCCATAAATCAGCTTTCTCATCTTAAATTAATTTACTTAAAATTAAAAAAATGCGCGAAACCTATGTTACTGGGGTAACATTTTTTCCATGATGTTGATATAACATTAAATCAAACAATCATCAACATGAAAAAGTTATTCATTATTTTAATATCCTTATTGCCGGTTTATACCCATGCACAAGAAAACAGACCTGGCAATCCAATTGGAGGCATTATTGTAAAAGGCGGCAAAAATCCAGGTGGCAACATGATCCTATCGCTCGGTGGTGGATGGAACAGCCCGAGCAGTACCGGCAAAACTGATGCAAACCTAATCAACAGCTATGCCGTAAACGGCAATGTGTATGTGCCACTTTTTGCCAAAGAGGGCCATAGTGATTTGGCCGGCGTAACTTCTCATTTTTTCACCTTAGGCCTTAACGCTGGCGGCGAGTATTTTACCGGCAGCAAGGACTATGATTTAAATGCGATCCCATCCTATCAGGTGATGGGTCAAAGTGGCACACCAAGTATCGCGCTGAGCAACAACAAAAACAAACAAAACGGTTTTAGGGCCGAAGCAGGCGTACAAGCCAGTCTTTCGTTTGGCCGACTTACGCTTTCGCCCAGCGTAAACGCGGGGTATTTCAGCTTACAGCAAGAAGCACTTGCGGTAACGCAAAGCGGCTCGGTTAACGGAACTAACTATAGCAAGGAAACATACCGTCAAGATGCCACGAAAACAACAGGGTTTGCATTCGTTCCCAGGTTGCGTGTAGCTTACTTCCCTGGCAAGTTCGGTATTTACGTAGAAGGCAACTACACTAGCGGACCCGCTGTTAATAGCGAAGCTAGGTTATTTAAGCCTCAGGGCAGTGCCAATGCCGATGGTTTTTATAGTCAAGACCAATTAGCCATGGGCAGCATGCAGCGCGTGGGTCAAAGCACCAAATACAATAGCTTCGGGTTAAACGTTGGTGTGAGCATACCACTCGGAAGAAGTATCAGCGAGAAAGGCGTGAAAAGATCGGCGACACGGGCATCAGACAAGTTACCTCCAAGAACCTACACAGGAGGTCGTAAAAACGAAGTGACCGCTTTTGTGGCAGGCCAGCCTATTAAAGGCGTAATTGTAAAGGGTGGTAAAAATCCTGGTGGCAACCTAATGCAGGCCATAACCAATGAGAATGGTGAATTCGAATTTACGGTAAGCGAGGCTGGCAACTACAAATTCGCCATCAGTGAGCCCAACGAGCCCCAAGGCAGAAGCATCAGCGAGAAAGGCGTGAAAAGAAGCGAAGCGACTACAACCGACATTGAGCGAACCTATACTGGCGGCCGCAAAAACGAAACTGTAACATACGAAGCCAAACAAACACAGGGTAAAACCTTCGGCGAAAAAGTAGCTAATGGTTTAGCTATGGTTGCTGGAAGCCCTATTGGCGGTATTGTGGTTAAGGGTGGCAAAAATCCAGGAGGAAGTTTAATGACCGTAACCAGCAATGATAAAGGAGAGTTCGAATTTGAAAACCTAAGCCCCGGAACTTACAAGTTTACCATTTATGCACCTGAAAACCCACAGGGCAAAAGCATCAGTCAAAAAGGAGTTTCGAGCACCAAGGGACGCAAAAACTAAAGACGGAGGCAACCATAATTTCTTATCTTGTGGCTACTTAATTTAGGATGATGAAAAATATGTTCCTTGCAATAGCTTTTGGGTTGGCGGCTATGGGCGTTCAAAACCGTACGGAGACTTACCCTCAAAATCTGAACCAGGCCTTTAAAAATCAGTATTGCGATTATTGCCAGGCAGACTTCCCGGATTCGCATTTTCCATGCCTTCTTAAAATGACCAAAGCTAAAATAAATTCTAGAACCGGTATGGTACAGTTTGCCACTGGCCAACCCATTGCCGGGGTATTGATCAAGATAGAGAAGAATACAGTAGATAGCCTCAGCTTAACAAGCAATGAACAGGGAGAAGCAATGCTTAGCAACCTTCAGCAGGGCAGTTACCAATTAAAACTACAGTTGCCTTTCGCCAATCCAAAATCAGAGTTTGCCGGCCGGCCCATTGCCGGTGTGATTTTAAGGATTGGCAAAATGCCTGCCAAGTTGATGTTGGCCATGATTAGCGATGCCAATGGCCATGTAGTATTGAACAACCTCGAAGCTGGCGACTACAAACTGATCATCAGTGCGCCTACCGATGCAGAAAGGAATAGCGCCTTGTACCGATCTTATCGATTCGAAAACTTTAACCCAAACTATAAGGGAAATCAATAATTGATGGCGCTGCCAAAGAATCTTTTCAAAAAGGGGGTAACATAAATACCGTTTTGTTGATATCAATAAAAACCCTTTTAAATCATGAAAAAATTTACCTTTTGCTTGATAACAGTTCTCATCTGCTTATCGATTATCAGTTGCAAAAAGAACAATACCGGGGTCCCAGATATTGACCCTCCTGGAGTAACTGATGCTGATTTTGCAAAAAATTTCGGCAATGTTGCCCATAGAGATTTTATTGGCCAAATCGTTGACGTAACCAATAACCCTATTCCGGGAGCAACCATTAAAATCGGCGCTTCTACCACACAAACTGATGCAAATGGCATTTTTGTAGTTAAAAATGCCAGTGTTTATGACCGATTTGCTTTTATAACTGCTACTAAAGCTGGCTATTTAATCGGCTCAAGAACACTGGTACCTACCACAGGAACCAACCAGGTAAAAATTATGCTCTTGCCAGCAGCAGCTGGTGCAACTGTAAATACTGGTACAACAAGCACTGTAAGCTTGGCCAATGGCGCAAAAATAGTCTTCGATGGCGCTTTCAAAACCGAAGCAGGTAGCACTTATAATGGCGTAGTTAGCGTTATTGCCAATTACCTAGATCCATCAGACACTAAGCTCACCTACAAAATGCCAGGCATGCTGTTTGCCAAAAACACCAACGGCGACCCTAAATTACTGGAAACCTATGGCATGCTAAACATCGAACTCAGAGGCAGTGCAAACGAAAATCTACAGTTGGCAAATACCGCCCAAATAGAGTTTCCGGTTGCCACCGCGCAACAAGCGAATGCCCCTAGCACCATCCCACTCTGGCATTTTGATGAAACGGCGGGCTATTGGAAAGAAGAAGGAACGGCAACAAAAATCGGCAATAAATATGTAGGTACGGTTAAGCATTTTTCTTGGTGGAATTTTGACACCCAATTGTCAAGCGTTTACCTATCGCTCAAACTTGTAGATGCGAATAACCAGCCGTTGCCAAATATGACAACCATAATGGTAAGGCAGGGCAATTCTTCATCTTACCCGAACAGCACAGATAACAACGGACAGGCTAGCGGGCTCGTTCCACAAAACGAAACCTTAACCCTAAATGTGCTGAATGCTTGTGGAAGCATCATCCATACCCAATCTGTAGGCCCTTTATCAACCAACACTACACTCCCAACTATCGTTATCAACTCGCCTACCATACAGCTCACTACTGTTAGCGGCACCCTAAAAAAATGCAACAACAACAACGTAACCAATGGTTATGTTTATTACAGCTATGCCGGCAATAACTATTTCTCTTTGATAAGCAATGGCACTTTTAGTTTCCAGGCTTTGATGTGTTCGCCAACTTTTACGATGATTGGGCAGGACCTGGACAACAACTCCAATTCTGGTATGCTAGGCTTTAGCTTTAGCCCAGGTGTAACCAATGTAGGAAATTTAACAACCTGCAATACGAATCTCGAATCTATTACGTATAGTGTAGACAATGGTGCCTTAAAGACCATTTCGGCTAACATAACCGCTGCTGTTAATGGCAATTCGTTCAATATTTCGGGTTCAACACCAGCCCAGTTAGATGGAATTACCATCAGTGGCAACAGCATAAGTCCTGGAAATTACACTACGGCTTCGGGCTTTCAACTATACGGCAATGGCTTAAACAGCCAACCCAATCAGGCGCTGACGCAATTTGCCATTTCATACAACCTAAACAATGTAGGAGCTGTTGGCCAATATATCGACATCAGCTTTAGTGGCACCTATGTTGAAATGGTAATGACGGGCAATATGATGGGCTATAATGTAAACCATACCATAACTGGAACAGCCCATGTAATCAGAGACAATTGATTGGTTGGTTAATGTTCGAAAATCCTCCATCTTAATTAATGGGGGATTTTTCCGTTTACGCTACACACTAACGTTCTGCCCCTTAACATCAAAGGCATCGCGCAAGCCAATGGCTAACAGGTTAAAGGCATAAACCGTAAACATAATGGCCAATCCGGGCAATACAGCCAAATAGGCGGCATCCATGATGATATAGCCATAATGTTCTTTAATCATGGTGCCCCAGCTCGGCATAGGTGGCTGTGCGCCAAAACCCAAGAAGCTTAATCCGGTTTCGAGCAGAATAGCCGAAGCAAAATTGGCCGATGCTACGACCAAAATAGGGCCGGCAATGTTAGGCAAAATATGTTTGACAATGGTTCTTGTAGTAGAAAAACCCAAGGCCTTTGAAGCCTCCACAAACTCTACTTCCTTGAGCGCCATCACCTGTCCGCGCACCAACCGCGCCACATCTACCCAGGTAGAAAGCCCTACGGCAATAAAAATCTGCCAAAAGCCTTTGCCCAAGGCGAATGAAATGGCAATAACCAACAACAGTGATGGCAACGACCAGATTACATTCATAAACCAGCTGATGAGCGCATCGACCCTGCCTCCAAAATAACCGGCAATGGCGCCCAACCCAACTCCAATGAATAAAGAAATCAATACCGCCATCAGGCCTACAGAAAGCGAAACGCGGATGCCCAAAATCAACCGGCTCAGCAAATCACGGCCATACATATCTGTACCCAGGTAAAATGTTTGCTTGTAGTGGTCTTTCTCGGCAACAAATGGATAGGCAGTTTCTTCTGCCCGTTCATCGTCGCCAATGTATTCACGCACATAAACCTTGTTGCCAACTTTGCGGTAAGCAGTAATCGGAATGCTTTTCGAATCCGCTTCCTGTCCATACAGCATCCGCTCCAACAGGTTAACTTTTTTGAAATTCTTTTTATGGCTGATGACCAAAAACTCGAAAGTACGTCCAGGTTTTTTATTGTTCAGTTGCAAATGCATATCATTGGCGTAGGGGGTCTGGTCTGGTGTAATCAAATAACCCAAAATACCCATGATCAGCAACAAAGCAATAAATATAAGTCCGCCAAAGGCCATTTTATTGCGCCTAAACCGGTTCCATATTTTTTTTGAAGGGCTGTTGTTGCTCATTGCTATTTAACCATACGATCCTTCCAATTGTATTTTCCACTATTTCCGGCAATGCCGATATAAATGAAATACAGAATATGAAAAGGATTAATGACAGGTAGTAAAACTAACAATTGTTTTCTTTTAAAGAAACTGGTTACACCGGCGAGGAACACAACCTCTATAATGAATTTACCCAGTAACTGAACGGCCAAGTACCAAAGGCTATCGCTCTGCGGAAAAATGATAGCCAACAACAAGTTAATGACGATGCTGCAGTTGAACAACCAAATACTTAGCCCTATACTAATCACCACTTTATCCTTATAACGTGTACTTTTAGAAGCCCAGCGCTTGCGTTGCTCCATAAATTCGCGTAGCGTAGGTTTGGCATGTGTATACACGATAGCATCCCTATTTTTGAGGAAACCGATCTTGCCCTCGTAGATCGCAGCCATCTTGTGCAGCAGCAATTCATCATCGCCCGAGGCCAAATCATCAATACCAGTAAAGCCTCCCACCTTAAAGAAAGCCTCTTTTTCGTAAGCTAGGTTGGCTCCATTGCAGGTACTCGGATTATTGTTGCCAATGGTAGAAGCACCTAGTCCAATCAAATAGGAGAACTCCAAGGCCTGCAGTTTTTCAAACAGGTTTTTCTCCTCAAAATAAGCTACAGGCGAAGAAATCATCTTGTAGCCCATGGTCTCATAATAATCAACTACGGTACTGAGCCATCTAGGCCCCATCCTGCAATCGGCATCTGTGGTAATCATCAATTTACCTGTCGATTGGTCAATAGCCGTTTGGATCGCTTTTTTCTTATACGAATTCAGCGCATTCGATTCGTTGAGCTGGATCAGTTTAACACCACGATCTGCATAACCTCGTATAATCGATGCCGTTTGATCGGTCGAATGATCGTCGATGACGATTACCTCCATGAGGCTTTTGTCATAATCCTGTGCCAAAATATCATCTAAGGTATTTCCGATCTTTTCTTCCTCGTTACGGGCGGCAATCAATATCGACACCATCGTTTTACCCTGTGCGGCATGGCGCCTAAAAGGCTTAATCTTGGCCCAGCCCCGAATAAAAATTCCGACCACGCCCATGTAGATGAGCATGAGAAAAATAGACAAATAATTAATTGCGTTGAGTACTTCCAAAAAAATTGAGTTTAAAAACGAAAAAGGAGCCTAATATAGCAGGAATTATGATATTAATGAGCCAAATACTGGCAACACAGGCCACAACCGCGGCGTGTTGGTCAGTTACATACTTAAAGAAAAACAAGGCCGTTACGCTTCTTACACCAATATCCAGCAGATCTAAGGACGGCAACGAAGATTGTACAAAGAAGGAAATGCAGACCAGCATCAAGACATCGGTAAGGTGCAGGTCTGGTATCAGCCATAAAAACATGATAAAGTACTGCGTGCTGAATACAATATAGCGCGCCAAGCACAACAGCAATATCCTGAGGAGCTCTGCTTTTTTATACCTGGCCAAAATAGCATAAAATCTCTTGTACTTACGAGTAATGCGCATAGACAGCAAAATGCCGTTCAGCCACTTGATATTGAAATAGAAGATCAGGTAAAACAGGCAGAAGGCCGTGCTTATGGCACATAAGACCAAAAATAAACGATGGTCTATGGGCGTAAAGCGATATACGAATACGCAAACAGCAATAATCCCGAATACATGGGTAAGCAACAGCTGGCCTGTAGTGCCTACCACCATGGCAACTATGCCCACTATACGCCTTTTGGGCGATAGAAAAAATACACGTCCGCCGTACTCCCCAAGTCTATTTGGCGTAAATATAGCCCAAGTCAATCCGCAAAAAACCGATTCTACAGCCCTCCATAACGTTAACGCTTCTACTCTTTTGATCAATAGCCGCCATTTTATCGCTTCCAGCCCCCAGTTTATCAGCATCATCAACAAAACAATACCCATCACATAAAATATCTCGGCTGCCGGAAGCTCCTTAATCAGTACCAGAAAGTTCTTTAAATTGCCATTAGTTATTAATTTATTGTAAATCAACCAAAAAGCAAGAACCACAATAGTAACCTTAAGGGCAATGGAAAGTATTTTTTTTATCTGACTGGTCAATATTATATTTTTTTGCAAATATGCCGATAATAATAACATCAAGCAAAAAAGCATCCACCTGATAAGGCCCTTAGGTTTTGAGTTCCATAACACTTGGCCCATAAAATTAGATCGAACGCAAGCTTTGCTTCAAAAAACAGGCCATAATATTTGTTTTTCGAGGTCAGCCCTGAAAAACCACGGCGAAATCAAAATCGCAAAAATAGCTATTCGACAATATTTAAATTCCTGCCATGCAAAAGAATTAAGGAAACGAAAAAAAGCTTAACTTCGGCACTTTATGAGAACATCTAAACGGTGGCGACTTGCCCAGTATTTTGAAATTAGGTGGTGGAAAAACTACCTTAAGCATAAGGACATAGATTCTTACCTTACTTGGAAAAAAAATTATTGGATTGATTTCCTAGCAAAAATCGACGATTACGCAAAGCCAGTAGCCACATCCAAAATTCTGGATGCAGGTTGCGGTCCTGCTGGTATATTTATTGCGCTGCAGAACCATGACGTAACCGCAATAGACCCCTTATTAAATCGTTACGATAAAGAACTGGATCATTTTGACCAGCAATCGTATCCATTAACCAAGTTCCATAACGTTTCACTTGAGGATTTCGAGCAACCAGATAGTTTTGACCTGGTGTTCTGCCTCAACGCCATTAATCACGTTTCAGATTTGGGGCTAGCTTTTGAACGCCTGCATAAGAGCACAAAAAAAGGCGGCATACTTGTCGTTTCGATCGATGCGCATAACCACACCTTATTAAAACACCTATTTCGGTTGCAGCCTGCCGACATTCTGCACCCCCATCAGTACGATTTAAAGGAATATGAACAAATGCTGACCAAGCTCAATTGTACCATGCTTAAAACGGTATTGATAAAACGTGAAATTTTGTTTAACCATTATGTATTAGTGGCCCGTAAAAATTAGTAAACCATCTTTCCATTAATTACGCTTATACATTTACATTAAAACATGTTTAATATTACTGTATGCTAATTGAAAAAAAGGAACGGATCATTATGGGCATCGACCCCGGAACGGCAATCATGGGCTATGGTGTGATTTTGGAAAAAGGAAACAAAATTGAGCTGCTGAGCATGGGCGTGGTAAAGATGGGCCATTTAGACGACCACTTTCTGAAACTGCAACGCATTTTCGCCAAAACCATTGCCCTAATTGAAGAATTTAAACCAGATACACTGGCCATAGAAGCTCCATTTTATGGCAAAAATGTACAGGTGATGCTCAAATTGGGCCGTGCGCAAGGCATTGCCATGGCGGCGGCTTTATCGAGGGATATTTCGGTAACCGAATATGCACCACGAAAAATCAAGCAATCGATAACGGGCAAAGGTACCGCCAGCAAAGAACAGGTAGCTTCCATGTTGCAGCGGCTGCTGAATTTTAAGGAAACACCCGAATTTTTAGATGCTACCGATGGCTTGGCCGTGGCCGTTTGCCATTCATTTCAGCGGGTCGGTGCTGTAGCCGCCGGCAAATCGTATTCCGGCTGGGAGGCTTTTGTGAGCGACAACAAAAAACGGGTGAAATAAATCCCGAACAGCCTGGCCATCCGGGATCTATAAACTATGCTTTTTTAGTTCTTCGCAGGTAAGCCCTGATACCAAAGAAAATCAATAATCCGAAAACGATCAATGCCCACAGTTTAGCAAGGCCTAACAAAAACTCCTTAAAGAAAGTCCACCCATCAGCTATGTTTAAGCCCAGACGCTGAAAGAATCCCGGACGATAGCTATACAAATTATCATTGCCCACAATCCAGGTGCTTACGGTATTATCCTGATAAAAACTAAGGGTAATGGTACTGAATTTCACCCGATTATCGATACTGATGTTTTCTATCCGTTTGTCGATATAATCATCGCTGATGTAAAACGAAGTTTCAGCATCACTCCTTTTCTTGCTTTGATCGAGTTGCTTGATTACCTTTTGCCTATTTTGAGCTTTCAGTCTATTGGCCAGGTAAGCAATGCTTTGGTCGTCCATTTTCATCGATTGCTGGTCTACAAACACAGCCATTTTGGCTACGGTATTGGTAAAATCATCGAGTTTTTCAGAAGGCACTTTGGCCACCATCAATCCCTCTTTGCGATAAGAGGTAATTTCTTTGAGCGAATCGCTGCTGTATTTTACTTTATCGCTTTCCTGGATCTGGCTTTGGATAGAGAACTCGGCAACCGCGCCACCTGCTCCCTTAATGGCTGTACTCAGCTGTTCTTTGGTTTGCTGTACGTCTTTTACCCTGAAGCGCATATCGGCCGTTTTGATGATCTTGGCCGTTGCGGTAGTATCGGAAGCAACCGCTGCCGAATCGAGGGTGGCAACGCTTTCGGTAGACAAGCTGTTTTTTCGCTCCGAATTACAGCCAAACATCAATCCGATGATGGCTATACATACTAAATATTTGTTCATAGAACCTGTGGTTTTAAATGGTTATGTTCAGGCACAAGCCTAGCGCGCTATTGGCCCTGCCATTTTGTTTACCTTAGTTCAGCTGATTAGGTATCCCTTAATGCCCAAATAGGCAAAAGGTAACCCCAGTCTGTTTGGCGAGCAGCAGCAATGCTACCAAACAAAAAAGTCTACACCGGCAGCACCAATGTAGACTTCTCAATAAAGTTATGTTGACTTATTTTGCGTCTAAGATCTTGAAAACCGCTTTGCAGCAGATAAAAGCACCTACAAATAGGATTACCCAAGATAAAATAGAAAGCCAGATTGCATCAAAGGCAAAACGGAGGTAAACACCTAAAATGCTTACTAAAACGCCAACTAGAATAGTTTTATAAATACCCGGTTGGTTAGCGGTTTCCATGCTTTGTTCTCTTTCTTGCGCTTGTTTTTGATCCATGATTTTTTGGGTTAAAAAATGATACGACAAAAATAATATTTATTGCTTACAAAACAACCAATTAATAACTTTTTAGCTTGTCGAATCTTTGCTTGGCGCGATCTTCCTCTTTAAGCTTGTCGCCCTGATACAGCAGTTTTTCCCAGTCGCCATACATAGGATTAGGCAGTACGATGAAACGGGTGCCAAATTCTTGTTGCATGGCGTTTACCTGTGCCTTAGTGTCTTTACCTTCGCGGTAGAAAACATTCGAAAAATCGCTCAAATTATCGCCGCACAGCAACAAGATGTTATATTTTTCTGCAATTTTTTGTCGACGGGGCTCTTTATCCGAGGTTGTTGTCTTTAAAATCAAGTGTGTTTCATCGGCATAGGGAAATCCGAATTTCTGCAGGTTTTTTAAGGTTCCGGCACGATCGGCTTCGTCGCGATTGGTCACGTAAAAGGTTTCTACTTTTTTACTGGCCGCGAACTTTAAAAAGGCCAAGGCTCCAGGCACCGTATCGGCGGCGGCCAAGCTGGTCCATTTGGTCCAATCGGCCTGTACATAACTTACGCCATTTTTAACTTCGTGGCCCTGAAAAGCCGAATTGTCTAAAATCGTTTCATCGGCATCAACAATTACACAGTTGGGTTTGCCATTGGCTTGGTTCCATAGCGCTTCCTTTAAAGACAGCCGAGCAAAATTATAGGCCTGAAAAGATAAGGCTCTGTACTCGCCACTGTACTGTTGCCACAAAATAGCGTTGGTATAATCCCTTGCCGGGGTTTGGGCCAAGGTTAAAAAGGGCATGAGGCTCAATAGCCAGAATATAGACTTTTTCATGTTATTTTTATTTACGATTCAGCGAAAACATAATCATGCGGTTACAATCCAACAAACTTATGATAATTTTAAACTTTCGTTAGCAATACCAACAAAAAACCCTCGCCAAATTGGAGAGGGTTCTATATTTTATAAGCGTCCGGCCCTGAAAATTCAAAACTGACAACTGAAAACTGGATTAGCCATTCAACGCGGCCGCACCACTTACAATTTCGGTTAACTCGGTTGTAATAGCAGCCTGACGGGCCTGGTTGTAGGCCAGTTTTAAGCTCTTCAACAAATCGCCTGCATTTTCGGTAGCCTTGTCCATCGAGGTCATACGTGCACCATGTTCTGAAGCATGCGAATCAAGTACTGCCTTGTACAGTTGGATCTTGATCGATTTAGGGATCAATTGCGCTACAATCTCGTCTTGGCTAGGCTCAAGGATATAATCTACATTGGTGGCAACACCCTTTGTGGCTTGTGGCGTTGCATCTTCTGTTTTGGTTAATGGCAACAATTGTTCGGTAGTTAAAATCTGTACCGCTGCATTTCTGAAGCGATTGTACACTACTTCTACCCTGTCAAACTCGCCTTTTTCGAAACCGGCCATAATAGCTTCGGTAATCTTGGTTACATTTTCGAAAGACAGGTCTGCATACACGTCATTGTTGTTACCAATCACGTTGTAGTTGCGCTTTTCGTAGAAATCTTGTGTTTTTTTACCGATAGCAACAATGCTTACATTACCTTTTTTAAATTGCTCGCTGTATTTTTGGGCAATTAAATTATTGGTCGTTTTAATCACGTTCATGTTAAAAGCACCTGCCAAACCACGGTTTGACGATACGGCTACTATCAGCACTTTATTAGGCTCGCGCTCTTGGATAAAAGGTGAGGAAGTCCCTTCTAAACTAGCCGAAAGATTTCCTAAAATCTCTTTCAACTTGGTTGCATACGGACGTAATTGTATAATGGCATTGGTAGCACGTTTCAACTTTGCCGCAGACACCATTTTCATGGCTTTGGTAATCTGTTGGGTTGACTGTACCGACGATATACGATTTCTTACTTCTTTTAAATTGGCCATTCTTTATTGAGTTTCGAGTTGTGTGTTAAGTGTTACAGGCATTACCCACAACACTCAACTGGCAACTCATAACTATTTAGTATTTACTTGAAATCTCTTTTGCAACTGTATCTAACACACCTGTAATTTCGTCATCAAATTTACCGGCTTTCAAAGCTTTCAATGTATCAGGATGACGCAATTCTAATGATTGCAGGAATTCAGCTTCAAATTCTTTTACCTTATCTACCGGTACGCTACGCATTAGGTTTTTGGTACCTGCATAGATGATGGCAACTTGTTTCTCAACGGTTAGTGGCGAGAACTGTGCTTGTTTCAACATTTCTACGTTACGTGCACCTTTATCGAGTACCGATTTGGTAGCGGCATCTAAGTCTGAACCGAATTTAGAGAAAGCCTCTAGCTCGCGGTATTGAGCCTGGTCTAACTTTAAGGTACCAGCTACTTTTTTCATCGACTTGATTTGAGCATTACCACCCACGCGTGATACCGAGATACCTACGTTGATAGCCGGACGGATACCAGAGTTGAACAAGTTCGACTCCAAGAAGATCTGGCCATCGGTAATCGAAATTACGTTGGTTGGGATATAGGCCGAAACGTCGCCAGCTTGGGTTTCGATAATTGGCAAAGCGGTTAACGAACCACCACCTTTAACGATACCTTTCAACGACTCTGGCAAATCGTTCATATTTTTAGCGATTTCGTCGTTGGCGTTGATTTTGGCTGCTCTTTCCAACAAACGGCTGTGCAGATAGAACACATCGCCTGGATAAGCCTCACGGCCTGGTGGACGGCGCAACAACAACGATACCTCACGGTAAGCTACCGCTTGTTTAGACAAATCGTCATAAACGATCAAAGCTGGGCGACCTGTATCGCGGAAGAACTCGCCGATGGCGGCACCAGCAAATGGAGAGTAGAACTGCAATGGCGCAGGCTCGGCCGCAGAAGCCGAAACGACTACGGTATATGGCATTGCACCATTTTCTTCTAAAGTACGAACAATATTAGCTACGGTACTTGCTTTCTGACCACAAGCTACGTAGATACAGAATACAGGATTACCTGCTTCGTAAAATTCCTTTTGGTTGATGATGGTATCGATACAAACGGCAGTTTTACCAATCTGACGGTCGCCGATAACCAACTCACGCTGGCCACGACCGATTGGGATCATGCCGTCGATAGCTTTGATACCTGTTTGCAAAGGCTCGTTTACCGGCTGACGGTAGATTACACCTGGTGCTTTACGCTCTAAAGGCATTTCGTAGGTTTCGCCCAAGATTGGTCCTTTACCGTCGATAGGCTCGCCAAGCGTGTTTACTACACGGCCCAACATACCTTCACCAACTTTGATAGAGGCAATTTTTTTGGTACGTTTAATGGTATCGCCTTCTTTGATCTCGTCTGATGGGCCTAACAATACCACACCTACGTTATCTTCTTCAAGGTTCAATACAATACCTTGCAAACCGTTGGCAAACTCAACTAACTCGCCACTTTGAACTTTGGTTAGTCCGTAAACACGGGCAATACCATCACCCACTTGCAATACGGTACCCACTTCTTCAAGCTCAGCTTCTGATTTGAAGCCTGACAATTGTTGTCTGATAATTGCCGAAACTTCGTCTGGTCTTACCTCTACCATAATTTTATTTTTGATTTCTTTTTCTAATGTAAATCTTGTACTGTGTTTATTTTGTTTCCCGATCTCTCATCGGATATATTTTCAAGGTTCGCTTATGCTATGCCTTGTGCAAATTCTTTTTTCAGTTTTTTCAAACCGCTGGCAATACTGGCATCAAATTGCTTGTCGCCAACCTTTAAGATAAAGCCACCGATCAATTTCTCGTCTACTTTTTCTTTGATCACCACCTCGTTGGCACCCAGTTCTTTTTTCACCAAGCTCACGATTTCGGCTTTGTTGGCGTCGGTTAGGGCTGTAGCTGTAGTTACTTCTGCAGTTACAATTCCTTTCAGTGCCTGATATTGGCTAACAAACTGCTTGGCGGCATCGAACAAGATTGCAGAACGGCCCTTACTAACCACCAACTTGAAAAAGTGATCGGTAATTGGATTTACTTTGCCTGCAAAAAGCGCATTCAAAATCCCGGCTTTTTTATCCAAGGGGATAATCGGGTTTTTCAGAATGGCTTCCAGTTCGCTATTGTTATCTACAACTTCCTCAAATAACACCATGTCATTCTTCAACGCTTCTAAGGCATTTTGCTCCATAGAAAGGTCGATTAATGATTTGGCGTATCTGGCTGCTGCTTTACTTGACATATATTTAGTATTGAGATGTGCGTATGGCGTATAGCGATTGATTTGCTCAATACGCACTACGCTGTACGCTATTCTAGTTTAATTCAACATCTTTTAACAGGCTGTTTACCAGGTCCTGTTGTTTAGCTTTATCATCCAGCTGATTGCGCAATACGCGCTCGGCAATATCCAAAGACAAAGTCGATACTTGGCCTTTCAATTCTGCCAAAGCTGCCTTTTTCTGGTTTTCGATTTCGATACGAGCTTTTTCAATCAGTTTGGCACCTTCGCTTTGAGCTTGGGTTTTGGCTTCGTTCACGATGCTGTCTTTCAAGGTTTTGGCCTCTTTCAAAATCTGATCGCGCTCAGCACGTGCCTGTTTCATCAACTCTTCGTTTTGAGAAGTTAAACGGGCCATTTCTTGTTTGGCCAATTCGGCCTTGTTCAAGGCATCGTCTATCGACTGCTCACGCTCTTTAATAGCGCCCAATACTGGTTTCCAGGCAAACTTGGCCAAGATAAGAAGCAAAAGCAAAAATGCGATTGTCTGAAAAACAACTAAACCAACTTCAGGTATTAATAAATCCATTTCGGTATATATTTTATTCTATCTTTCTTATTTCGTTTTTATCAATAAATGTTTTGCAGAACAATCTTCTGCAAAACATTTAAGGCGAGTTACACTAATGCAACTACTACCGCGAACAAAGCAACCGCCTCAACGAAGGCAGCAGCGATCAACATCGCAGTTTGAATTTTTGAGGCAGCTTCTGGTTGACGAGCAATACCGTCCATAGCAGAACCACCAATACGACCGATACCTAGACCAGCGCCAATCGCAGCTAATCCTGCACCTACTGCAGCAATACTTCCTGTAATCATGATTTTATATATTAATTGTTTTTAAAATTATGCTAATTAATGGTGTTCTTCTACCGCCATGCCAATAAACAGGGCCGACAGAATGGTAAATATAAAGGCCTGGATAAAGGCTACCATCAGCTCGATAGCGCCAATAAACATGGCGAAAGGAATCGAGGCAGCAGAAACGAACAGGCTGTTGAATACGAAAATCAAACAGATCAGCGACAAGACCAAAATGTGACCTGCGGTAATGTTCGCAAACAAACGGATCATCAAAGCGATTGGCTTGGTTAACACACCGATCAGCTCTAACGGAATTAAAAAGATCTTAATGGGAACTGGTACATTCGGCATCCAGAAAATATGTTGCCAGTAATGTTTGTTGCCATTAAACACGGTAAGCAATAAAGTAAATATAGCCAACACCATCGTTACCGCGATATTACCGGTTAAGTTGGCTCCACCTGGCAAGAAAGGAACCAAGCCCAGCATGTTGTTGAACCAGATGAAGAAAAACACGGTCAACAAATACGGCATGAAGCGCTCATACTTATGGCCCAGGTTTGGTTTAGCAATATCGTCTCTTACGAAAAGGATAACCGGCTCTAGCCATGAAGCCAAGCCTTTAGGCGATTTGCCCTGACGTTTTTTATAGTTTCTGGCTACACTTAAAAATACCAACAGCATGATGATGACCGAAAGGAACAAAGTGCAGGTATTTTTGGTGATCGAGAAATCTAAAGGACGTTTATTTTCGGCGTGGTGCTCGGCGTTCAGCTCTACATATTGACCATGCTCATTAGCTACCTCAGAAGCGAAATAGATTTTGTCGTGCATTTTCACAAAGCGCTGTCCGTCTTTTTCAACTACCACCTTGGCCTCATCGTCGTGGCCAAATTCGCTGTTGTTAAACATAAATACCTTGCCCTTGTCATACAAAATTACCGGAAGACCGATATAAGTATCGCCGATTACGTGCCAGCTATGCGAGTCGGCTACGTGGTGCAAAGCAAATTTACCTATATTAAATTTTTCTTTTTCGGCTGGCGCTTCATGTGATTTTTCTGTTGCATGCGTTGTATCCGCCTGAGCTTTTACCCCAACAGACGACAACAAAAACGCCGAAAAAAGCGTAAAAACAACAATTAACCTCTTAAACTTGAATTCAAAAACGTGGCTACAATCCATTTACTCGCAGATTTTTACTATTTATTTTGGTGGCGCAAGTTACGCAACAAACAGTATATTTCAAAGAAGGTAAACAATAAATATAAAGAAAAAAAATTGAGGGCAAATACGATACTTTTTTCCTTATTGTTTAGGCTGTAAATCAGCACGAAAGCCATAGAAAATAGCATCTTTAGCGCAATAGAACCCATAATGGCCATAATGCCACTTTCGGGGTTGCGTTTAATGCCCAAAAAAGCAACGATATAGGCAATGAAAGTAAGCCCTGCCAAAAAGCCAAATACGAGCCAGAACTTATGGATCAAAACCTGAACCCCCGGAAAAGCATGGGGCAGCGCCACGGCAATGCCGGCCAGCACCGCCGTATAGATAATATAATATAAAGTAAAACGTTGTATGCCCAAACCTGTAATTTTTTACAAAGGTATAAAAGAAAGTTTGAAGTCGCGAGTCCATGGCTTAGCATAAGACGATTGGTAGATTTTTCAGCTTGTGGCTCTCGGACAGCAATTCGCAATTAGCCATTTGCTATTTCAGTTGACTATCCAGCAATAAAACGGCAACCGGCTTTCAGTTAGCCACCCAAGAACCAACAAACTAATGAACCAGTGAACTAATGAACCATTGAACTACTCATCCTTCGTAACCGAACGCACCACTTGATACAATGAAAAAACAACCCCCATAAGCCCCAGCAACGCCATAAAGATGGGCTTTTGGCCATCTCGATATTTATCTATCTGGTAGCCTATCAATGCAAATACGCCAATAGTGGCCAACATCTGAAAGGCAATACCGGTATATTTGGCAAAATTGCGGGCTCTTTTTCCCCGGATATTGTTTTTTGGTTCTTCCATGTTTCGATACAATAAATTTATACTAAATATGAAGAATATATTGCCGAATAAAATATTTTTGCATAACATATTATTATATTGCCATTAACACTCACAACCATACATCCTTGAACAACTACGCAAAACCGAGTATAAAGACCATCCTGCTTGGCTTGAGCATGATTTTGCTTTATGCCTGCTCAACGCAAAAGGACAATGCCGCCAACAGGAGCCTGCAAAATCTTTCGGCCAGGTATAATTACATCTATAACTCTAATGTATTGTTGGGCACTTACCAGGAAGAACTTGCGCAGACCTACAAAGATAACTACGACGATTTTTTAAGCGTTTACATTGCTCCGGAACCTATTGACTACCTCAGCGGCGCATCAAGTGCCACCGGCGATACCAAGGCTTTGGATGAAATTATTCGGAAAGCACAGACCATCATCAGCGAAAAAAGCCTCAGCAACTATATCGACGAAGCCTACATGCTCTTGGGCAAAGCCAATTTCTACAAAGGCAACTTCTTTATCGCTAAAGAATACTTTGATTATACAGCCAAAGCCTACAAAAAAGACAAGAACACCCATCTTGCCGCCCTCAACTGGAAGGCGCGAAGCCTGATGCAGCTGCACAGCAACATCCAGGCGCGCGAAACACTCGATACGGTTTTGCTCGACCTCGATTCGGTAAAGCATAACAAAGCCGAACCTTTGGCTACACTGGCCCAGATGAGCATCAGCCAGCAAGATTATAAAAAAGCAATTGACTATCTAACACAGGCCATCAAAGAAAGCGGCCAAATGCAGTCGCGTACCCGCTGGCCATACATTTTGGCGCAACTGTACGAACACGACAAGCAGTACGAGCTGAGCCTGCGCAACTACACCAAGGTAGAAAACAGCAATTCTCCGTTTGAGATGTATTTCAATGCCAAGCTAAGCAAAATCCGCATCAACGATATTTTGAACGATCAAACGGCAGATCGTAAAACAGCACTGCTGAAGCTGCTGAAAGACGACAAAAACCTCGACTATACCGACCAGATCTATTACGAAGTGGCCGAAGATTACCTTGGCGACAAAAACTACGACAAGGCCGCCGAGTATTACAAACTATCGGCCCAAAAAAGCATCCGTAACAATTACCAAAAGGGCTTGGCCTATTTAAAGCTGGCCGACCTTAACTTTAAGAACCTGGGCAACTACGTCAATGCCAAACTTTATTACGATAGTGCTTTGAGCGTTTTGCCTAAAAACTACCCCAATTACGAATCGATCCTTAAAAAAGGGCAAAACCTTGAATACCTTACCGAACGCTACCAGCTTATTTCGGAGCAGGATACCCTGCAAGCCTTGGCGCGTATGCCTCAAGAAGCCCGGGAAAAAAGACTCAATGAGCTGTTTGAAGCCAAAAAAGAAACCACAAATCCTCTTGCAGCCGCAGACAATATGGGCTCTTTCCAGCCGGGCCTGTCTACACGCCAGCAAAGCGGGGGTACTTTTTATTTCAACAATCCCAACACCATTAGCAAGGGCTTTAGCGATTTTAGGCGACGCTGGGGCAACCGTATCTTAGAAGACAGCTGGCGCCAAAGCGTTAAATCGTCGCAACAGGTAACGCAACAGAACCAGCTGGCCGCCATAGGCAACAATACGGCACCAACAGACAGTGTGCAAAAAACACAGGCGCAGGATAAAACAGCCCGCATTAAAGAATATACGGCTTTGTTGCCACTTACGCCAGCACAGTTGCGCAAGTCTGACCAGCAAATTATCGATGCTTATTTTGAGATTGCCGGTTTTTACCAGCAGGTCATCGAAGACCAGGCCGAAGCCATCAAGGTTTACGAGCAGCTATTGGCGCGCTATCCGCAAAACAACCATCGCGATGCCATTTACTACAGTTTGTACCTCGCCTACGCCAATACCGACCAGGCCAAGTCGGAAAACTACAGGAACAGGGTATTGAGCGAATTCCCTAATTCCGTTTATGCCAAAACCATTTTAGATCCTAATTTCTCGGCCAAGCAAAATGCGCTGGATGCCGAAGTAAACAAATCATACAATATTGTATTTGCCAATTACGAAAAAAAGGACTTCCCCAAGGTAATTACTGGGGTTGACGAAACCAGCCAGCGCTTTCCGGGCAATAGCCTGCAGTCGCAGTACGATTACCTGAAAGCCATTGCCATTGGCCGTACCCAACATGTAGATAGCCTGCTTAATGCCTTCAACGGCATTATTTCCAAGTATCCTAACGATGTATTGATTACGCCATTGGTAAAGGATCATATTGCCTACATCAATGCCCACTTGGCTGCATTTAAAGCTCGAAAAATTGCCCTTATCGATTTCGATCCGACCGAACCGCGTTTTATTGCCCAGCAAGAAAGCGTTGCGGTTCCTCAGCAGGCCATCAACGAACCGGCCAAAAACAATCCAGTAGCGCCCCCGGTAGAGAAACCTGCCGTTTCGCCACCAGCCGTACAACCTAAATCGGCCGATTTGCCGCCAGTTAAGGCCGAGCCGGAAAACAAACCTGTAGTAGCGCCGCCAGTAGTAGACAACCTGTTTAGCAAAGCCGAATCGAAAACCTACTATTATGTAATTGATGTGGCCGATATGACGGTAAGCGTAAGCTCGTCGCGCTTTGGCGTAGGCCAGTTTAACCGGGCTAATTATGTAGGCGACGGCCTCAAGCATCAATTGTTAGAGCTGGAAGAAGACCAGCTGATTTATGTAGGCAGTTTCGAAAGCCTGGAAGATGTGCAGGATTATGCGAAAGGCATTACCCCATTGTTGCCGAGAATCATGAAGGTTCCGGCCAATACGTACAAAGGTTTTTACATCAGCAAGGAAAACTTTGATAAGATAAAGAACAGAGATACGTTAAACAGATACCTGGAATTTTTTAAGAATAACTATTAATCAAGGCAGAGGGCTAAAAGGCTGAAGGCGGTATTATCTCCGCATATCCTAAACCCTTTACCCCACACCTTACAAGAACAATACAACATAAACGAATGAATAAGCCCCTTACCCAAGAAGAGATCAGGAAATACAACAGAAGGATTTGGAAAGTGCTGATTGGCGGACTGGTGCTCTTTGCGCTCTTCATCGTAGCCATTAGCTTTGGCGTTTTTGGCGATATTCCATCTTTCAGGGCCATTGAGCACCCCAAAAGCAACGAAGCCACCGAAATCCTATCTGAAGACGGCAAGGTTTTGGGCACCTATTTTGTAAAAAATCGCTCTAACGTTAACTACAACCAGATTTCGCCCAATGTAATCAATGCGTTGATTGCTACCGAAGACGTCCGTTTCCGTTCGCATTCGGGCATCGATTTCAAAAGAACATTTACCATTTTCTTATATGCCATGATTGGCAAAAAACAAGGTGGAAGTACCATTACGCAACAATTGGCCCTCAATTTATTTTCGGAAGAAGGCCGACAAAAGAACTACCTGAAAAGGATTATCCAGAAATTTCAGGAATGGGTAATTGCCGTTAAGCTCGAGCGCAATTATACCAAGGAAGAAATCATTACCATGTACCTGAATACCGTCGATTTTGGCAACCAGGCCTATGGCATCAAATCAGCCGCAAGGGTGTACTTCAACACTACCCCTGATAAGCTTACCGTACCGCAGGCGGCTGTGCTGGTGGGCATACAAAGAGGCATTACCCGCTACTCGCCTACCAAAAACCCCGAAAGAGCGTTGGCCAGGAGAAATACGGTAATGGCTTTGATGGTAAAAGCCGATTTTCTTACCCAAGAGCAGTTTGATCAGGAAAAAGACAAAGCCCTTAACCTACAGTTTACGGCGGCTACCACCAATGATGGCGTGGCTCCCTATTTCAGGGCTGTGCTTAAAGCCGAGGTTAAAAAGTTGCTAGACGAGCGTTCGATTACCAAGAACGGTGTGCCTTACGATTTGGATAGGGATGGCTTAAAGATTACCACAACCATCAACTACGACATGCAGGTATATGCCGAGCAGGCGCAAAAAGAATACATGAAACAGCTGCAGGCCCAATTTATAGCCAGCTGGAAAGGCCGAAATCCTTTTAAAGGAATGGAAATGCAGATAGACCAGGGCGTGAAACGCTCTGATCGCTACAAGGCCTTAAAACTAGAGGGCAAATCAGACGAAGAGATTATGCAGGATTTCAATACGCCCAGCAAGCTTACCATTTTTACCTGGAAAGGCAACCTTGATACGCTGATGAAACCCATCGATTCGGTAAAATACTATAAACTGCTGCTGCGCAATGCCATGATGTCGATGGATCCGAAAACGGGCTATATCAAAGCTTGGGTAGGCGGCATCAATTTTGAGCATTTCAAATACGACCAGGTTAAAATGGGTACCCGCCAAGTAGGCTCTACCGCCAAGCCCTTTACTTATGCCGTGGCTATCGAAAATGGCTATTCGCCTTGCCTTACCGTACCCAACGAACCAGTTACGATTTCTACGCCAGGCAGTCCCGATTGGACACCCCGTTCGTCTGGAACCTTGCCGGGCTCTATAACCCTGCAAAAAGCGTTGGCCTATTCTCAAAACTATGTAACCGCCTATTTGATGAAGCAGGTGGGACCAACGGCAGTAGCTACGGAAATCAAAAAAATGGGCATCACTTCTGATGTGCCCGTGGTACCATCTATCTGCTTGGGCTCATTCGATGCCTCTATTTATGATATGGTAGGCGCTTATGGGGTTTTTGCCAATAAAGGGGTGTGGACACAGCCAACTTATATTTTAAAGATAGAAGACAAAAACGGCGTGGTGCTTTACGACAGTAAACCCATCATTAAAGTAGCCATGAACGAAGAGGTGGCCTATGTAATGACACGGATGCTGAGAGGCGTAGTTACCGGAGGAACAGGATACAGGTTGATTGGCCGATATGGCGTAAACGTGCCAACCGGTGGCAAGACAGGAACTACGCAAAATAACTCCGATGGCTGGTTCATGTCGATCACACCTGATTTGGTTACTGGCGTATGGACGGGTTGCGAAGACCGTGCCTTCCATTTTACCAGCACCAGAGACGGCGAGGGAGCCAATTCGGCCTTGCCGATTTATGCCGGCTTTATCAAAAAGGTATATGCCAACCCGAATATCAAAATTAGCAAAGCCGACTTTGAGCCCCCTAAAAATGGGGTGTCTATTGTGTTCGACTGCAACCAATACCAGCAACAACAAGAACAGGGCACTACAGAACTCGACAAAAAACTAGGCTTCTAACTAAGCATTATAAAAAAGCTCTTCTTAATTGGTTTAAGAAGAGCTTTTTTATGTTAACCTAAACATTCCTGAAAAGGCACGCTTTCGGTGGCTGCGCCACCCTTATCGCGTACTACGCAGCGGCATTGCCCGCTGGCCATCTCCTCGCACCTTCCTACTACGCTATCGCCGCTCGCTCCATCGAACCAGCATACCGCACCGGTATTGGCGCACCTTGTTGTTACGGGTACATCAGCACTTTCTCCTCCCCTAATTTCGCTCATTTGGGCCCTGTTTAGCATTGCAGCACCTGCAAATACCTTTCTTTTTGAAACTTCTTTTTTCATGGTCAGACTGTTTTATTCTTTCAGTTCCTCGTGTTATAGGTCCCTTATCTTCTACCTGCCTCAACAGGCTAATAAAGTTAAAATATAAATTGACATTCTTATGGTCGCCGAATTTAATTCATAGCTTTTGCGGCAGGGCACGCAATTTTCGTTCCAAGAGCAAATAAGTTGTCGATAATGCTTGGCCACACACGAGTTTTTTCAAAAAACCCAATGGGTAAAAACAATATCTTTGCTTTAATTTAAGCAGCATGAGTGTTTTCGATCATAAAAAGGCATTGGCCGATATTCCGCATAAGCCTGGCGTTTATCAGTATTTTGACGCAGAGGGAACGCTGATTTACATCGGCAAGGCCAAAGACCTGCGCAACCGGGTAGGCTCTTATTTTAACCTCGACAAAAGCCAGATCAATGGCAAAACAAGGGTCTTGGTTTCGAAGATCAGGAAAATTACCTTTACCATTGTAGATACCGAAATCGATGCGTGGCTATTGGAAAACAGCCTGATCAAAAAGCATCAGCCTCGCTACAACATCATGCTCAAAGACGATAAGACCTATCCTTGGATCATTATCAAAAAAGAGGCATTTCCGCGTATTTACTGGACCCGCAAGTACATCAAGGACGGGTCTACCTATTTTGGCCCCTATGCTTCGGTAGGCATGATGCATACCATTTTAGACCTCATCAAAGAAACCTATACTCTTCGCACGTGCAACCTGCCGCTTACCCCCCAAAACATTAATGAGGGCAAGTTTAAGGTTTGTCTCGAATACCAGATCGGCAACTGCAAAGGACCTTGCCAGAATTACCAAACTGAAGCCGATTACAACCATAACATCGAAGAAATCAAAGACATTCTGAACGGCAAAATCGGCAACGTGATTCGCGACGTGAAACAGGTAATCAAAACCGCATCAGAAGAACTGAATTTCGAACTTGCGCACGCCTATCAGAAAAAACTCGGGGTACTGGAAAAATACCAGAGCAAATCTACCGTGGTAAGCAGCGCCATTACCAATATCGATGTAGTGAGCATTGCTTCAGACGAGCGCTATGCTTTTGTAAACTACCTGAAGGTAATGAACGGCAGCATTATCCAAACCCAAACCATCGAAATCAAAAAGCGCCTGGACGAGACCGACGAAGAGTTGCTCACCATTGCCATTACCGAATTTCGCACCAAGTTTAAAAGCACCTCCAAAGAAATTATTGTTCCGTTTGCCATTCAGCTGGTCGATCAAAACCTCAAGTTTACCGTACCCAAATTGGGCGAGAAGAAAAAGCTGCTCGAGCTTTCCGAAAAGAACGTGCTTTTCTTTAAACGCGAAAAGCTGAACCAATACGAGAAGCTGAACCCCGATCTGCGTACCGACCGGATCTTGGGCCAAATGCAGCACGATTTGAGGCTGACCCAATTGCCCCAGCATATCGAATGTTTTGACAACTCCAATTTTCAGGGCAAATACCCGGTTTCGGCCATTGTGGTTTTTAAGGATGCCAAACCCAGCAAAAAAGACTACCGCCATTTTAACGTTAAAACCGTAGAAGGGCCCAATGATTTTGCCACCATGGAGGAGGCCGTTTACAGGCGGTATAAGCGCATGCTGGAAGAAGGACAGACCTTGCCTCAGCTCATTATCATCGACGGTGGCAAAGGACAGCTATCGGCGGCCTTAACCAGTTTAAAAAAGCTGGACATCGAAAAGAAAGTAACCGTCATCGGCATTGCCAAACGTTTGGAAGAATTGTACTATCCCGGCGACAACCTGCCACTGTATCTCGACAAAAAATCGGAAACGCTCAAAATCATTCAGCAGCTGCGCGACGAGGCGCACCGTTTCGGCATTACCTTTCACCGCAAAAAACGCGACCAAGGCACGCTCAAAACTGAACTGGAACTTATTCCGGGTATCGGCAAAACCACAGCTGACAAATTGCTGGTCAAGTTTAAATCTGTAAAAAAGATCAAGCAGGCTACGCCAAAAGAACTGGAAGAAGTGCTTAACTTAAAACAAGTGGAGGCACTGAAGGCCTATTTTTCTGGTCAATAGTTAATGATAGCCGATGGTTAATGGAGCATCGGCCTGGTATCACTTTTGCGAAATTTTTAAGCCTTCGCTCCAGTCCGCAAAAACAAAAGCCCCGATTTTCATCGAGGCTTTTCGCTTTAATATTCCCAGAGGCCCTGTTCAAAGTCGGCCATGGCTTTCTTGATCCTTTCTGATTCCAACAGGCGATCCTTCGAATTGCTGATGTAATCTTCAATACGGTTGTCGGCTGCGTTAGACTGTTTGACGATATTGCTAAAAAACAGACGGCGGGTAAAAACATCATCAAAGTTAATTCCCGAATTATCGTTAAAGTTGTTGGCGATTTTCTTTTTCACCAAAATCTCACGCAGGTCGTCGAAATAAAACCAGCCGGTCGCACTTTTCAAGGTATCTGCCCTGGCGGTATTGGTGGTTGGGTCTACAACCGGATTACCGTTATTATCTACCTGTGTTTTCACATCGATACGCACTAAGGCCAAGCCGATTATGCGTGGTTCGAAAATACCGCGTTTGATATCCAAGATCCAATCTTCCTTCAATCTTACGATTGGGTAGCTGGCTGCAAAAAATTCATTGTTGGCCCTGTTAACTTCGTTCGTTCCCGGATTAACCCCTAAAAAGGCTGTGTCGGCTGCAGAATAAGTTCCGGCGGCGTTATTTGCTTTTTTGTTGTTGATGGGGTCTTTCTGAAAATCTTCGTCGTCATTGGCATACATATCCAATTCGCCATTTTTAAGCGCCTCGTAAATGACGCCGATCAGGTTGATTTTAGGGGAAGCCAAAATCTGATTGCCATGATCGCGCAAGTCGATTTCGCGCCATACCCTTTTGGTATAGGCTACATCTTCTTTGTTTACCACCGAGTAGGGCACTACCGTATCGGCAACGCTTTCTTCCCTGTACACATAGCCATCTTTTTTAGGCAACTTTTTCTTCGGGGTTGCAGGCTTATCTGTAGTAGTAGTTGGCGGCGGCGTAGCTGTAGTTTGGGCAAAGGCAAAAGCCGTTGTCAACAAAAGCAGCGATAGAAAAAATACTTTTCTCATAATTTTTTAGTTTACGGTAAATACCATCGAATTTACTGTAGGCGTACGTCCATCAGGCAATTGCACCTGAACATTGTCTATATAAACCACCGATTTGAACGGCAGGTTGGCCAATGCGGCCTTGGCTTGCGCATTCAGGTTATCGCCTTGGCAATAAATAATCTGTGCTTCTTGTCTTGGTTTAACGATGGTGATGTTGAACTTGGTTACCCTAACTTTCACATCAAACTCGAAATTCTCGATAGATGCGGTTACTTCGTTCTCGCTGGCCATTTTGTTGCCAGAGATGATACCACCCATTTTGCCTGCAAATTTGGCTACCGGATTAGGCACTGGTTTTACCCTGAATACACTATTGCCCAAGCTGATGGTCTTGCCTTCGTTGGCTGCTGATACGCTGATGGTTACATCTTTGCCTACCAAGCTTCCCGGTACATTGATCATAAATTTACCAGCGCCACCAGAAAGCGAACCTTCCGAAATACTGGCCTTTACGCTTTCTAGCGGGAAACCAGGTGCCGAAATTGAAAACGGATTCGGAATACCAGCATAAATTACATTCAGGTTGGTAGAAGAAACCGTAGCCGATGGCTTGGCCACTTGGTAAGTCATTTCAGGAGTTTCCTTGGTTAGGTAATTACCATCTGATTGTTTAACCCTAATGGTACCTTTCCATTTAAACACACCCACGCTGCCTGTACCACCGGTATAAGTTCCTACTCCATCTTTTATCGCTAACGGACTTCCGTTTACCGTAATTTCAGGGTTAGACTTCGAATCGCTGGCGGTTAAGAATACCTCGGCTTTGTAAGGCTGTCCTTGGATTACGTAGCTGCTTGATGGCACGGCTACTGCCTTAAAGTTGTCGAAAGTCATTTGGGTTTCACTCATTTTGCCAAAGATCTTCTTCACCACTTCAATTTCAGCGTTTTTTAAATCGGCCTGAATTTTGGTTAAAATGGTATTGGCTGCAGTTAAAGGAGTACCCTCGCCAAAGTTGATGTCTTCCCACTTGGTTTTGCCGTTAATGGGCTTAGCCGCATCTTTTGCTTCTAAAGTAGCGGCAATGGTAGAACCTTGAGGCAATAAGGCAATCAGTTTGGCCCTGGTATCGTTGATCTTGGCTTTCAGCTTTTCGCCTTCTTTTTTGTTGATCATGATCCCTTGGGCAATGTCCAAGTTATCACGCAGGGTTAAGTCGCCGGTTTCGGGGTTAATACCCTCTCCTTTGGTTTTAAATTCGTCCTTGAGCCTTTGCAGATCCTTATTCAGGTCGTCTGCCAGGGCTTTTGCCTTGTTGGCATCCTCCCAAAGCGGTTTTGCACGCTCTGGCTTATTTTTAAGTTCAAAATTTTCAAATGCCGTAAAAAGCTGATCTAAGCTGGTGCTTACATTGGTTTTAGAGGCGTCCAAACTATCATTGATATTCTTAAAAGCATTTAAGATTGTGTCTGAAACGTTTAAGGCCAGCATAGCCAACAATACCAAATACATGATATTGATCATCTTCTGCCTTGTCGTTTCTTTTCCTCCAGCCATGTTTAATTAGATTTAGTGATCGATTAAAATGAATGAATGATTAAACACGTGGTTGGTTCATTGCGGTAAGCATGTTACCGTAAATCGCATTCAGTGAAGCCAAGTTTTTAGCCAATTTTCCTACCTCATCCTTGAACTGTTTCGAATCTTCCATCGAATCGTTAAAGTTGCCCATCGTCAGCGAAAGGTTTTCGTAAAACTTGTTCATCGATTTCAGGTGCGCGCTCGAGCCTTGCAATTCCAATTCGTAAACGGCATTGAGGGCCGAAAGGTTTTTAGCCAGATTGTTTACCTGCTCGTGGTAGGCTTTGGTATCGGCATTGCTGTTGCCCATTTCTACCAATTGCTCGGTAGCCCTGTCAAAAGCGTTGCTCAGGTTATCGAAACTGGCTGAAGCCGTTTTTACTTTACCTGTAAATTCGTTGGTGGCCACTACGGTATCGGCCATATTTGAAATGGTTGATACCTTGTCGCCAAAAGTGCGTAGGCCATTGCCCAGGCTTTCAATCAATTCAGGGCCAACCTTGGCATCTTCCAACATTTTGTCTAAAGCAGCGCTTGAAGAAACGTCTGAACTTGCGGCTGGCCTAATGGTTGCTTTTGGCAATTCGCCGTTATAGTTAGGCGCCAATTCTGGGTATACACGCTCCCAAGGCAATTCTGGTTCTGGTGGAAAAAATCCGGTTAAGAAAAACAATAGGGCCTCAACTCCCAATCCAGCTCCAATTAAATAATTTGCCCATACCCCTCCAATGTGAAGGATTTTAGCCAATGCACCAAGGATTACTATACTCGCGCCCCAGGAAATTGCAATGTGTAACCAACCTGGTTGTTTCTTAGCTGCCATAATCTTTAAATAAGTTTCGTTTTAGTTTTTAGAGATAAATTAGTTTAATGCGTTTCCAGGGAAATCAGATACGCAGCGGAAGCCGATATAAGACCTCGCCTTGTCTTGGTACTCATAGGTACCTACCGAATTCTGCAAGAAGAAGCCCATGTCTTTCCATGAACCGCCCCTTACCACTTTGGCGCCTTTAGCGGTATTGGTATAATTAGGATTAAAATCTAGCAATAAACTGGTAGCCGACCTGTTGTAGGCTGTGATGGTCCACTCGGCTACGTTACCAGCCATGTTGTACAAGCCATAATCGTTTGGCAAGTAAGCCCTGGCGTCAACGGTGTACAAACCACCATCGTCGGTATAGTTGCCTCGGCCCACTTTAAAGTTGGCTTGCAAGCAACCTTTGGTATTTTTGATGTAAGGTCCGCCCCAAGGATATTTGGTTTGTGTTCTGCCGCCTCTTGCCGCATATTCAAACTCCTGGTCTGTTGGCAGCCTATACCTCAACCTGCCGTTGGCTGGCAGTTTTCGGGCCGAAGCCACATTAGAGTACAACACAGTTCTCCAATTACAGAAGGCATTGGCCTGTTCCCAGGTTACACCTACTACCGGATAGCGGTCATAAGAAGGGTGGCTGAAATAGGCCTCAACCATAGGGTCGTTCTGCGAATAAGAAAAATCCAACTTCCAAACCAAGGTATCAGGATAAACGCTTACCGAAGGATGCTCGTTGGCCTTGCCTGGCGTTGGGTTATCGGTATAGGTTTGGATAAAGTCTCTTCTGCTCTTGGTAGGGTCGTTTCTTCCGGCAGCTTCCAGATCGTGATCCAGGTAGCTGTAGGCGTACTTCAATTTCCTGACATCTATTTCGTTTTTGCCTGGCAAAGCGTCGTTGCCGGCATAGTACATGTTCTGCAATCTAGATTTATACTGGCTATTTCTGCCCCAAAGCACGCTTCCGTTACCTACCCTGTTCCAGTCGATGTTTCTTGGCCCTACTACCGTACCGCCCGCCGCATTGGCTGGAGCCGGCCTGTAAAGGTTTGGCGCACCCGAATCGCCCATAGAAGCAATCGCCACCGAATCGCGCACCCAGTTTACAAACTGTCTGTATTCGGCATTGGTGATCTCGGTTTGGTCCATATAAAAAGCCGTAAATGAGGTCATTCGGCTTGGGGTTCCCTGATAAAAACTCATGTCCTCATCAGTCATACCTATTAAAGTCCTTCCGGGCGGAATAAATACCATTCCGAGCGGAATAGTTCTATTGCTGAACTTTTTATTGTATGCACCTACCAGCTCTCCCTTGTTGCCACCTGAGCAACTGGCCAGAAAGGCACAAATGATGAAAAAACTAAAAAGGTATATTTTCCTCATAAAATCAGTTAAGCGATTGTAATAATTTTAATAGCAATTTTATCGAATATCCTTGATATAAACAATATTTAACGCAAATAAATCAGGAATAATTTAAAATTAAATCCGCATCAAACCATTGCTTGACATCAGCCAGCAACTCAAAACAGTTTCGTCCAAGTAAAATTTTTAACATTAAGTTATTGAAAGCAAATTGTTTACTTGATTCTGCAAACAGGTGCTTTAAACCGCAAAAAATCTTAATTCAGAGTACTTAACGACAAAAAAACCGTTTTATTACTTGTTAGATTTTTTGATGTAGTTTTCGATAGCCATAATCATTGACGGCGCTTCTGGAGAAGGCGCTGCAATATCTACAATCTGCCCCGCTTCGGTAGCCGCCTTGTTGGTGTTCGAGCCAAAGGCCGCAATACGGGTATTGTTCTGCTTAAAATCTGGGAAATTAATGTAGAGCGATTGGATGCTAGATGGACTAAAAAAGGCAATTACATCATAAAAAACATCAGCCAGGTCAGACAAGTCGCTAACCACGGTCTTAAACAGAACCGCAGGCGTGAAATTGTAGCCGTTCTTTTGCAAAAAGTTCATGGTGTCTTCGGTAGCTACGTCTGAGCAAGGGTAAAGGAATTGCTCTCCGGCATGTTTTTTCAGCACCTCGGCCAAATCGGCAGCGGTTTGCTTGCCAAAGAAAATCTTGCGTTTCCTATACTGGATATACTTTTGAAGATATAATGCCGTCGATTCTGAAATACAGAAATACTTGAGATCTGCTGGCACTTCGTACCTCATCTCTTCGCAAATCCTGAAGAAATGGTCAACCGCATTGCGACTGGTAAATACCACAGCTGTAAAATCGGCCAGGTTGATTTTGTCTTTCCTAAAATCCCTTGCCGGAACGCCTTCTACATGGATGAACGACCTGAAATCGATTTTCAGGTTGTATTTCTTGGCCAGATCAAAATAGGGTGATTTTTCTGTTTCGGGCTTCGGCAAAGTGATCAGAATACTTTTTACCTTGCGTAATCTTTCGTCTTTCTTTTCCTGCATTTTAACTTTTTACCTCTTAAAATCCTATTGCCTTGATTAATATTAGTATAGGGCAAATTTCGAGGGTGCAAAAGTACAAAAATAAATACATTTTAGAAAACCTATAGTGAGATAAAATGTTTATGCCTGCTCTTATAAACTGAAATACAAACACAACCACCAGCAAAATTATGGCTATCGCAATATAGTAAGCGCCATATTTTAAGGGCGAAAGTGCAAAAGCGATCACCAGCGGGATAAACAATAAAGAAGCATTAAAATAACTTAAATATAATATCGATACGTACTCGTTAACCGGTTTCTGGATATTGAATACATAGCCCAACAAGCGCAGCAATAAAATTTTGAGCACGTACAGTACAATAACCACAACAGAAATGGTCACGAAGAACTGGAAGCCATTGGCCACATAGTTGAGCTGCTGGTATTGGGCCGCCAAATAAAAGAACATGCCAATGGTAAAACCAAATTGTACAAAAAGCAGCAAGAACGGCCAAGATGTAAAAAGATTGTCTTCCTTGTTGAGGTTGCCCAACACCCGGTTGCTAAAAAACGACTGTACAATGGTAGCCAGCTGCTTGGAGAAGCTGTATTTTAACCCGGCAAAAAGCGCCACCAACAATGCAATGACCCCCAAAATCCATACTTCTCCTTTTTGAAGCAATTCTCCCTGCTGGCGCGGATCGCTGCTTGCCGATTTCAATAAAAAATCTCTTTTCAACACTTCGAAATCGAGGGTCGGGTAGCCAAAACCCTTACTCAGACTGTCGGCCAGCAATGCTTTGGTCAGCGAATCGAGTGGCATGAGCCTTTTGGGCGTAATGGTATCGGGCGCCAGGGCCTGTACCGCAGCCGTATCGAGAATGTCGGTTTGGAATATTTGCTGCAGGCTATCGGCAGGCACAGGAACCTGCTGGGCCTTAACAGGCCGCAAAGCGCAAAGGCACACCAGGCCAATTATTCCTAAAATCTTTCCGTACATGCTAAACTCCAAGCTAACAAGGTCTTTCTGGCTGCAAATTACGGCTTTATTCCTTTGTTTTCCTAATTGAAGTACCATGTTTAATTTAAGCTATCTTTGCACCATGGCCGGCATTTATATCCATATCCCTTTTTGCAAAAAGGCATGCACCTATTGCGATTTTCATTTTACCACATCCTTGAAACAGGTAGACGAAATGACCAATGCCATTTGTACGGAACTCGACCTGAAGAAAGACCGGATGACCGAACAGGTGCACAGCATTTACTTTGGCGGGGGCACGCCTTCGGTTTTACCCATCGCTTCGCTACAACAGATCTTCGAAAAACTGACCCGCAATTTTGCCATAGCCAGCCATGCTGAAATTACCCTAGAGGCCAACCCTGACGACCTGAATGCACCAAAGCTCAAGGAATTGAGGCAATTACCCATCAACCGTTTCAGCATCGGCATCCAATCGTTTTTTGAGGAGGATTTGCTTTGGATGAACCGTGCCCATCATGCCGAGGAAGCCGAAAGTTGCATCAAAAGAAGCCAGGATGCTGGTTTTGAAAACCTCAGCATCGACCTCATTTATGGCTATCCCCTGCTCAGCGATTCCAAATGGCAGGCCAACATCAACAAGGCCATCGAACTGCAAACACCTCATATTTCGGCCTATTCACTTACAGTAGAAGAACGCACCGCCTTGGCCAACGCTATCCAAAAAGGCCAGCAAAAAGGCTTGAGCGACGAGCAAAGCGCGCAGCAGTTTTTAAGGCTGACTGAAGAGCTGCAAAAGGCTGGTTTTGAGCATTATGAGATTTCCAACTATGCCCTGCCTGGCCAATATGCGGTGCACAATACCAATTACTGGCGGGGCGTACCTTATTTTGGCATCGGCCCCTCGGCGCATGGATTTGACGGCCATACGCGCCAGCTCAACATAGCCAACAATGCCAAATACCTGGCGCAACTTGGTGTAGGGCGACTGGCCGAAACCCGCGAAGAGCTTACGCTGACCGATCGGTTTAACGAATACATCATGACCTCGCTACGCACCATGTGGGGCACAGACCTGCAAAAAATAGCACAGGAGTTTGGCGCATCCCTAGCCCGCGAAACCCATCGGCAGCTGCAGCCCTTTATAACAAACGGACAGGTGCTGCTCGACGGCGAAAAAGCAAAACTGACCACCCAAGGCAAATTATTTGCCGACGGCATTGCCGCCTCGCTGTTTGCTGGCGACGAAGACGAATAGTTTGATGCATTTTGCGTATTTTTGCAATCATCTCTATTATTTTTTACAATTATGACTTGGGAAAATCTTTTCAAATTTTCTTTTCAGGTAGGTACTCGTTATTTTTTTATTGCCGGACTTGCTTTCCTGATCTTCTACATTCTATTTAAGGAGCGGTTCAGCGGCAGGCGCATCCAAACCAAGATGCCGAAAATGGCCGACCATCGGCGCGATATTTTCTATTCGGTCATTACCATTTTGATTTTTGGCGCATTGCCGGTTATTTTCCTCACCAACGATGCAGTTAGGCCTTACACGCGTCTCTATCAAAATATCAGCGATTATGGTTGGGTCTATTTCTTCTTGGCCTTTCCGCTGATGTTCATCATCCATGATACTTATTTTTACTGGACGCACCGGATGATGCACCATCCCAAACTGTTTAAGCTCTTCCATTTGGTGCACCATAAATCAACCAGCCCGACGCCATGGACGGCCTACTCTTTCCATCCTTTGGAAGCGGTTGTTGAAACCGGGATCTTCGTGCTCATCATTTTCGTCATGCCGGTTCACGAACTGCACCTGGCAGTTTTCTTTTTCATCATGTTCGTGTACAACGTATACGGACACCTGGGCTATGAGCTTTTTCCGAAACGCTTCCATAAAACCTGGATCGGCAGGTGGGTGAGCACCTCTGTGGCGCACAACATGCACCACCAATATTTTAAGGGCAACTATGGTTTATATTTCTTATTTTGGGATAGGTGGATGGGTACATTAAGGCCAGAATACGACGAGAAATATGAAAAAGTCACAGCCTCTAAAGCCGATAAGGCGGCAAAAACAGTACAAGCATTAAATGAAAAATAAAATAGTCTGGATTACGGGCGCTTCATCAGGCATTGGCGAAGCGTTGGTTTACGCCTTTAACGCTTTGGGCGCCAAGCTCATCATTTCATCGAGAAACCGGGATGAGCTGTACCGGGTAAAATCGAACTGCAAGAGCCCGATAGATGTACATGTTTTGCCCCTCGACCTCGAAGATATTGCCTCGTTACCTCAAAAAGCGACCGAAGCCTTACGCGTTTTCGGAAAAATAGACATCCTCATCAACAGCGGAGGCATTAGTCAGCGGGCATTAGCGCTCGAAACAGACCTGGCCACCGAACAGCGCCTCATGAACGTTAATTTTTGGGGAACCGTAATTTTAAGCAAGGCCGTATTGCCACAAATGCTGGCCCATGGCAGCGGCAGCCTTGTATGCGTGAGCAGCTTGGTGGGCAAGTTCGGCACCCGTTTCCGATCGGCCTATTCGGCTTCAAAGCACGCCTTGCACGGCTATTTCGATTCCTTGCGCATTGAAATAGACAACCCGAATATTCAGGTGCTTTTGGCCTGTCCCGGATTTATCAGAACCCGAGTAACCATCAACGCGCTTACAGCCAACGGCTCAGCCCAAGGCACCATGGACAGTGCGCAAGAAAACGGCATGGCGCCCGAGGTTTGTGCCCAAGCCATCATTAAGGCCATCGCGCAAAAAAAGGAAGAAGTTTATATAGGTGGCAAGGAAACGAAAGGGGTGCTGCTTAAACGTTTTTTGCCAAGGCTCTTCTCCAAAATCATTCGCAAAACCAAAGTTACTTGACAGATTTAAAATTCAATCAACTGATTTACAGTTATTTGAAAATTATTTTCAACTCGTAAAAATCCAGGCATTCCCGTGTTGCGTATCTCTTTTCAAAATCAACATAAAAACATGAAAAGAATATTCCTATTTGCAGTTGTCGTAGTAGCTATGGCATTCTCTACTCAGGCTCAGGCCCAAAAAAATCCGATGGTTGGCGGTGCGGCCATGTATCCAACCAAAGACATTGTAGATAACGCAGTGAACTCTAAAGACCATACTACCTTGGTGGCAGCCGTTAAAGCAGCCGGCTTGGTAGAAACCCTAAAAAGCGCTGGTCCGTTTACCGTATTTGCACCAACCAACGAGGCCTTTGACAAATTGCCTAAAGGCACCGTAGGCAACTTGGTAAAACCAGAAAACAAAGCCACTTTAACCAAAATCCTAACCTACCACGTAGTTGCCGGAAAAATGGGTAGCAAAGAAATTGCGGCAGCCATTAAAGCAGGCGGAGGCAAAGCCGAACTTACTACCGTAGAGGGTGGCAAACTATGGGCATGGATGGAAGGCAAAAATCTGATGCTTAAAGACGAAAAAGGCGGCATGGCCAAAGTAACGATCAAGGATGTATTTCAGAAAAATGGGGTAATCCATGTAATCGATACCGTTTTAATGCCTAAATAGGTAAAATCTTAATGCAAAAACCAAAGCGCTACGAAAATTCGTAGCGCTTTTTTTGTGGCACAGGCTTGAGCAAAAATCATTATATTATCATAGTGTTAACATTTTATGTACAAAGCATATACTTTTCGATTTTAATTCACATTTTTGTGTTTGGAAGAGTGGCAACGCCCTCTTCTGCACTAATTTTGCCACATTATGAGCTTTATCTTAAAACCGGTTGATACCGTTGAAACCATCAGCAGAGAAGACTTCAAGAAAAACTACCTTGATGCCAAACGCCCATTGGTCATCAAAGGATTAACCAAAGACTGGCCTGCCCGCGAAAAGTGGACAACAGAATATTTAAAGGAAATTGCTGGAGACCTAGAGGTGCCTCTTTACGACAACTCGAAGGCAGACCCGGCAAAACCGATCAATGCCGCAACGGCGCACATGAAATTTGGCGACTACCTAGACCTGATCAAGCGCGAGCCTACAGAGCTGAGGATTTTCTTTTTCAACCTCTTTAAAAAAGTGCCCAGCCTGATCAACGATGTAAAAATTCCGAAAGAGCTGATGGGCGGATTTATCGAAAGCATGCCAGCCATGTTTTTTGGTGGCTCTAACTCGGTAACCTTCCTGCATTACGATATCGATTTGCCTCATATTTTCCATACGCACTTTGGAGGTCGCAAGCACATTATTTTATTTGATTACAAATGGAAAGACCGCTTGTATTGCCTGCCTAATGCAACCTATGCCTTAGAAGACTACAAGGTAGACAACCCTGATTTCGAAAAATTCCCTGCGCTGAATGGCGTTGAAGGCTACGAAGTATTTTTAGAGCACGGCGATACCTTGTTTATGCCTACCGGCATGTGGCATTGGATGAAATATGTTGACGGTTCATTCTCCTTAAGCTTAAGGGCATGGGATCAATCGATCAGCAGAAAAGTAGCCAGCGTTTGGAGCTTGTTCAGACATGGCGCAGTAGACAGCCTGATAAAGATGGCATTTAAAGAAAAGTACGCCAACTGGAGAGAAAAAAGAGCCGTTAAAGTAGCCGAAAGAGCTTTGGCCAAAAACAGGCCTTAATGAATTGTGCCAACAGAAAGAGCTTAAAAAGCGCTAACCTGTGGCTTCTCAAAAATACCAAACGGGACTCTCAGCAATGAAGTCCCGTTTTTTATGAAACTATTTTTAGCCTTGGCAATAATGGCAGCAAAACCTAACTTTCTTACTTAGCCTTTCTTAGGTGCCTCACACGACAAAAACAGTTAATTTATACCGCCTTAGAAACCTTAGACAACCCTAGCAACATCACCAAAGCACTTAGGCTACCTTAGGTGCCTGAGGCTGTAAAAACAGTTCATTAAAAACCTTAGAAAGCCTCAGGTAGTTAAACCAAACAAAACATGCAACAAACTCCATTAAGCGAAAAAGAAAAAATGCTAGCAGGCAAAGCCTACCAAGCCGGGGATGCTACCCTAGCCAAAGAAAGATTAAAGGCCCGCGAAATCGTTTTTGAATTCAATAACCTAGCCCCAAAATTCATCAAGCAACGCAAGGAGCTGTTACGAAGACTTTTTGGCAAAACAGAAAAAATGTTTTATGTAGAACCGCCATTCAGGTGCGACTATGGCTACAACATCGAAATAGGCGATAACTTTTATGCCAATTTCAATCTCGTTATCCTCGATTGCGCCAAGGTAAGCATCGGCAATAATGTTTTTATTGCACCCAACGTTGCCATGTATACCGCTGGCCATCCCATCCATCCACATTTGCGCAACCAGGAGTTTGAATGGGCTCAGCCAATTAGCATAGGCGACAGCGTTTGGATTGGAGGCAATGTAGTGATCAATGCCGGGGTAAAAATTGGCAGCAATACCGTAATTGGTTCGGGCAGTGTAGTTACCAAGGATATTCCTGACAATGTATTGGCCGCCGGCAATCCCTGCAAAGTTATCCGCCAAATCACCGACGCCGACAAGGACTATTATTACAAACAGTTTAAACTTGACGAGTAAATTTTAAAAATTTAGCACAATGGCCTATTGCAAACTACAAACTGTTCCGTGCAGAATCTTGCACTTTTTGTAGCTCAACTTCCGCTATGTTTTCGATTAGCTGCTATGATCAACTACCACTTTCCACTGGCCGTTTATTTTACGTAGCAACAGCGTAAAATAACCTTTGGGTTCGTCCTTTTCGCGCTTTAGGTTCCAGCTTCCCAGTACAAAAGCCCTATCCTTCGCCAAAAAATCTACTTTTTTGATACCGAAAGTCAAAAAGCCCATGGCCGATTTATCGGGATAGCCCCTTTTATAATTGTCCAACGTTTGTTGCCAGCCATAAGTTGGTCCGCTTTTGCCTACAAAAAGCAGGCTGTCGTTTTTCCAATAGCCCTGCATGTAGGCTTCCACATCGCCTTTGTTCCAGGCACCGCGCTGTTTTTCGAGCACATCCAAAATGGCTTGCCTATCAGCTTTGCTTTGGGCAAACACGCCCGTGGCCAACATACACCCTAAGCAAAACATAGCTATTTTCTTCATCATTTTTCAGGTCTAATTTGTTTTGAAGATAAGATTATTTTCGCTTGGCCAAAAACTGGTTCAACATTTGTGCATCATTTTGAAGTCTAACGTGACAAACATCGCCGGACTGCTAAATTATCAATCTCAACTCTGATGTTCCGCTTTAACCTCAAGTACTTTCTACTGGCCATTTTAATCTTTTTGATCGAAGTATTCATTGCACTTTACATCCACGATGCCATCATCAGGCCCTACATTGGCGATGTACTCGTCGTTATTTTGCTGTACTATGCGGTCAAAAGCTTTCTCCCCGTTCCTGTACTTCCAACGGCCATAGCCGTATTGATTTTCGCCTACCTGATCGAGATACTGCAGTATTTTCAATACGTAAAATGGCTGGGCCTACAAAATTCGCATCTGGCCAACGTAGTGATGGGCAATTCTTTTGCGTGGACCGACCTGATGGCCTACACCATTGGCATTGTGCTCGTGCTGCTTTTCGAAAAAGAACCTACATTTAAAAGAAGTACGTAAGTAGGTTGCCGCGCGACCCTAAAAATGACATCAGGCTTAAAATAATCTTGGTTCAAACCTTTAACTTCGATATTTCGTTAATATAATTCGAATGAGAGGTTTTCAGTTTTCCAAATTCAGGCCTAACGACCTGCCCAAAGGCGGTTTCGATGAAATGCTAAAGCTTTTTACCGAATTGCTCAATTATACGGCTGGCGATGCGGGCGAAGCATTGGCTTGGATGAACGAGCTCGACAAGAAATACAAGTTTACCAATAACGATTACGCCATGGGCGATTTTATTGACGACTTGAAGGAAAAGGGCTACCTGAAGGAAGAAAACGGCGAAGTAAAGATTACTGCCAAAACCGAGCAGACCATCCGTAAATCGGCCTTGGAAGAAATTTTTGGCAAACTGAAAAAAGCGGGCAAAGGAAATCATAACAGCAACATTTCGGGGGTTGGCGAAGAGAAAAATGCCGACAGGCGAGAATATGCCTTCGGCGACAGCCTCGACCAGATAGACATGACCGCTTCTATCCAAAATGCACAGGTTAACCACGGCATTGGCAACTTTACCTTAACCGAGCGCGACTTGGAAGTAGAGGAAAAAGACTACAAAACCCTCACCTCTACCGTACTCATGATCGATATTTCGCACTCGATGATTTTGTATGGCGAAGACCGCATTACGCCAGCCAAAAAAACCGCCATGGCCCTGGCCGAGCTCATCAAAACCAAATACCCAAAAGATACGCTCGATATTGTGGTTTTTGGCAACGATGCCTGGCCTATCACCATCAAAGACCTGCCTTACCTGCAAGTTGGGCCCTACCACACCAATACCCTGGCTGGCCTCGAATTGGCTACAGACCTGTTGCGCAGACGTAAAACGCACAACAAGCAGATATTTATGATTACCGATGGCAAACCAACCTGCCTCAAGGAAAATGGCCGCTATTACAAGAACAGCATGGGCCTTGACCGGAAAGTAATCGGCAAAACACTGAACATGGCCGCGCAATGCAAACGGCTCAACATCCCGATTACCACCTTCATGATTGCCCAAGACCC
The DNA here is from genome assembly GCF_016429155.1 of Pedobacter sp. ASV12. Taxonomy (GTDB): domain Bacteria; phylum Bacteroidota; class Bacteroidia; order Sphingobacteriales; family Sphingobacteriaceae; genus Pedobacter. The sequence goes on along the minus strand of NZ_JAELUC010000004.1, from coordinate 51,059 downwards.
TTACCTCCAACAGTTTGTAAGGCAGTTTACGCAAATTAACGGTGGCCGGGCTTTTTACAGCTCGTTAACGGGCCTTGGCGAATACATTTTTGAAGACTACATAAAGAACAGAAGAAAAACCGTAAAATAGTCAGAAGTTTGAGCTGGAAGTCCGGAGATAAACCAGACTTCCAACTTGCGGCTTCGGGCACCCCACTTAAACATGCAAGCAAAAACCCTAGGCGAACTCAAAGCCTCCAACTATAAATCGCTCAGCGTTAAAGACGAGCTCAGGAAAAACCTCATTAAACAATTACAGCTTAAAGAAGCTGGATTTGAAGGCATTTTGGGCTATGACGAAACCGTAATTCCAGAACTGCAGACCGCCATTCTTTCTAGGCACAACATTTTGCTGCTGGGTTTGCGCGGCCAGGCCAAAACCCGTATTGCGCGTTTGATGGTGAACCTGCTCGACGAGTATATTCCCTATGTAGCCGGAAGCGAGATTTTCGACGATCCATTGAATCCTATTTCCTGGCATGCCAAAAACGAAATTGCCCTAAAAGGCGACGATACCCCTATTTTATGGCAGCACCGCAGTGAGCGCTATACCGAAAAGCTAGCCACACCCGATGTAACCGTTGCCGATCTGATTGGCGATGTTGACCCCATCAAAGCCGCCACACTTAAATTAACCTACAACGACGAAAGGGTAATCCACTTTGGCCTAATTCCAAGGGCGCACCGAAGCATTTTCGTCATCAACGAACTGCCCGACCTCCAGGCCAGGATCCAAGTGGCGCTGTTTAACATGCTACAGGAAAAAGACATCCAGATCAGGGGTTTTAAACTCCGTTTACCTTTAGATGTACAGTTTGTGTTTACAGCCAATCCGGAGGATTATACCAACCGTGGCAGTATTGTTACCCCGTTAAAAGACCGAATCGAAAGCCAAATTCTGACCCATTATCCAAAAAGTATCGAGATTTCGAGAAAGATTACCTTCCAGGAAGCCAGGCTTACCGACGAGCAACGCAACCTGATCGAAGCTGATGGATTGGTGAAAGACCTGGTAGAGCAAATTGCTTTCGAAGCGCGCAAAAGCGAATATATTGACCAAAAATCGGGCGTATCGGCGCGTTTAACCATATCGGCCTACGAGAACCTGATCAGCAATGCCGAACGCAGGATGCTCATCAACCGCGAACCAAGCACTTTTGTCCGACTGTCTGATTTAAGTGGTATCATTCCGGCAATAACCGGAAAAATAGAACTGGTTTACGAGGGCGAGCTCGAAGGCCCTGCCAAGGTAGCCCATACCCTGATCGGCAAAGCCATTAAGCACTTGTTTGCACGTTATTTCCCTGATCCCGAAAGAGCCAAAAAGAGCAGAACAGCCAATCCTTATACCAAAATTACCGAATGGTTTACCGAAGGCAACACCATTGATATAGCCGACGACCTTACGTTTGCACAATATCAAAAAACCTTGATGGAGGTAGATGGACTGCACGAACTGGTGCAACAGTTCCATCCCAAACTGAGCGAAACCCAAACCTTGCTGCTCATGGAATTTGTGTTGCATGGCCTGGCTGCATTTTCTCAGCTGAACAAAAACTACCTGAATAGTGGTTTTGGCTTTGCCGATATGTTCGATAGTTTGTTCAATGCCGACCTCAGCGATGAAGATGAAGAAGATTTTAGGTAATTTTAGCACTTCAAGCTTTATATATGGGTCGTAGCCTCTTTCTTTCTATCCTGTGTCTGGTTGTTTTGGCACTTGATTTCTATTGTTATTACGCCATCCTAAACGTTTTTAAAAAATGGTCGGCCAAAACCAGGCGCATTTTCGCCTACATTTGGTGGGCCCTTAGCCTGGTACTGATTGTTGGGGTATTTTGTGCCATTTACCTCAACTTGTTCCTGACCATCAGAGCCATTATACTGGTGGCCTTCTTCCTGCTTTCAACCGCCAAAGTGTTTATGCTGCCTTTCTTGCTCATCGACGATTTGAGGCGGTTGGCCATCAAGCTTTTTAAGCACAAACGAGAACCTGCTAAAGCAACCGAGCCCATAGCCGGCGAACCCATTAGCCGTTCGGCATTTTTGGTTAAAGCCGGATTGGTGGCGGCCGCCGTTCCGCTTAGTTCGTTGAGCTGGGGCATTATTTCGGGCGCCTACGATTACCAAATCAGAAGGGTGCGTTTGGTATTGCCCAACCTGCCCAAAGCGTTTGATGGCATTACCATGGCGCAGATTTCAGATATCCATTCGGGCAGCTTTTACAATAAAACAGCGGTAAAAGGTGGCGTAGAAATGCTGATGGCCGAAAAACCCGATTTTGTGTTCTTCACCGGCGATTTGGTGAACAACCTCACCAGCGAGGTCAAAGATTATCAGGATATTTTTGCCAAGGTCAAAGCCCCATTGGGTGTTTATTCTACCTTGGGCAACCACGATTACGGCGATTATTATTTTGGCAGGGGAACTTCGCCAGCCAAGGTCAAAAACCTGCAGGATATGATTGCTACCCATAAGATTATGGGTTACGACTTACTGATGAATGAACATCGCCGGCTCAAAGTTGGTGGCGAAGAAATCGGCATTTTGGGCATCGAGAATTGGGGCATGGGCCGTTTTCCGAAATACGGCAAAATGGAACTGGCTACGCAAAACACCGACGATTTGCCGGTTAAGCTGCTGCTTTCGCACGATCCTTCGCATTGGCGTGGCGAGGTATTGGAAAAATACCCGCAAATCGATGCCATGTTTAGTGGCCACACACATGGCATGCAGTTTGGCGTAAGGCTTAAAGAGTTTCAATGGAGCCCGGTGCAGTACATTTACAAGGAGTGGGCCGGACTTTACCGCGAAAAGCAACAACAGCTTTATGTAAACGTGGGCTATGGTTTTTTGGGCTATCCTGGCCGCGTAGGGATTTTGCCCGAAATCACGATTTTCACCTTGCAAAGGGCATAAATCCAGTACAGAGATAGCCCATCGCTTTAAGGCAACCGTTTTTGATAAACCACCGCTTTAATGAAATTGCCGTAATAATGCTTTTCGGTTATTGGGATGTATTGAGGTTTAAAAAACGGAGAAGTGTCTATCAGATCGTTTACGCGAACAACATTGATGAACCTGAAAAACAAATGCATAGTCTTGAGTATTGTTCTTTTCCATAGCGCCGATTGTCTGTTCAGGTAGAAATCAACATCAATCCAAATCCCTTTTGTGGCCAATAAAGCATCAATATGGGCGAATACTTTTTCGGCCTTTGCCCAATCAAAATTATCGAACAAGAAGGGCGTGAGTACGGCATCAAAAAACTGGTCGGTTTGGTAGGTTTCAATATCCTGATGAACAAATTCGACGGCGTGATGTGTATCGACTTTTTTGGCCAATGCAATCATCTCAATGGACGCTTCTACAAAAACGATGGCAATGGGCTGGGTTATGGCATTCAGGTCTTTCAAAATCCACCCTGTGCCCCCACCAACAATAAGCAGCTTTTTGCAGTGTTTGATATAGCCCAACTGTTCGGTTTGCGCCTTTACCTGCGATTTAAAAAACACCAGTCGGCTTAAAAAATCGTAGTGCTGAGCTATTTTATCATAAGAGGGTTCTCGCTTAGCCATAAGTAAGCACACCTAAAATCCCACAAATCGATTTAAATAAAATCAGCCCATCTATCACCATTAAATAGTAGAGGATTTTATGGCGCTTGCGCATGGAATAGGCAACAACAATGGTAGCCATAAAGGGCAAGGTATTGAACAACAGTTGCAACGCATGAAAATGCCGGTAATGTGCAAAAATCAACAGCGAAGCCAGCCCAATAACCAGCAAGGGGATTAAAATATAGAAAATGGTAGCGCGCAAGCCATAACGGACCACAAAAGTCCGCAAATCCTTATTGGCATCGGTGGGATAATCCTTAATGTCGAACATGATGGCGTTTACGGTGCAGAACATCCAATTTTTAACAAAAAGCCAAATCCATAAAGGCCAATCCTTATCGTTGATATCGAGCTCTATTTTTAAGATGATCAGCAACAGCACATTCGCGCAACAGGCCCATACAAATCCAATTACAAAAGCTTTGAGCCAGCCCTTGTTGCGTAGGTTGAGGCTTAAAAAAGAGCGGGGCAACAAACCGTAATAAAATGCGCCGGCACACAGAATTACCACTATACTGGCCCAATAATCCCTGGGCAGGCTTAAAACGCCGGCTATATTCTTCACCAACAAATAAGTAGCCAGCAACATCGAAACGGCAAATAAGATCCATTGGCTATACTTCACGAAGGTCCTGTTCTCGGCATACCATTTTGCCCGCAAATTGGCTGGTTTTTGCAGCTTCATGGCACCTCTGTATGCATAGGTGTAATAAACCGTAGGCGATATGAAAAGCAGTACAAAATAAGTGGCCGAAGGGAAAGGCAGCCCCAATTGCAAACAAGCTTCTATGGTAAGGGCAACGGCCAGCATACCAACGAAATAGTTGCCAAAAAAAATCGACCTGATGAGCTTGCCTACCATTCATTCAAAAATAAACAATTATCAAGCAGCTTGTAGCTATGATTTTTGAGGCTGAAGCAACGGGGTTGATATTTTGCCGGAAATTGCGATATTTACATTCATGCCGAGCTAATTATTGGCCAATAGACCAAATGAGCCAATTAACGAGAAATGTTTAAAAAAATACTTTTTTCTGTTCTGGACTTTCTGCTTTTCAGCAATATTTTTATTGCTGTTTGTGCCGTTGCACAAGGCTTGGTTACCTATTATTTACTGGGGCTTCCGGCAGATCGATATGTATTGGCGTTTTTGTTCTTTGCCACACTCATTAGCTATAACCTCAGCGTACTCTTAACCAAGCCGGCCGACCTGCAAAAATCGCAGTTCAAGAGAATAGACTGGTTCTTTGCGCATCATCGCTTAATGATATCGATAACGATGATTGCCATCCTGTGCATCATACCACTAGCTTTGCTGTACTTAAGCATGCAGGCCAAATTGCTGATGGGTTTTGTAGGTATTATTGCCGTGGCTTATAATTTCCCTTTTCTTACGCTAGACCAAAAAAAGATAATCCTGCGCAACCTGCCGGTTATCAAATTGTTTCTGATTGCCTTTATATGGTCGGTTAGCTGCGTATTGCTGCCTATTGTAGAGCTTGAAAACAATTATGGCATTGTCATTCCGCTAGGCGAAACAATTCTTTTGCTTGCCCAGCGTTTGCTGTTCATCTGCGCCTTAACCATTCCTTTCGATAGCAGGGACCTTTTCCAAGACAAAATCTACGAGCTTAAAACCATTACGGTAACTTCGTGGGAGAAAAAGGCCTGGTTTTTTTGTTTGGTAATATTAGGGTTGTACCTGATCTTGCTGGTGCTGTTTACCAAAACCATCAACCTTGATGTGGCCGCTTTAGCCCTAACCATTTTTTTAACAGGCTGGCTCATTTTTAAATCGAGCCCGAAAAGAAGCGAATACTATTATTTCTTGTGGCTCGACGGCATGATGATCCTACAGTGCGCCATGTTGTTTGCCACCAATCTGCTGGACAAGCTTTTTTAAACCGGAGGTAGTTTTTTGTTAGAAAGACTTGCGAAGTTGTTAAAGCTCCGCAAGCGTTTTCAGGATATTTTATCCGGCATTAAAGCGGTAGCCGATACCGCGAACGGTTTGCAGCAATTGCGGATTATCGGGATTGAGTTCAATCTTTTTGCGTAGCCTTACAATGTGCATGTCGAGGGTACGGGTATTTACATCCGAATTGTAGCCCCAAACCACCAGCATCAGCTCGTCGCGGTTGATTACCTTGTTCGGATTGCGCAAGAAATACAGCAAAATCCTGTTTTCTAAAATGGTCAGTTCTATTTTCTTGCCATCGCGAAACAGGGTATGGATATTCGGGTGGTGCTCCATGTTGCCAAAACGATGTATTTCTGAACGGTCGTTGTTAAGCAGGAACTTCACCTTGCTATCGAGCATGGCTACCAGTACGTCCATGTTAAAGGGCTTGGTTACATAATCAGAAGCTCCAAAATTATAGGCATCGATCTTATCTACATCCTGCGCTTTGGCTGTCATCATAATCACCAGGCCTTCATAGCCCTGCTTACGTACTTCTTCGCATACTTCAGAGCCCTCTTTGCCAGGCAGCATCCAATCGAGCAGCACAATATCGGGCTTTTCGTTTACAATGGTCTCCACGGCTATTAGTCCATCACTGTTCTCCAACACCTCGTATCCTTCTGCCTGTAAACGGTGTACCACCAAGAAACGAAGATTTTCGTCGTCTTCAACAATCAGTATTTTAATTCCTTTAGACATTTTTTTTAGTTTTAAAGTGCAGTGCTTAAATTGGAACGTTACTGCCTACAGCATGCTACAGGCCAAACCCAGCACTACAACTCGTTATTATAGGGTAATACAATTTTAAATTCGGTTCCTTTGTCTACCACGCTTTTTACGGTGATTTCGCCACCCATAAAGTTAACCAGTTCTTTGCAAAAAGCCAAGCCCAGTCCTACGCTTCCATTCTGGTTGTAGCGGTTCTGAATGCGGTAAAACTTTTTAAAGATATTATTTATTTCCGACGATGGAATACCGATGCCTGCATCTTTGAACCTGAATACCACACGATCTTTAACCAAGCGGGCCGAAATATGCAGCTTTTTGTGGTTAACCGGCGAATATTTATAGGCATTTTCGGCCAGGTTGTCGAAAAGGCTGCCCAGCAGTACCGGATCGGTTACAAGGGTTTTAAAGCCATCCAGTTCGTAGGTAAAATCGAAATCGGGATGCTTGAGGCAATGTACATCGATGGTACTTTCGATAAACTCGGCCACGTTAATTTCGTCGCGGTTAAGGGTAATGGCCTTGTTTTCGATTTGGGTAAAAGCCAGCAATTTGTTCATCAGTCCATTAAGCTTATCGGCTTCTTCGTCTAATATTTTTCCGTACAGCTTTTGTTCGCGCTCACTGATGCTTGGTGCGCTCTTGATGTTGTTGCCCGCAATCTTGATAACGCTTACCGGGGTCTTGAACTCGTGCGTCAGGTTGGTCAGGAAATCGTACTGCAGCTTGAACATTTTATGGTTGATGTTCAGGTTACGGTAAATGAGAAAGGCCACCAGCACCAATACGCCATAAAACAGCAGCAAAAGCGCGGCTATAGGCAAAAAGTAGCTGAATATTTCCTTCTTGACGAAAGACCTCGACGAGATGAAATAAAGCTTAAACTCCGAAAATGCCCCAGGCAGGGAAATCTCGCCGGTTATATATTCAGAAGCATCCAAAGGGTCGTAGGTAATCGGTTCTATTTTGATATGCTGATATAAAAGTGGCCGGGTGTTCTTAATCTTGATCTTGCTGGGGTCGAGCTCAAAAGAAAGCAGGTCTTGCTGGTAAATAGGATCCGAATCGAGCTTTTCTGACACCATCCTTTTATAGGTTTTGAGCAGTTCGGGGCTCGGAATATTAAAATAATCGATTTTATTGGAGCGAATCGTGGCAAAGCTGCTGAACAACTTATCCTGGTTGGGCACCTTAGCCGTATCGAGCTTCTGCAAAAAATTGATGATTTTTAGCGCCGAAGCATTAAAGTCTTCCGTTTCGGCATAATTCCTGCCTTCGCTAGCACTAAACAATTTGATCGAATCTTTAGGCACCAAGCTGCCAAACTGGTAAACACTCTTCATCCCGATGGCGAAATGGCCCTGGTTAAGGCCATTCTCCTCGTATTTGATGTTTTTTACCTCCGTATCGTAAAAAACTACCTTCGATACAAAGGGGTATTGAAGCAGGATGGTATCGACAAACTTGGAAGCCGTTGCTGAATCGAGAAAGCCGTTGTAGTAAGAAATTTCCGGCAGCTTATTAAAAAAGAAATCGTTATAAGGCTTGATGCTTTCTTCCAGCACATTGGCCTTGGCCGAAACAAATTCGTTTTCGATGTTCTTTTTGCTGTAATTGAAGGCCAAAAACAGGGAAAGGACGAATACAACCGAAATCAGGACAATAAAAGTGACGATCAGCGAAAAATTCTTGCGATATCCAGTATCTTTTTCTGAAATCATTTCAGTCTATTTCTTTTTCAAATTGTTCTCCAAAAAACTTTCGAGCGCGGCGTAGGTCTTTTGTCGGCTTTCTTCGCGTCCCATTCCGAAAGGCAGGTCTTCCCTTTCAAAATAAGTTACCGGCACGTTGCGCTTTTTAAGTTCTTTAACAAAGCGGATGGCATCGCTGGCGCTGATGCGCGGATCTTTGGTGTTTTGTGTAATAAAGATAGGGATATTTACTTTCTCGGCGTGAAAAATAGGCGATGCCTGGCGCATGTAGTCTACGTCGGTATCGGGGTTGCCTATAATTTCGTAATACATCTGCAGATTCGACCTAAAGAAAGGCGGAATCGTGCTCAAGTAGCTGAACAGGTTTAATACACCCGTATTAGAGGCTGCACATTTGTAGAGCTTAGGACTTTTAATAGCCGCATTGAGGGCGATGTAGCCTCCAAATCCGCTACCGTAAATGCCAATGCGCTGCGGATTGGCAATTTTCTTCTGTACGAGCCACTGTACGCCATCATCAATATCGTCTTGGATCTTGCCACCCCATTGCTTAAAACCGGCGGCATAAAAATTCTTGCCATAGCCCGACGAGCCCCGGTAATTGATTTGCAGCACGGCATAGCCTCTGTTGGCAAAAAACTGGACTTCGGCATTAAAGCCCCAGGTATTGCGTTGGCCTGGTCCGTTATGCGGGACCACCACAACAGGTAGGTTTTTAGCTGTCGAATTTAAAGGCAGGGTGAGGTAACCGTTCAGTTTCAGTCCATCACGCGAGGTAAAACTGATGGGCTTCATTTCACACATTTCTTCTTCCTTGATCGAAGAATTGATATCGCTGAGCTTCTTCAGCGTACCGTTGCTGGCAATGTACAGATAGTACGAACCTGGGTTACGGTCGGTAAATGTGCGCAACACAAATACATCTTCGCTCTTATCGCGATCGATGACCCTTACTTCTGCCTTCGCCAATAATTTATCCAGCTTTTGGTAAAGCACTTTGGCATCGTTGTCGAGGTAATGCTTTTCTTTTTTCCAAGTTTCGCAAACCACATAAGCCATTTTGCCCTTCCTTTTCGAGTATTGGGCATCTACCACGTTCAGGGTATCGTTAGAAAACAGTACGCTTTTTTCTTTTCCCGTTAGGCAGTCGAGCTCAACCAAAGCGCTGTTGTTCCGGTTCACGTCAGAAATGGCGTACACCGTATTGGGTTTCTCTTCGGCAAAAGCCACCGGAAACAAAGTAGTTTTAAAATTATTGGTGAGTATGGTTTTAAATTCCTGCCCTTCGTTTTCGCGGTACAGCAATTTTTCATTTACCCCGTCGCTCGAAGTCGCCATGCGGAGCCGTCCTTTCGAATCGGTTATCCATTTGGTAATGTTGCCGGGGTTCTGTGCCGCCATTTCCATCTTGCCGTCGCGTACGTTGAGCCGATATACGTCAGAAACCGTCGAATCGCGTTGGTTAGACAGAATGAGCAGGTATTTATCGTCCATCAACTGGTCGTCGAGCACACGCATTCTCGTTTTTTCGTTGCTACTCAGCTGGCGTTCGTCTTTGCCCCCTTTGTTGATGATGAACAAATCAGACTGAAACCGATCGCCATGTTTTTCCTTGTAATAGATCAGTTCGTTGTTGCTAACCCAGGAATAAAAGCTGATGTTTTTTTCGCGCAGGCGGGTTAGCTGCACCACTTTGCCCGTGGCGATATCTTCGACAAAGAGATTTTGCTTTTTGTCTTGCAACTTCAGGTACGAAAGACTTTTGCCATCCGGAGATATACGGTACGTGGCCCTGTCTTGCGATTTGAAAAAATCGTTGACCGGAATTTCGGGCACCTTATTGCCCCTGCTACAGGCCAACAGCAATGTTCCGAGTACCAATAAAATATATCTTTTCGCTAACGTCATACTTAAAAAATCACACAAAAATACGGAACACCTTGCAGGCAAGGGCATTTGCCGTTAATATTGTTACTTACTCCGCAGCCGTATTTAGGATTTCAATGTAGCCAACATTGAAATTTATTCAAATAAATTGCGAGTAACATTTAGAATACGCGCGCACAATTTTCGTTATTTGAACAAACAGGCTTAAATTGCGTTCAAAATAATTAATTTTAGGTACCAACGCCAAAACGTCTTCGATGAAAAGATTCATTTTGCTCATTTTTCTTTCCTGTTCGTTTTTTACGCTACTGGCGCAAAATGACATAGACGAGGCTTTGGCCTATCAGTATTACCAACAGGCCGACTACGAAAAAGCCGCGGTGCTGCTGGAAAAACTGTTTAATAAAACCAAGAACGACGGCTATTTTGAACTCTATTTCAATGCGCTAATCAAAATCAAGAAATACAGCGAAGCCGAAAGCCTGCTGAAAGGATTGATTAAGCAATATCCCCAAAAAAGCCAATATGCTGTAGCGCTTGGCCGCGTTTATCAGGAAAACGGACGAACTGCCGAAGCCAACAAGATTTTTCAGGAAGCCATAGCCAACACGCCCAAAGACGAAAATAAATTTAGGGACCTGGCTAACAGCTTTTACCGTTTTGAGGCCTACGATATGGCGGCCGCCACATTTTTGCAGGGCCGCAAGCTCTTGGCCGACGACCAGCTCTTTTTATATGAACTGCTGAGTATCTATCGTTTCAAAAAAGACAAATTGGCCCTTATCCAAGAGTATGTTAACGCCCTGGCACTCACCCCGCAGCTGCAGCTGCAGGCGCAAAATGTACTGGCCTCTGTTTTCGAAAGCAATGCAGATTACCAGCTGTTGCAGGCAGCCCTGCTCAAAAAAATACAAAAAGACCCGCAGGCAGAGGTTTATACCGAAATGCTGATCTGGCAATACATACAGCAACAGGAATACGAAATGGCCCTGCGCCAGCTTATTGCACAAGACAAGCGCACCAAGGGCGATGGCACGCTGCTCTACAATACAGCCAACACCTTTGTGGCCAATAAAGCCTATACCACAGCCATTAAGGCCTACGAATACCTATTGGCCAAGGGTACGGAAAGCGATTTTTACCTGCCCGCCAAAATTGAACTGGTTAATGCCAAATACCAGTTGGCCATTAGTGGCAAATTCGAAAAACCTGCCATCCAGGCCTTGGCCAATGAATACGAAGCCATTTTGGCCCAGTATGGCAAAACGCCGCAGAGCCTTTACGCCTTGCAAAGATTAGCCTACCTGCAGGCCTATTACCTCAACGACCTGAAAAAGGCAGAGGCTACCCTCGAAGAAGGTCTCAAGATACAACGCATACAGCCGACTGACATGGCCCAGCTTAAAATGGATTTGGGCGATATCTACATCCTGACTAAACAGCCCTGGGAAGCCATTTTGGTTTATGAGCAGGTGGCCAAGCAGTTCGAAAATCAGCCCATGGGCAGCGAAGCCAAATACCGATCGGCCAAATTGTTTTTCTACGTGGGCGATTTCCAATATGCCAAATCGCAGGCCGATGTACTGAAGGCCTCTACTTCGCAACTGATTGCCAACGACGCCCTTAACCTTAGCCTGTTGATTTCAGACAACCTGCAAAGCAAAAACGACAGCTTGGCGCTTAAGATGTATGCCGATGCCGATATGCTGCAGTTTATGAACCGCAGCAGCGAAGCGTTGGTGAAATTGGACAGCATCGATGTTGCTTTTCCGAACAACAGCCTTACCGATGATATTTTAATGGCCAAAGCCAAAATCTACATCAAAACCAACGACCTGGAGAAAGCGGTGAACATGCTGAAAGAACTGATTGATGCTCACCACGACAGCATTTGGATTGATGATGCACTTTTTACCCTGGCCGATCTGTACGACAAAAAACTGGACAAGCCCGACGAAGCCAAAAAATTGTATCAGCAATTGATGAACGACTACCCCGGAAGTATGTTCAATGCCGAAGCCAGAAAACGCTTTAGAAACATACGAGGTGATAATGTAGGCACATAATCCTATCTTTGCGCATGCTTTTATACAATGTAACTGTAATTCTTGAAGATTCTGCCGCCGACGAATGGATGCAGTGGATGCAGGAAACCCATATACCCGAGGTAATGGCTACCGGCAAATTTGTGTCTAACCGCCTGCTCAAGGTATTGGATTCGCCCAATGAGGGGCAAACTTTTTGCGCACAATATGTGGTTGAAGACCTCGAAAGCTATGAGGCCTATAGAACCATGCATTCGCCCGCCCTACAGGCCGCAATGCAAGCCAGGTTTGAAAACCGGTTTGTAGCCTTTCGCACCCTCATGCAATACGTAGACTAGATGAACATTATACAAACACCTATTAAGGACCTTTTGGTGATCGAGCCAAAAGTATGGAAAGATGCCAGAGGCTATTTTTACGAAAGCTATAATGCCAAGGCCTTTGAAGCGGCTGGCATTCATGCCGTTTTTGTACAAGACAACCAATCTTTTTCTCAAAAGGGAACCCTGCGCGGCCTGCATGCACAAGCGCCTCCATTTGCACAAGGCAAGCTGGTAAGGGTAATCCAAGGAAGCGTACTCGATGTGGCCGTAGACATCAGGAAAGATTCGGCTACTTATGGCCAGCATTTCAGTATTGAACTTTCTGGCGAAAACCGTAAGCAGCTTTGGATGCCCCCTGGTTTTCTGCATGGCTTTTTAACGCTCGAAAACAATACGATTTTCACTTATAAGGTAACCAATTACTACGACAAGCATTCAGAGATCGGCATCATGTGGAATGATCCCACCCTCAACGTTAATTGGGGCAATATTGAGCGCAGCGAAATACTTCTTTCAGACAAAGACTTGCTCCTTAGCGATTTTAAGTCGCTGGAAAGTCCGTTTTAAATGAACAGCCCTATCTACGATTTGCAGATAGGGCTGTTCCGTTTATTGGGCGAGGACCCAATAAGTCATGATTTATTGCTTGATCAAATCGTACAGCTCGTCTAGTTTAGGCGAAAGCACAATTTCTATCCTGCGGTTCTTGCTGCGGTTTTCGGCCGAGGTATTGGGTGCCAAAGGCTGATACTCTCCCTTTCCGGTTGCGGTCATCCTTACGCTTTCTACCTTTTGCTCTTCTGTTAAGAAACGAACTACCGAAGTGGCACGCAGTACGCTCAAATCCCAGTTGTCTTTGATCTGGCCCAAATTGTTGATTTTTTGCGAGTCGGTATGGCCCTCAACAGCGATATTGATTTCCGGCTGTTGCTTTAATACGGTTGCCAGTTGCGTTAAGGCCTGTTTGCCCTTCTCGTCAATAATAATACTGCCCGAAGGGAACAGCAATTTATCGGTTAGCGAAACATAAACCTTGCCGTTCTTGATTTCGACGGTAAGGCCATTTTTGGTAAAGCCTAACAATGCTTCCTGTAGCTTGGCCTTCAATTGGTTGGTCGCTTCGTCGCGTTTGCGCAGAATTTCTTCCACCTCTTTTAAACGCTGTTCGCGTTTTTTTAAGTCGGCCGATAATTTATTGATTTCGGATGAGCTGTTGCTTCTCAGCTTGGCATAGTTGCCGTCCATTTCGGTGTATTTGGATCTTAAATCGGCCAGTTGACCATTTAAAGAAGCGGTATCTGCCTTTAAGCGCGCTATTCTTTGTTCGAGGCTTTCGTTTTTAAGCTGCGATTCGGTCCACCCGGTATTGAGCGAATCTTGTTTGGCCAATAGAGCCTTGTATTTTTTCGGCGACAGGATAACACAGGAACTGAAAGCGGTAATAAATAAGGCAAATGCTGCCAAAAGGCCGATTTTCTTCATCAGAATTTAAAAGTTTAGGTTAACAATTGTGTGTGCGCTACAACTACGAGGCTGTGGCTTTTCTCAAAAATAGCATAAATGGCTGGATAGTCGCAAAAGCAGTTATCAACTTATCAACGATAGCAGGCTTTAAAAACTCCGAATCGGCAATTGGACACATGGCCGCAAAGCTCTTGAGCTTAAGCCATTCGATCTGTGGGTGGCTGGGCTCGTAACCCTTGGGCGCTTTTTTCAATTTGCCCTCCTCGCTGAGGCGAAACATGGCTTTAAAGTCGGGATGATTGATTATTTCCAAAAACTCAGCGCCATTGTAATCGATTTCTTCCCGCACCATTTTCAAGATGTGGGGTTCGGGTTGCCAAAACCCGGCTCCAAAGAAGCAGTTTCCAGGTTCGATGTGCAGGTAATAGCTCTGTGTGGTTTCGTTGTAGCCTTTAATGTCGAAGGCAATGCCATAATGTTTTTTATATGGGTCTTTGTTGGGGCTGAACCGGATATCGCGGTAAATGCGCAATAAGGCTTTTTTCGGTTCTGTAGCACCCGAAAACTCGGGATCGATAGTGGCCAGTTCTTTGATCAATGTGGCAATAAAAGGAAAAAGAACTGCCTTGGCCTCTTCGTAGCGGTGCTTGTTGGCCGCAAACCACTCGCGGTTGTTGTTTTGGGCCAGGTCTTTGATAAAATCGAAGGTTTTTTGATCTAACATTGGTGGATAACTTTTGTGGTCCTATTGGTGATTATTCGATGGTTGAATAGTTAATTGTCATATTGTTAAATTGTTTACTGCCAACTGGAAACCGTTAACTGAAACCTGTCAACTGACAACTGGTAACTGATAACCGGCAATTACTTATCATATTCAGGCTTATACCTGATCTTGGGCGATAAATAATGTAACAAAAACACCCTTGAATATCGGTAATTGAAAGGCGATAACAAAAGCGATCCCAAAAATATGACACCCACATACAGCCACAGCGAATCGAAATCCAATCGACCGCCAGAAAAATGATAGGTAGCCAGTCCCATGACAATCATTTCGGCCATGTTCATGGCATAGCTTACGTACATGGCGGCATAGAAATAGCCGGGCTCAACTTCATAGCGAAGTTCGCAAACGGGGCAATGGTGCAAAGTTTTTTGGATATTGAAGCCATATAGGCTTCCGGCAAATATCGGTCCGCGCCTGCACTGCGGGCACCTAGCCTTGAAAACGGCATATAGCTTAGCGGTTTTCTTCATGGCGGCAATGTTTCAAACGGAAGTTAGTTTTCGGTATTTAAAGAAGGCGAAGCAGCCTTTTTACGGTAGTTTTTATACCAGATCAATCCCACTCCAACAATGAGCAAATATGGGATAGAAAGCAGGTAAACTACACCATCGTTAATGCCTTTGGTTTGGTTGTTGCCATTCTTCGTGCCCTGCTCTGCGTTGATGGTACACATCGAACACTGTGCCTTGACACTAGGCGTAAAAGCAAAGCTAAGCGCAAAAAGAAACAAGAAAACAACCGCTTTTTTCATGATGATGCAAATATAGGCATTATTGTGGTTGAGGGGGATAAAAATAATGTCATAAAAAAGCCTCCCGATTTCGCGGGAGGCTTGAAGAGTTTTAAGGTGCTCGATGATATACCGCCAAAGCCACCCCTCCCACAATATAATGGCATTGAGGAACTGTCATTGGAATTACATTTGGATAGTATCCGTCTGGAACGAATGTTGTAAAAGCACTATCAGAATAATACTTATTGTCTAGAGAATTAAAAAATATCGATGTAAATCTAAGAACACGACTACTCGCGTCTACTACTTCTTTGGCCGTCGTAAGATATGTTGTTGAAGATGGCAATGGACCATCTAATAATTTCGATGAAATATCTATTTCAATCAATTCAGGATTTTCTCCTGGCCCACTATCTGAAACACATTGTACAAACTCGTATATCGCGTAAGCGAGCGCAACATAGCCTAAGTATTTTAGGCCGATAAATCTTAGCGCCTGTACTGCAGTTGAGGCTGACATACCTACGGTAAAGGCTTTTGCAATCAAACTATAAGCTTGCTGAAATCCAAGCGCTGATACTGCGCAATGTACCCATCTAGGCGTTTCGCCACTAGCAGATGCTTCAATATTCGCAGCTCGATAAATAACTTCAAGCATTGCTTTTTGTTGAGGGGTAAAATTAAGAATATAATTCTGTTCTTCTGCACTTAAGGCTGCCCATTCTGGAGTACCTGAGATTTGGAGAATCAGGCTATTGTATAATGATGTACCTGAACTAACGAAAGGATCTGTTAGACTGATGGCTTGGAGTTCTGTCAAGTTTTGTAAATCAAACGGGGTTAGCACTTCAAAAGCGTCAAAATCAGGAGATGAAAGTCCTTGGCCTGCACTTGAAGGTATATTAGCTTTCTTCGCCAAAATCAATCTTTTACTTTCTTGATCATTTGACTTTAAGCCAGTTTCCTTTTTACAGCTTGTTACGAAAGTTAAACACAGTAGTATCGTCAAATAAGCAATTCGCTTAATAGAACGAAAAAAATCGATTGGTTGTTTCTTCATGATACGGGTTTAAATGTTAGAGTTATCCATAAATGTAAATTATGGCAAC
Source organism: Pedobacter sp. ASV12 (assembly GCF_016429155.1). Taxonomy (GTDB): domain Bacteria; phylum Bacteroidota; class Bacteroidia; order Sphingobacteriales; family Sphingobacteriaceae; genus Pedobacter. Next base: position 34,648 of record NZ_JAELUC010000004.1, on the reverse strand, counting down.
CAATAAGGCAAAAATGTAAAAAAAAAGAGCACCCCTAAGTACTTTAGGACATTTAATAAAAAAGCCTCCTGAATCCTCAGGAGGCTTAAGTATTAATTTAACTATTAACTATTGCAGGGTACCTGTAAAAGTAAAGGTTGGGTTTTCTATACTCTTGAACTGGGCAAGTATAGTACCAGATGGATCACTAAAATAATCGATATTAAAGGTATCTACATTGAGGCGCTGGGCCAAAAGCGACGCCATAAATGGCACAATAATACCGCCGTTTCCATCGGCATCCACATAGGTGAACTTAAACACCCCATTGTCTGATCGGTTATAGGTATAATTGATCGTACCCACATATGGTGTAGTGTTTTGTGGCATGTTAACCTTTAAGGTCATCTTTTTTGATGCATTATTAAAGGCGTAAGACATTTGCTCTAAGCGTAAGGCATAACCACCCGTTAACATTTTGTTGGCGGCGTCTGCTCTTCTTGTTACGTAATCGGCGCCCCAGCCTGGTGCAGTGGTGGCATTGGCTACGGTAACAGATGTATAACCAGTTCCAATCAGTAGCCATAGTGGCGTAATAGGTGTTGGATTGCTTTTCACTACATATTCTTTGCCTGTTGAATCGTACATGACCAAAGTTGCAGCATCTTTCCAGAAAAACCTGACAAACTTAACACCCTGATAAACTAAACCGCCACCTAGAATATCGGCCCCATCTAAAGTGAAGGCAAATTTAGCTGAAGCACTACCTACGGTCATTCCATCAGCTAAAACACCTGTAAAAGTTACTCTTTTACCAGCTGCTAAATTATTGGTGGCATTCATGCTGATTCCAGCTTTTAAAGTAGCCGAACCGCTTACCACTTCTACATACGGATACTTAACTGTAGTGAAAAAATTCTTCAGCTTATTAATAGCCGTGAGGTAATCTCCATTCGTATAGGCAGTTTTTTGAGCCGCCGTGGCTTTTACCATTTTAAGTGGTTGTCTATATTTTTTGCCTACAAAGAAAATACTGTCGCCATTCATTCTGTCGTAAGTAAACTCGATGTCGCTGCTATAGCCTACTTTCGATGCACCGCCCAAAACAGCCCCGTTGGGATCGTCAAGCATCGAGATGTAATTATAGGTATCGAACACCAGTTCTGTGCCCATATCCTGTTTCACCCTGTAGTATGACTTGCCCAATGTTGTGGCCGATTCGTTGGTCATATCTCCAAGCATGGTTACGCCTTGTTCAGTATCAAAAGTGATAAAAAACCCATAACCGCCACCCGCTTGGGTTGGCATGGTCGCAATCCATCCATTGGTGGCGCTTGTAAGTGTGGTAGAAACCAGCTTGATTTGATCGGCCGCACGTTCTTGCGGCGTTTTGTCAAACTTAGGCACGTATGATGTCTTTTTGCACCCCATCATCACCGACAGGAATACAAATGCATATAATATTTTTTTCATTTTCATCAATTTAATAAGCCAATGGTCCGTAAAAATAATTGGTTGGCGCATTCAACACGCTAAAACCGGCCAGTTTCATGTAGTCTTCGGGTACTACGTTCACCGGTAACCAGTTTGCTACAAATGTGTTGTTAACTAGGTAATCGCTCAATGGTTTTACGGCTGCAGCAAGGGTATTTGCATTTGCTACCCATGGTGCATCGGTTCCGCCAGGCGTTCCTGTTGTAAACTTCACTTGGCTGGTTGCTAAAGTAATCGCCATGTTGAAGGCATACTTGGCATCGAACACTGTACCAGCAGAGTTGGTATAGTTGATGTTCATCGTTACCGAAGTGGTAGAAGGGAAATCAAACCTTATAAAATTGACTTTGCGACCACCTGGAGCAATTGCGAACACATTGGCCACCACTTGGTCATAAAGTTGCTTAAATTCTGTAGAGCCACCATACTTTACATAATAATCGGCGCTAGGATTTAACATCAATGATTTAAAAGTAGGGATTGGTGCAGGTGCCGGGCTCGGCAAAGGTGTAACCAATGGCGTACGGTTTTTGCCAAGCCAATAGGCGAATTTGCTTTCTTTGAGACCAATACCAATCATGTACTGCTGCACTTCCATTTGCAACTTTTTAAAGTTGATGCCCAAGTTGTTGTAGTAGTTGATGACGTTGTTTTCTTTTTGGACAAACCTGGCCTTACCTGCGGTATTGGCAAAACTGGCCCAATCGTCATACCAAACCTGTCCGTTAATCAATAGCCAGCTGATGGTTTCGGCATAATCTTCGGTTGATACGCCACTGGCATAGCTGGTTACAAAACCATTTCTGCGGGCAGTATCTGTTGGCGTATCGTTGTATGGCTGCTTGTAAAACCCTTTCGAAATAGCCTCCCAATCGGTCGGGATAGGGATGATCTGGTTCAGGATGTGGCCAAACTCGTGGTGCATGATGCGTTGCCTATCCCAGGCATAGAACTGGCCTGCAGGCAATGGCTGGTAATCGTTTACACCATACAAGGTAATCCGTCTTCCGGCGGCGGCCGTACCGGCTACGCCAGGATCGGAGGTATTTGCATAGGCATACGAACCGAACAACACCCATTCTTTAGGCATATAGGTTTTGGTAAAGGTTTCGCCGGCAATTTTACGGTAGGGCGTAATGAAACCATCGAGCACCATTTGCATGGTGGGCTGTATGTTCTCCAGCTTGCTAGGTACCACGTTGGCCGTATTGCCATGGTAATACCTATTGTACCTGTAAATGACGTCGATATTGTATTCGTCAAGGAAATTGGTTTTCAGCCATTGGTCTAATGGCGTGTTTGTGCGAGGGTCGTCTGGATTAAAGGTACTGTAATCCACGTTTAGCTTTTCTGTTTTGCGACAGGCAAACAACCCTACGGCTAGCAAAAAAACTGCTGTTGTTTTAATTATATTTTTCATCTCTGCTTATCTAGGATTTAGTTCAACACCTGAGGTTTTAACTTCTACTGGCAATTGGAAAAGTCGACGCGGATCTCCTGGTTTTAGCTCCCTGAAGGTTTCGGCTCCATCGGCGGCCAAGTCGTTATGGACAACCGTTAGATCACGACGGATGATATCGAACCACCTGAGGCCTTCTTGTAGGAACTCTGCTTTTTTGGCATCCAATATGGTTCTGATCAGGCCTTGCTTGACGTCGGTAATTGCCGGATAAAAATTAGCGATCTTTGCCAAAGTAACCGCATCGTTATTAGGATTATAATTTACTATTCTTACGCTGTAAAAATCATTGATATCCTTCAGCGCCAAATCGTTCATACCTAACTCTGCATAGGCTTCTGCCCTGTTCATCAAGGTTTCATCAACCGTTAAACCCGCGAAAGTAAGGTAAGGATACCCTATATCTGGGGAGATGTTAAAAAAGTTCTCCTTGAATTTGTAGGTGGTATAGTTTGGTACGCCGTACGAAAGCACGTTGTTGGCCAAGGCTTTTCCGGTAACGTTTTGTCCCGCCGAAAACATTTTGGCCATTTTAGAACCGTAGCCATGGCGAGGCGTAGTACCTGTACTGATGAAACGGGCGTAGGTAGAATAAGTACCCAACAACAACAGGTTATACTTTTGTCCGCTGCTCATGAAATTGGTCAAGAAATCAGGGAAAGTCATTAACCTCAACGTGGTTGAAATCGGACGCATGTTGTTCACAAAATCATTGCCAGGCACGGCTAGCGTAGCATGGTCTACTACTTTCTGCCACTCGCCTGTAAATAGGTAAAAACGCGAAGCAAATGCATGTGCTGCAGCTGGCGTAAAATGATATTTTGGAATTTTATAGGCTGATGCCTGCAACAAAGGCAAACCATCTTCCAGGTCTTTCCTGATCCTTTCGTAAGTGCTGGCCACTGTACCTCTGCTGTAAGGCTGGATCACTTTGGTTTCTGGCTTATCTACATAAGGTACGCCAGGTGCAGTATTGGCCCCACCTATTTTATAAGGCGTGGCAAATAAAGTAGCCAACATAAAATGCGCATAAGCCCTACACACCAATGCTTCTCCTTTGTATGGAAGGGCTCCGCTACCCAGATTATTGGTTTCTATCGATTCCAAAGCTTGGTTGGCGGCCGCAATGGCTTCATAACAGGCGTTCCAGTAGGCGGTAGCGGTGTTCGTACCATCGCCAATCCTGTCTTGCCAGTTGTAAGGCAGGTCGATTACATCAAACAAAGAACCAACACCCACGCCTTTGTCTTCGGCATTATCTGAGGAGGCTTCGGTAAAGGTTAAATAATCGCGGGAAGGATAGGCTGTTGACACCAATTGCGACAGCTTCTCAACCGTATTGATCTCCGCACGGTTATCTGGCGATTGTTCTAAAAACTTCTTGCACGATGGCATTGAAAACAGCAACGTCACGCCAAGAGTGGTCCATAATATTTTATTCAATTTCATAATTTCTTTCAATTAAAATCCAATTTTTAACGATAAGGTATACTGTCTAGATACCGGCAAGGCCACACCACCAGAATTGTAGAACTCTGGGTCCTGGCCATTTAACCTCTTATCAGAATACAGCAGCAACAGGTTGTTGCCTACCAAAGATATTGAAGCTCCAGACATACCCAATTTGCTGTAGAAGCTCTTAGGCAGGTTGTAGCTCAACGCTACTTGCCTCAACTTGATGTAATCGCCTTTTGCTACCCTTTCGGTAGAAAAGTTATACAAGTTATAGGCATACCTGATATCTACTGCCGAACCGTTGGCATCAACAATTTTCGATGCCGAAAGCGGATCGAGGATAGCTGGTACTGTAGTAAACTTCTCGTCGCCAGGCATTACCCACCTGTTTAACAAGTCGCGGCTCATTGAACTGATGTCGTTAAAGTTGCTGCTGATATTTGGATTAAGCCTGATCATGTTACCGGCAGAGAAACCAAGCAATGCAGAAAGCGTAAAGTTTTTATAGCTAAACTGGTTATAAAAACCACCGGCAAATGTAGGGTCTATTGGTCCTTCGTATTTCAAACGAAGCAGGTTGTCGTCTTGCAAATTGATGTAGGTAGTTGTTCTGCCATCTACGCCTACAAACATCGGATAGCCATAATCGTGGTTCAAGCCAGCAAACTGCACCGAGAACAAGCTGCGTTGCGGATAATTAAGTACTGCCGAGCCATTGTTTGAAGTAGACCTGAAGATATTCGGATCAACCTGCAAATCTTTTACTTTATTGGTATTGTAGCCAAAGTTGAAATTGGTAGTCCATTTAAAGTTAGGATTGTCTATGGCCTTGCCTGTAATAGCCAGCTCAATACCTTTGCCAGACATGGCGCCATAATTGGCAATCTTGGTATACTCGCCACCAATACCAGAAGTTTGGATGGCACCAATCAAATCAAAAATGTTCCTTTTGTACAAATCAACGGTAAAGTTGATCCTGTTTTTGATCAAGGACAAATCCAAGCCGATATTTAAATCCTTGGTTTTTTCCCAAGTCAGCTCAGAGTTCTCGAGGTTCGAAATAAAAATCTGTGCTTCTTGATCGCCTAAGTTAGGTCTTCTCGACACTTGATTGTAGAACACGGCAGCCGAGTTGGTGGCATTGCCAATACTGGCTACCAATCCATAAGAACCACGTAATTTGGCTCCAGTTAAGATATCGCTTTTTGGCCAGAAATCTTCATCGCTGATGTTCCAGCTGGCCGCTACGTTCCAGGTTGGCAGCCACCTGGCAGTAGCCGTTTTACCTAACAAGTTAGAGCCGTCATAACGGCCTGACAACCTCAAGGTATATTTTTCATTATAGGTGTAAGAGGCATTGGCGAAGAAGGCGGTATATCTTTCGTAATTGTTGCCCATGCTAAAATAAGGCTTGCCCTCTTCAGAGGCTTCTTTAAAATACTTGTAATATGGAGTAACCAAGCCGCCATTGTCAAACTGATAGCCCACGCCATCGAAAGACTCTCTTTGACGGTCGATGTAACGCACTTCCATCGCGCCAAAAGCGGTAATGTTATGCTTGGTGTTAAAAGTTTTATTGAAAGCCAAGTTTTGTCTGAAGTAATAGCTCTTCAGGTTATCTGTTGATGTTTTATAAAAACCACCACTAGGCAATACGCTAATTGGCAAACTTCCCGGAATATCTGGGTCGGTATACAAATTATTGTTGCTTTGCGAAGAAGTCGCATCATCAACTGTTCTGAATGATGTAGCCATGTTAGAGCTTTCCAAAATAGAGATCTGGGTTTCAGACTTCACGAACCTGTAAGCTCCATCTACTGAATAGCTTAAGCTTGGAATGATTTTGTAGCTGATGTTTCCCTGAACCTTGAAATCCAATACGCCCAGCTTAAGATAGTTGGAGTTTAGCTCGTTCAAGATGCTAAAAGGCGCACTGTTCTGTCTAAAGTACTCATAGTTGCCATTTTCATCGTAGGCGGTAAGCATACGGCTGGTATTTACGGCGTAAGAATAAGGATTGATGTCGAAATTACGGAAGTAGTTGCCATAAACCGGATCGGATTGAAGCGCCGTAGCTCCAGGAGCCTGTTGGTTACGCACCGATCCTGTACTCAATAATTCGGCACTCAACTTATCGGTCAAATTAAAATTAGCTCGGTAGTTACCGGTAAACCTGCTTACGCTGTTTCCAATGGTAACACCATTGTCTTTGGTAAACGAAGTTGATGCATAGCTTTTAAATTTCTCCGTACCCGAATTGATGCTCAATGAATGCTCTTGTTGCAATGAATTTTTAAACAGCACGTCGAACCAATCGGTATTGGCATTGGCATACCTCGAAAGGAAAGCAATTTTATCGGCGCTGGTATTTTTTAAGGCATAGGTTTTGGTTACCGGATCGTAGTTGTACAGCATGTTGTACATTTTATAGAAAGGTCCGCCACTTACACCTCTTGATTCGCCAGGAATCTGCACATAGCCTTTGTTCTGCATCTCGATCAGCACCGCCATCTGGTCGGCCGAGTTCAGGATGTCGAAATCCGAATAGCTAGGTTTGGCATAAGTAGTGAAGTTGCCACGGTAACTGATTCGAGCGGCTCCTTCGGTAAGCTTTCCTTTTTTGGTCGTAACTACAATTACCCCATTCATGGCACGGGCACCGTACATACCGGTTGCGGCCGCATCTTTCAAGATGTTAAAGCTCTCGATATCGTCGGGGTTTAAACCTGCTACCGAAGAACCAATCAGCGTACTGGCATCGCCAGAAGTAAGGGCTTCGTTCGAAATGTTAACCACATCTTCTAAGATAATCCCATCAACAACCCACAATGGTTTGTTATCTCCAGAAAATGAGGTGGCGCCACGCACGCGTATTTTAGGTGCTGCACCAAAGGTACCAGACACGTTTTGAATAGTTACCCCGGCAACCTGTCCTTCAAGCATCCTGCTCACATCGGTTACACCTGCCCTTTCGGCATCGCTTGCCTTTACCAAGGTGGCGGCTCCAGTAAATGTTTTTTTCTCAAGCGTTTGGTAACCGGTAGATACGATGTTCACTTCTTTCAGCTGGCCGGCGTCTTCTTCAAGCTCTACATCGATCTTGGTTTTGCCGTTAATGGCCATTTCAACCGTTTTGTAGCCCAGGTACCTGAATACGAGAATCGCTTTTTCGTCCTTTATCGTCATCTGGTATTCGCCCTGCTCGTTGGTAGACACCACTTGGCCAGTGCCCTTTACGAATACGCTTACACCAGGAATAGGCTTGTTGTCTTTTTTGTCCTTGACAACGCCTTTTACCGTAACGTCTTTTCGCTGTGCCACGATGGGCTCTTGCACTTTTAAAATCACTTGTGTGCCCACCAGCCTATAGCCAATGTTTTTTTGTTTTAATGGCTCTAGCGATTCTTGAATGGTGTAGGTTTTTTCAGGTACATCAAGTACCAACGATTTGCTGATTTCTGCCGCATCGTATACAAAGCTTACTTTGTAGGCCTGCTCTACCTTTTTCAGGTAGCTGTCTAATCTTTCGGGCTTCCACTTGCCTTGTTGCGCATCGGCCTTGGCCAATGAAGTCCAAAAGATTGCGCAAACAAGCAATGCCATGTGGCAGAAACTCATTCCAACTTTTCTTTTGTAAAAATTTCTCTTCATAGTTTGTTAGTTAAATAAATTGGTTGTTTAGGGGTTAAAGGTTGTTTAAGGAGTTATGAGCGTGATTTGATCTTTTTCTTTTTTGATTTTGATATTGTAGGTCTCATTCAGCACTTCTAAAACCTGCGCCAATGTTTGGTTCTTGAAGGTGGCGTTGAGTTTTTTGTTGCGCTTGTTGTTCTGCAGCTTGATATCGGCATGGTAATATGCGCTCAGCTGCTTGCAAACTTCTTCTAATGGTGTATCTACGAAAGTGAGTTCCTTGGTTAGCCAAGCATCTGCATTCTGTGCGGTTTTGGCCACGATTTCTCCCTTTTCCGAATCGTAGGTAATGGCTTGGCCTTCGCTGAGGATTGATTTGGAACCATTTTGAAAAGGCGAAAACATTACCCTTCCCGTTTTTACGCTCAAATCGATCTGTACGGACGACACCTTGATGTTAAAGGAAGTACCGAGTACGGTGACATCAGACTTGTTCATCACTACTTTAAATGGATGCGCAGGGTTTGGTGCAATCTTGAAAAAAGCCTGCCCCCTGGCAAAGGCAATTTCCCTTTCTCCGTCAAATTTCTCCGGATATTTCAGCTCGCTGTTCTCGGCCATGACAATCACAGAACCATCGGCTAGTTTTACCGTATCAACCTGGCTGTTTCCGGTAAGCTTGGTTAAGTAAACAATTTTGGTGTTTTGCCGATAGATCCAATAACCCATAGACAGCACCAAAACGGCGGCGGCAATGTTCCTGAACCAAACCAGCTTGAGGTTGCGGCTAGGCCTGCTGCTTTTCAGGTAATCCCTCAACTCGCCGACGGCTTTCTTTTCATCAACATTGGCCAGCCTGGCTGCTTTAGAAGAAAGTTCCCAAAGTTTTTGCGTTTCGAGAAAATAAATTTCGTTTTCTGGCGATTGAGCGCGGAATTGTTCCACTTCCTGCTGCAATGCAGGGTCCATAGGATTATTTAAATATCTGGTAATTAGCACCAGAGATTCAGGATGATTAGGCATACAGTTTGTCTAGTAGGTTTAAGCTATGACAAACGATTGACAAAAAACCCCTAGTCTTTTTAGATTTTTTTATTTTTTCTAAAAAACTTTCTAATAAAGATATAGCGTAATGATTTTTTGAAAGGGCTTCGATTCCTTATCGACGTTCTTCTTGTCGAGCAGGGCTTCCCTCAGTATTTTTAAGGCATTAGCGATGTGGTTTTCGACGGTACGCTCCGAAATACCCAACAAATCGGCTATTTCCCGGTATTTGAGTTTTTCAAACCGGTTCAACTTGAAAACCTTTTTGCATTGCGGAGGCAGTTTTTCGATCTCGATGCGCAGCAGTACCACCAACCTGTTCTCTTCGTCAAGCTCCATCAGGTATTCTTCGCTATAATCGGCTGCGATTTTCTGATGGTGCTGTTCAATGTTTTTTTGCCGATTGATGTAGTTGATCGAGGCATTGATCACCGATCGGTACAGGTACGATTTAACTGACCTTACGTCTTCCAGGCTTTCAGGATTTTCCCATACCTTCAAAAAAACGTCTTGCACCAGCTCCTCTGCTACCGAAACATCCTTGACGTACTTGTCGCTTTCGAGGAGCAGTTTCTGAAAAAAAAGCGTATAAAAATGGGTAAAGGCCTTGACCTGGCTTTCCTGTATGATATCAATTAAATCCTGCCCCGTAATTATATTAACCACTTAACTATGCTTATTCTCAGTTTCTAAGATAAACATCTGGTTAATAAACTGCAACGCTATTTTTACATAAAGTTAATTTATGTAGTATGGCGATATCATCAGGTATACGATTACGCCTGTTATAGCTACGTATAGCCAAAGCGGAAAAGTAATCCTGGCGAGCTTCCTATGGGCATCAAACCGTTGTGCCAAGGCCCTCACATAGGTAACCAGCACGAACGGAATAATAATAACCGACAGACAGATGTGGGTAATCAGGATGAAGAAATAAATGTACCTGATGGCACCCTCGCCACCAAATTTGGTCGAATCGGAAGTCATGTGATAGGCTACATACATGGCCAAAAACAATACCGACAGGAAAATGGCGAACTTCATCAGGTTTTCGTGTAGCTTCCGCTTGCCGTTTTTAATGGCCCATACCGCACTGATCAACACCACGGCTGTAATGCCGTTGATCGTTGCATAAATTGGGGGCAAAAATGACAAAGGCTTTACATCGTAGCCTAGTTTTCGGAGGTTAACGCCAAACAGCAGGGCCACCACTACAGGTATGGCCACCGACAGCAGGATGATCCATTTGTTATATTTTTGTTCTACTTGATTATTTTCCATTATTCAATTTCAATCTTTTTCGCCATCGCGATTTTAACGCCCGTCTTTTATGTTTCTGAGTTCTTCGGCAATCAATACTTTAATTTCGTCGTCTAGTTTAGAGAGTGCTTCCTGGTTGGTTGCTTCGTAATAGCCCCTGATGCGATGCTGCGAATCGATCAGCACGAACATGTTACCAAAGGTAAACTTGGGCACGCCGTTCTCCACCGTCTTCAAGGCATCGAGCTTAAGGCCGTCTTTGATCAGTTGCTCTACCTGGCTGCCATCGCCTGTCAGCAGATCCCACTTGCCCCCTTTGGCGCCCATTTTTGTTGCATAAGCCGCAAGTATCGCCGGTTTGTCGTACTCGCTGTCCATACTCAAGCTCACGAAGTGCACCATGGTGTTTTTTTCGTAGGTTTTATCAAAGGCTGCTACAGCTCTGTTGGCAAAATCTATTCCATTGGTTCCCCGGGTATAAAACAGGTTCAGCAATACCACTTTGCCCTGGTAGTTTTTCCAGGTTACGGTTTGGCCATCCTGGTTAAGCAGGTTAAAATCTGGGATAACGTGGTAAATGGTATCGGGTATTTGTTTGCCTCTTACCGAATGGAAGGTGCTGGCTACTTTTTTAGGCCCATAAATGGCCAATGGCTTGTAGCGGTTCTTGCCCTTTTCCTGTAGCAAATAATATAAAAATCCCGGTACCGCTAAAATGGTGACCAGGATTAATATTTTTTTTATTGGATTGTATTTCATCCTTTTAAAGTTTGCTTTTCAGCCCTAAGAAAGCCGAATGGTGCTTGGTGCCTTACCGCTGCCCTTAAAGCTGTGGCATGTGGTTATGCAAATAACCGCCTTCAATCAGCATCAAAACAATAAAGTAGATGATAAAAATGAACGATACGGTTAAACACAGCTGCAAACCTAGTTTTTCGAATTTCAAGTGCATAAAATAAGCAACAATGTAAAAGGCTTTAAGCAAGGTTAAAGCGATATACACAAAGTTACCTACGTGTTGCGACATGTGTCCGCCAGGTATGGCCCATAAGGCGATGATGAACTCGATAACGGTAATCAATACAAGAATACCAAGAACTCTCAGGATTTTTCCTTTGGTCATTCCTGCATGTTCGTCGTGTGCGTGTTCTTCTGTATGTATGTTGTGCTCTGACATAATATTTTATTTTAAAAGATAATTAAACTAGATAGAAGAAAGTAAATACGAATACCCAAACCAAGTCTACAAAGTGCCAGTAAAGGCCTACTTTTTCTACCATCAGGTAATGGCCACGTCTTTCGAAAGTGCCGTTAATGGTCATGCATAAGATGATGATATTGATCACTACACCACTGAATACGTGGAAACCATGGAAACCGGTAATGGTAAAGAACAGGTTGGCAAACTGCTGTGCCGCTACGGTTGATACCGGACCGTTAAAGAAATGCGTCAGTTCTTCCGGACCAGGAATAGCTCCCCACCAGAAACCTTCGTGGTGCAAGTGGGTCCACTCAATGGCTTGACAGCCCAAGAACATGAAGCCACCAATAATGGTTGCGACCATCCACCAGATTACTTCTTTTTTAGACCTTCTGTGTCCTGCTTCTACCGCTAACACCATCGTTACCGAACTCGCAATCAAGATAAAGGTCATGATACCTACAAACACCAATGGATAACCGCTATCGGCAATACCTGGAATAGATTGAAAAACGTGGTCTGGATCTGGCCAAGTGAACTTTGAAAAGCGTTGCGCTCCATAGTATATCAATAATGACGAAAAAGTGAAGGCATCTGATAATAAGAAAAACCACATCATTATTTTACCATATTCTACAGACCATGGCGAACGTCCGCCGGCCCATGGAGTGGTTTTAACTTGGTCTAATTTTGATAATGAATCCATTGAGTAATCGTATAATAGTTTGTTAAAAAATCTAACTGTTCAAAAGTAAAAAAACATACAGATATATCCATAATATATCTATAAAATGCCAAAAAATAGCCGCAATCTCCTGCTTATAAACTGCCCTTTCGTGTGGTATTTCCCTATAAGAGCCTACCAGACTGTTTACGATCAGGCAAAGGCCGGCAAAAATATGCAGCAAGTGAAATCCAGATACGATATAAATCATCGAAATGGCCGCATTGTTGTTGATCAGCACCGCGCCGCTGTGGTACAAACCAGACCAGGCCTGAAACTGCAATACGCCGAATACAAGGCCCAAAGCCAAAGTGATCCACAAAAACAATTGTTGGAAACCCCGCTCTCCATTCCTCAAAGCTCTAGAAGCCAAGAAAAGGAATACGCTGCTGGCTACCAATACGGCAGTGCTATATATAAAAGCATCAGGCAGTACCAAACCATGGCCTTTTCCCTTAGAGGCCGAAAATACAATGTAATAACTGGTCCATCCGCCAAACATAATGGTAGAAGAGACTACAAAAAGCCAAAGCACAAACTTTTTGGGCTTGGCGTCGAATTTTATCTCCTGCTGTTGCAATGCTAAATCCATTTAAAATTCTAAACTATTAAATCAAACAATAAAACCAATTGTACCAAAGGGATGTAAAAGAAAGAACAGAACATCACCTTGCGGGCACTTGGCAAATCCATCTTCACCACCAGCTGATAGCCATACCAGCTGAACAACAATCCGGCAAGCACCGAAACCCCTGCAATATAGTAGCCACCGAAACCATAGAAGGTTGGCAACAAGCTTACCGGTATCAGTACCAAAGTACTTACAAAGGTAAATATCGCACTTGTTTTATCTCTTTTTTTGGTAGGCAGCAATCGGAAGCCTGCCTTTTTATAATCATCATCCAACACCCAGGCAATAGACCAAAAGTGCGGAAACTGCCATACAAACTGTACCAGGAATAAAATGCCTGCAATCTGGTAATCGACTACAGAAAAAACAGTGGTTTTGCCTAAGGCAGCCAAATAACCGATCAGCGGTGGCAATGCACCCGGTATAGCGCCCACAAATACTGCAATTGGCGATTTGCGTTTCAGGGGTGTATAGGCAAAGGCATACAATAAAATAGAGAATACCGAAATGAGACCCGTTTCTAAATTGAGCTTGCCCAACAGCCAGGTACCGGCCATGCCCATAATGAGGCCCAGCACCAATCCCTGTCCGGTGGTCATTCTGCCGGCTGGCATGGGCCTGTCTTTGGTACGGCTCATCAGCTTATCAAGGTCTTTCTCAATAATTTCGTTAAAGCAGTTGGCGGCTCCGGTTACTAAAAATCCACCTACAATCAAGATTAGCCAGTTATTCCAGTCTATTTGTGGCAAGATGGCCCTATCCACCTGAATTTTAGATCCGATCAAAAAAGTAACAGATGCCGAGAACACCACCAAAAAGGTGAGCCTGAACTTGATCAATTTAGAAAAATCTGAAAAAAACTGTTTCAATTTCAAATCGGTTAATTGGGTTTATAAGTAGCTGTACGGTACACCAACAAATACAGGTAATACTGCAAGCTAAATAAAACGGTGGCAAATAAAACATGTATGGCCTGCGCATAAGGTGGCAAAGCCAAATACGACAGCAGGAAGCCCGAAGCTACCTGTACCGCTAGCGTAATCATAATGTAGTTGGCCGTTTGCAAAGGCCAAGCCTTGCCGCTAAAACGGTCGGTTACCATTTTATAGACTACAAAATTACAGATAGCCACTAAAATGGCCAAGTCTCTGTGGTAATTAAAAAGCGAACCCACTTTTGATACCCAGGTATTGCGCCCGTTAAACTGCAAAGACTTCGATATCGAATCAATGCTTTCGCGCACCTCGGTGCCCAAAATAACCTGTACAATCGATACCAAAATGGTAAAGAACAAAAAGCCCTTTAGCCAGGCAATGCGGTACATGATCACACTGCGCTCCTTGTGCAGCTGCTTGGCATAGTTGTAAGTATAAATCTGTATGGCCAAAATAACGAGGGCCAACAGCATGTGCAGGGTAACAATCCACTGCAGCAAATTGGTGGAAACCACGATAGAGCCTAACCAGGCCTGAAAGACCACTACCAATAGATTAATGATGCTCAATACGATAATACGTTTGGCCGACTGCTTAAAGGCGAAAGCATAAACCACCAAGAAAATCATCAAGAAACCCGTCACTACACCTACCAGCCTGTTGCCATATTCGGTCCAGGTTTTGGCTACGTTAAAAGCTTCGGGCTGTGCAATAGAGGCATCGTTTCTGATGCTGTCGGCCAAATCGGCTTTGCCCAGTTTCTCTAAAGTCTTGGCAAAACGTTCGTTTTTAGCCAAACGCTGGGCTACATATTTTTCTTTATAATCTGCAGGCAATTGCTTGGCCGAAGTTGGTGGCACTACCTGTCCGAAACACTTGGGCCAATCAGGACACCCCATTCCAGATCCTGTACTGCGAACGATACCACCGGCCAAAACAACCAGAAGCGTTACAATAATGGTAATGAAATTTAATCGAATAAATCTTTGCTCAGATTTAGCCACCATGGGTTAATGCTAGGTTATAAAAAAATAAGGTATCTGTGGCATTTAGTTTACTCCAGCAGATACCTTATATCAAATGCTTAAACAAGTAAACTCACTAGTCTAAGTCCGTCTTTTCTTCTTTTTTGTTGGCGGCTTCCCATTCTTTCTGGATGCGCTCTGCCTCGGCGTTTCCTTCAAAGTCGTGAGGCAAGTTAGAGCTCATGGTTTGAGAGAAAGGCACGGTTTGCGGAATGAAATCATGCTCTGCACCTGGCTTACTATAATCGTAAGGCCAACGGTATACGGTTGGGATTTCTCCTGGCCAGTTGCCATGCAGGTGTTCAACTGGAGCTGTCCACTCTAAAGTATTGGCTTCCCAAGGATTTTGAGGTGCTTTTTTTCCTTTAAATATAGAGTAGAAGAAATTGAATAAGAAAGCTACCTGAGCCAAGGCGGCAATAATAGCTGCCCAAGTTACAAATACGTTTACGGTTAGCCATTTTTGCATAAACTCAAACTCGGTAAATGCATAGTAACGACGAGGTACACCATCCAAGCCTAAGAAGTGCAATGGGAAGAAGACCAAGTAGGCACAGATAAAGGTTACCCAAAAGTGCAGGTAGCCCAATTTGGCATTCATCATTTTGCCGAACATTCTAGGGAACCAGTGGTAAACACCGGCCAACATACCAAAGATGGCTGCCGAACCCATTACCAAGTGGAAGTGGGCTACTACGAAGTAAGTATCGTGCAGGTTGATATCCAAAGAGGCGTTACCCAAGAAAATACCGGTTAAACCGCCAGAGATAAAGAATGAAACCAAACCGATGGCGAACAACATGGCAGGTGTAAACCTGATGTTACCTCTCCACAGGGTGGCTAAATAGTTAAAGGTTTTTACTGCCGATGGCACCGCAATGATCAAGGTAGTGATCATAAACACACCGCCCAATAATGGGTTCATACCCGTTACGAACATGTGGTGACCCCAAACGATGAACGATAATGTGGTAATACCGATCAATGAATACACCATGGCGTGGTAACCGAAAATCGGTTTTCTTGAGTTTACAGAAATAATCTCTGAAGAAATACCCAATGCCGGCATAATTACGATATATACCTCCGGGTGACCCAAGAACCAGAACAAGTGTTGCCACAAGATTGGTGAACCGCCTTCGTTCGGCAAAATCTGGGTACCGATTACGATATCCGATAAATAGAAACTTGTACCGAAGCTACGGTCGAAAATCAAAAGTACAACACCGGCTACCAATACCGGGAAAGAAAGAATACCCAAGATAGCGGTTAAGAAGAATGCCCAAATGGTTAAAGGCATTTTCCAAAGATCCATCCCTTTGGTACGCATATTTAATACGGTACTTACATAGTTGATACCGCCCATTAATGACGAAGCTACGAAAAGCACCATACTGATTAGCCACATGGTCATACCCAATGCAGAACCCGGCATAGCCTTTGGCACGGCCGACAATGGCGGATAAACCGTCCATCCGGCACTGGCAGGACCTGTTTGGATAAAGAATGAGCCCATCATGATTACGCAGGCCGTAAAGAAGAACCAGTACGAAAGCATGTTCAAGAACGGCGAAGCCATATCTCTTGCACCTACCTGCAAAGGAATTAACAAGTTACTGAAAGTACCACTCAAACCAGCGGTTAATACAAAGAATACCATGATGGTACCGTGGATGGTAACCAAAGCCAAATAAAAATCTGGTTTGATCCTGCCACCAGCAGCCCATTTGCCCAAAAATGTTTCCAATAGTGGGAATGATTTATCTGGCCAAGCCAATTGGATCCTGAAAAGGATAGATAAACCCATAGCAATAACTGCCATCACGATACCTGTAATCAGGAACTGCTTGGCAATCATTTTGTGATCCTGGCTAAATACGTATTTAGTCAGGAAGGTTTCTTGGTGATGGCCATGACCGTGATCGTCGTGGCTATCGTGGTGGTGTTTATCTTGTAGTGATATAGTTGACATAATAAGGGTTCTCCAGTATTATTTATTTTTTGATAGCTAATTGATTTGTTTTGGTCGCTGCAGTATCTTTTGCAGTAGTATCTGCTGCTGCAGGCACTTCTTTGGTAGGCGCTGCAATTACAGGTAATTTAAAGGCTTTTCTCAAATCGTTAGTTAGATAAGGGTTTTGTTTCACCACCCATGCATCATATTCTTCCTGAGTTACAACCCTAACTGGTTTCTGCATGTTAAAGTGGTTGGCACCACAGATCTTGGCACAAAGCAATAAGTACTTAAAAGTAGGATCGTTGGTTTTGGCCTTCATTTGCTCGGTCGTTAACGTAGGCGTAAACTCGAAATAAGAAGTCATACCCGGTACAGTGTTCAATTGAACCCTGAAGTGTGGCATATAAAAACTGTGGATAACGTCTTTACTGGTTAGGATGAACCTTACTGGTTTGTTAACCGGCAATACGATCTCGTCAGCCAATTGATCATCCAAGCTGTTTTTATCCGTAAAATCGATACCCAAGGCATTGATAGCTGTAATCAGCTTGTAGCTTTTCTTGCCTACCACGCCATCGGCACCCGGATAACGTACATCCCATTGAAACTGAGACGAGGTTACTTCAATGCTCAAAGGCTTATTTTTAGGGTCTTCGATTTTGTAGAAGATCGATCTCCAGGTTAAGAAGCCCATCAATACCAACACGGTAAGCACCAAAGCCGGAATGATTGTCCAGATACGCTCTAAAGCATTGTTGTGTGGATAGTAGTAAGCCTTTCTCTTGCCTGTACTTTTGTAGAAATAAGTAAAAGTAAATAAGATAATGTGCGTGAGGATAAACACGATGGTGGTAATGATCAACGTAATGTTAAACATCTGGTCGATTTTTTTACCGTGCTCTGAAGCCGCCTCTGGCAAAATCATGTTGCCATGCACCGTGTACTCCCAATAAACGCCATACAAACCAACAATCAGGAACAAGGCGAATAGAATACCATTGATCTTGTTCCAGTTGATTCCTTCGGGCTTGCCTTGGGTTTCGCGGGTCAATTCATATACTCTTAGGGCCTTGCCTACTATCGCAATGAATAAGCACAATAGCAAGAACAGCAATACGTAGAACAGTGTCGATTTATAAACCGGTTCCATATCTACAGGTTTGGCCGTAGCGGCAGCGGCAGCTTCTTGGGCAAACGCACTGGTATTTGCAAATACAGTAAGCATTGCTGCTAACACCGCCATTGTTTTATTACTTATTAATTTTTTTAAACTCATTTTCTTAAAAGTAGTACGCTGTACTTTTATTATTTTAATCTATATATTCTTAAACCGTTACCGTTATAGGTGGTGATTTAAACTTTCTTGTAAAAACGGATGGTTCTTGGCAATCAAAGGCTTTTTGCTTAAAGATCCCATTACGGTAAAGGTAAACAAACCTAAGAAACCCAAGGCCGTTCCAATTTCAGGCAAGCCGAAACCGCTGCCGTCTTTAGTGCCATTGGTAAATACGCCCGGCATAATCATTTGGTAGTAATCTACCCAATGGCCGCAAAGCACAATGATGGATACAATAAGCAAGGTAGTTTCGCTACGCTTGTTGTCGCGGTCCATCAATAACAACAACGGACTTAAGAAGTTCATGATCAGGTTGATGTAGAACCAAGCTTCGTAGTTGTTAAAACGGTTGTAAAAATATACGGTCTCTTCAGACATGTTGGCATAGTAGATCAATAAGAATTGCGCAAACCATACGTAAGTCCAGAAGATAGAGAAACCAAAGATAAATTGGCCCAAATTGTGCAAGTGGCTGTTATTCACCCAGCTCATGTAGCCGGCTCTTCTCAACAGGATGATGATCACCGCAATGGTAGCCAAGCTGCTTACCCACATGGCGGCAAAGTTGTACCAGCCGAACATGGTAGAGAACCAGTGTGCTTCTAACGACATGATGGTATCGAAAGCGAATACCGGAGTGGTAAAGCCATAAATAACCAAGAAGATACAAGAGTATTTAAAGCTTTTGCGGTAAGAGTTCAAGCCACCTTCCAAATCTTCGTTTGCCGACCATTTGGCCAATAAGGTAGCGAAGATGCTATAGGTACCCAAGAAAATCACTTGTCTCGACATGAAGAAAGGCACGTTCAAGAAAGCCGATTTGCCGGCAATAAGCTTATCAAAATTGTCTGAATTAGGATCGGTTAAACCATCGGCATGCCAGTGGTGGTAAAGGTTGTGGGTATACAAACCTAAACCGATTACAACCAGCAAGATGACTACCGCGATAGGCAAAACCTTGGCCATGGCCTGAGGTACGCGCAAAATCGATGCTGACCAACCTGCTTGTGCTACATATTGTACGGCCAAAAAGAAAGCGCCAGACATACATACACAGGCAAAATAATATGCCATTAGTAACAGGTTAGCAAAAATGCGCTCATGAGCCCAATGTTCACTGCTTACAAAACCGTAGTAGCCTATGGTAGCCAAGCCAATGACGATACCAATAATGCTCAGGGTTTTTACTTTTCCTGTAAACTCAAATTGTTCACTTAAATTATAATGATGAGTTCCCATTTATATCTGTTTTCTTATTGTATTTTTTGTAATTGTTGAACATACATCACCACTTTCCACCTTTCGGTTGGGCTAAGTTGTGAAGCATGAGATCCCATTGCATTTAAACCATACATAATGGTGTGGTAGATTTTACCAGCAGGCATATCCTTCATCAAGCCGCCACGAGACGATACCGCATCTTTGCCGTGGTAAGCCGGAACACCAGAGATACCTTTGTCCAGTTTTACGATATGGCCCTGACCATCTCCTTTTTCGCCATGGCATGGCGCGCAGAACACAGTAAAGAAATGCTTGCCTTCCAACAGGTTTTTCTCGGTTACAGGCAATGGGTTTACCAAGGCTGCCGAAGCTTCATATCCTTCTTTGGTATTCGGATATTCATACTTTACAAAACCGATAGGATCTGTATTTGGCGGAGGCGTTTGTGCCGTAGCGCCGTTGGCAAAATTCTTGTTGGGCTGATCCTGGTTGTAGGCAATCGGATCGTACATATTTCTTGCATACTCCAAACCTGTACTTCTCTTGTCTCTACAGGCCGAAAGCATTGCCACAGAAGCAAGCACTATAAACGTGGCGTAAACTATATTCTTCTTATTCATAGCTAACATACTTCCTTTCATTATACTTTACTTCCAATGCGCCCGCACCTTTCAATAGTTCGTCTATTTTTTCGTGCTCGGCGTTTGCCTTGGCATCAATGGCAATGATAAAACGATCGTTTGTTGCGCGCAGATCCATTACTCGAGGC
This sequence comes from Pedobacter sp. ASV12, assembly GCF_016429155.1. Lineage (GTDB taxonomy): Bacteria > Bacteroidota > Bacteroidia > Sphingobacteriales > Sphingobacteriaceae > Pedobacter. The sequence goes on along the minus strand of NZ_JAELUC010000004.1, from coordinate 14,525 downwards.
GCTCTTCCCGGAAAAAGGTGGGTGGAGGCATAGTATGATCCTACCAGGCCAAAGGCACAGAAAAGGATGGTCAACTCGAAAGTAATCGGAATAAAATCCGGCAACGCAAAGTGGGTCTTGCCGCCAATATTGATTGGCCAGTCTACCACGGTAGCCAAATAAACGCCGGTTAACATGGTCAACGTTCCGGTAATCCCGAAAAAGAACGCTGCGATATCTAACCTAGATCTTTTAACTCCCAACTTGGCTTCGATGCCGTGGATAGGCATTGGCGTATACACATCATGTATCTTGATGTTGTTTTCCTGCAACTTCTCGATGCCGTGCATCATTTCATCAGGGTCGCCGAAACTGCCTAAAATATATTTGATATTACTCATTGTTATATTTTTGCGTATTCTTCTTGTTTAACACTATCAAATTTTTCTAAAGACTCGATGTACTCTTGTACTTGCTCTTTATCTAAATGACCTTCTTTAATCAACTCTAACTTAGCCTGCTCGCTGGCGCTCTTCAACAATAGTTTCACCTCTGCGATAGCAATTGAAGGCAACACCCTCAAGAACAGCAAGAACAGGGTAAAGAACAAGCCTATCGAACCTACGAATACGCTCACGTCAACCCAGGTTGGATAGAACATGGCCCAACTCGATGGCAAGAAATCGCGGTGCAAAGAGGTTACGATAATTACGAAACGCTCGAACCACATCCCGATGTTTACCACGATAGACAAAATCCAAGTCGCGGCAATGCTGGTACGAATCTTTTTGAACCAAAGCAACTGTGGCGAGATTACGTTACAGGTCATCATCATCCAGTATGCCCACCAGTAAGGACCGGTTGAACGGTTGATGAAGGCATATTGTTCATACTCAGAACCTGAATACCAGGCAATGAAGAACTCGGTTAAGTAAGCCACACCCACGATAGAACCGGTCAAGATGATGATCTTGTTCATCGATTCGATGTGGAACATGGTGATATAGTTTTCAAGGCCCAATACCTTGCGTGCTACCAATAACAAGGTTAATACCATGGCGAAGCCCGAGAAAATCGCACCCGCAACGAAGTACGGAGGGAAAATTGTGGTGTGCCATCCTGGAATTACCGAGGTTGCAAAGTCCATCGATACGATGGTGTGTACCGAAAGTACCAGGGGAGTTGAGATACCCGCCAAAATCAATGACACGGCCTCAAAACGCTGCCAGGTTTTCACGCTGCCAGTCCAACCGAATGAAAGGATGGTATATACTTTTTTGCGCATGCCTACCGCACGGTCTCTGATGGTGGCGATATCTGGCAATAAACCAGTGTACCAGAATAATAAGGATACAGAGAAATAAGTAGAGATCGCAAACATATCCCATACCAACGGCGAGTTAAAGTTTACCCAAAGCGAACCGAACTGGTTCGGCAATGGCAATACCCAATAAGCCAACCAAGGCCTACCCATGTGGGATACAACATAGGTAGCGGCACAGATTACAGCGAAAATCGTCATCGCCTCTGCCGAGCGGTTGATGGAGTTACGCCAGTTCTGACGGAAGAGTAGCAATACCGCAGAAATCAGCGTTCCTGCGTGACCGATACCTACCCACCATACGAAGCCGGTGATGTCCCATGCCCAACCTACGGTTTTGTTCAATCCCCATGATCCGATACCGAACCAGAAGGTATAGCTTACCGCAACTACCCAAAGCGTGGCGCCACAAAGTGAAAGAATAAACCCTATCCACCAAGCTTTGTTGGGCTTGTTTTCTACCGGAAGTAGAATGTCATCCGTAATTTGGGCATACGTGATGTCTTTTCCGGTAATTAATGGCTCTCTTAAAATTGATTCGTTATGTCCTGACATAATTTATATTGCTCTAAGTACAGCTTACGCGTGTGCTTTTTTAGTTTCTGAATCTATATTTCTAACTTTTGTCATGTAACCAACACCTGGTTGTACATTGATCTCCTCTAATACATAGTAGATACGTTCGCTGCGCAATGCTTTCGAAACTTCTGAATTCGGATCGTTTTTGTCGCCAAAAATAATCGCTCCGGCAGAACAAGCTTGCTGACAAGCCATTTTGATATCACCATCTTTCAGTGCACGTTTCTCCATTTTGGCGGTTAATTTACCAGCTTGGATACGTTGGATACACATTGAACATTTCTCCATTACACCTCTCGAACGGGTCGTTACGTCAGGGTTCAATACCAATTGCGTAAACTCGTTGTTCAGGTAGTTGTCGAAACGCGAATCGTTCCAGTAGTTGAACCAGTTGAAGCGACGTACTTTGTACGGACAGTTGTTGGCGCAATAACGGGTACCTACGCAACGGTTGTAAGCCATGTGGTTCAAACCGTCTGACGAGTGTACCGTGGCCAATACCGGACATACCGTTTCGCATGGCGCGTGGTCACAGTGCTGACAAAGCATCGGCTGGTGTACTACCGAAACATTATCTAAATTGCTCATGTGGGCAATTTCTTTCTCTTCGGTTACATCTTCGCCGGTTTTCTCGTCGTTAAAGCTGTAGTAACGGTCAATACGCAACCAGTGCATTTCTCTGCGTCTGCGTACTTCGTCTTTACCTACAACCGGAATATTGTTTTCTACGTTACAAGCCACGATACAAGAACCGCAACCGGTACAAGCATTCAAATCGATTGCCATTACCCAGTCGTTGCCAAGCTTCTCATATTTATCTGTAGTCCATAAATCGTATACTTTGTGTTTATGGTGGTTACCTGAACCCGATGCCGGATCTTTCAAGTAATCTTTCAAGGTAGTTTCGCGAATGATGTTCCTGCCTTCGAAAGAATAGTGGGTTTGGGTTTGTGCCAATTCTTCCCTGCCGCCTGCAGCCGATAATTTGGCTGTAGTTGCATATTTTAAAGTACCATTGGCGAAGCTTACAAAAGGGAAAGCGTTTTTACCCACGTTGTCGCCGGCTTTACCAACCTTGGTACGTCCGTAGCCTAAGGCAATTGAAGCCGTACCCATGGCCTGGCCTGGTTGGATCAACAATGGAAGGATTACTTCGTAACCGTTCGCGCCTTTTACGCTTACCAAATCAAACTCTTTATAGCCTAATTTTTCTGCTTGTTTAGGTGCAACCGCAATAAAGTTGTCCCAAGTTACTTTAGAAACCGGATCAGGCAACTCTTGCAAGAAAGCATTGTTGGCACTCTTACCATCGCGCATTGGGATGTTTTCGTAAATGTGCAACTGGATATCGTTGTTGTCTAAAGCTTTGCTGCTGGCCATAATCGAGGCTACAACTGCATCTAAAGCTAAGCTGAAACCATAAGCGCCTGCAGTTTTAGGGGCGGTAGTAACCACACCTGTTTGCAACAATTCGTTCCAAGTTTTACCTGCAGCAGGCAAAATGCTTTTCTCCCAGTTGTTGCGTACATATTGATAGTAATCCTGAACAGCTGCATCAGACCAGATCAATAAGCTTTGCTCTGCCTGACGTGAGTTGAATACCGGATTGATCGTTGGCTGTACAATGGAATAGTAACCTTCGTAGCTGTTGGCATCGCCCCAAGCCTCTAAGTAGTTTGGTGTAATGGCCACCACTTCACAAAGGTCAGAAGTCTCGTCTACCCTATCGGCAAATGATACTTTGAAAGGAACTTTGGCCAAGGCATCGGTAAATGCTTTTGGATTTACGGCATCGTAGGCAGGGTTCGAATTCAAGAAGAAAACAGCAGCTACTTCGCCCCTGTTCATTTCGTTGATCAATTCTGCAAATTCTGCATCGTTACCTTCATAACGTTTGCAAGGGTTATCCAAATCGATGGTCGTACCATAGCTGCCGATGGCAACGTTGATGGCATTCACCAAAATTTGCGTTGATACATCGTTAGAACCAGCAACTACAACGGCTTTGCCTTTGTTTTGCAGCAATTCTTTGGCTACCAGTTTCAGGGCTTTATCGGCAGTGGCGTTGTTTGGCAATGCGCCACCAGCTAAATTACCGCCGGTAATGGCATTGTATAAGGTAATCAAAGCCGGGCCTTCTTCCGATAATTTAATCGGCACACGGGTATCAGCGTTGGTACCAGTCAAGCTCATGCCAGTTTCGAACTGGAAGTGGCGAGACATTTTGCCTTTTTCAAGCGACTTGTAGTTTCTGTTGGCGGTGTATTGAGCAGTAAACTCTTCGCCACTGATCCAAGTTCCCAGGAAGTCGGCTGCAAAACTTACGATAAGATCAGCCTTATCGAAGTTGTATTTTGGCAATACGGCTTTACCAAAGCTGTTTTCGTTGGCTTTGATGATACCTGTATAAGATACCGCGTCGTATTGTACGTTTTTAGTAGTTGGGTATTTGGCTGTAAAATCTGCAATCACCGCCTTAGCCGATGGGCTGTTCAGGCTTGATGAAACGATGCGGATTTTTTTGCCAGAAGCCTGGGCCTTGTTCAGTTCGCCTTTTACGAAAGCGTCTAGCTCAGACCAGGTAGTTTCCTGCTTTTTAAGCAAAGGTGTTTTTAATTTAGAAACATCGTACAAGTCTAATACTGAAGCTTGCGCCTGTGCATCGGTACCGTTGTTAAATTGTCCGGCATTTGGATTAGCCTCGATTTTAATCGGACGGCCTACTACCGTTTTAACCAATACGCTGTTGCCTTTAAAGGTAGATACGTAATAGTTAGGGATACCTGGCACCACCTCTTCCGGTCTCACTAGATAAGGAATTGATTTGTGTACCGGCGTTTTCTGACAAGCCGCCAAGGTTACCGCACCCAAACCAAAGCCTAAGGCCTTTAAAAAGTCGCGGCGCGGGGTAACTGTACTTAAACCTGCTTCACTTAAAACATCTTCTATTGGAAGTGGCTCTGCAAATTCGTTTTTGTTGTTTTCAACAAAATCGGGGGTATTTTTCAACTCCTCTAAGCCTTTCCAGTATTTTTTATTGCTTTCCATTTAAGCTATATTACTGTTTATCGAACGTTCTTACTAAACTCTATTTATTAATAGTGGCACTTACCACACTCTAAACCACCTAGCATAGCAGGGGTAATTTTCTCGCCTTTTTTGATTTTCTCGTGCGCAGCAATGATGTTGGCATAGAAGGCGTCGTTTTTCTTGCCTGAGACATCAGCATCCTTGTGGCAGTTGATACACCATTTCATGGTAAGTGGCGAATACTGGTAGATTTCTTCCATGGTATTAACCGGACCGTGACAGGCAAAACATACAGGATCTGTAGGTTTAAGTCCTTTTTCTTTGCGGATGGCCGCTTCGCCAACGACTACGTGTTGCGAGTGGTTGAAGTAAGCGAAATCAGGCAAGTTGTGTACACGTACCCACTCAATTGGCTTCTCTTTGGTTTTATCATAGGTTTGCTTATCAGGATCGTAGCCCAAAGCATTGTAGATTTTTTGGATCTCTGGCGAAATCTGGCCATCTTCTGTTCTGGCTTGTACGTTCTTGTGGCAGTTCATACAAACGTTGAGCGAAGGAATGGTAGAGTTTTTAGATTTGAAGGCACCAGTGTGACAGTATTGGCAATCGATCTGGTTGATACCCGCGTGCAATTCGTGAGAGAATTTAATCGGCTGAACCGGTTGATAGCCTGTATGAACACCTGTATCCCACATACCCATCCAACCGAATGAACCCAAGGTAATCACCAAGCAAAGGATAAAGAAGAACACAAATTTCTTGTTTTTGAACAGCTTGCGTACGCCAACCGACAAAGGAACGGTTTCTTCTTCTGTGATATCGATGCCTTGTTTTTCTAAGATCAAGCGCTCCAATACTTTTACCGAGCGACCCAATACCACCAAAACAACGATAGCCAAGATGATGCTACCGATTACACCGGCAATTGAAAGGCCCGAAGCACCTTCGTCTTTAGCTACGGGACCAGCAACCTCAGTTTTCTTAGGCTCGCCTACTTTGGCATAAGCAATGATGCTTTTAATTTGGTCATCGCTCAGCTCAGGGAAAGTTTTCATTTCCGAAGCAGAGAACTTAGAGGCTTCGATGGCCTGTTTGTTGCCCGAAGCAATTAGCGCAACGTTGTTTTTGATCCAAGGAATCAAGAACGATTCGTCTAGCTCGTTAACTTTAGGAGTCAAAGCAGGTCCGGTAAGATCATGGTCTAAAGCATGACAAGATTTACATTTTGCATTAAATAATGTCTTACCCTCCACCACATCTTGTGCTTGCGTTACCGCAACATTTAAAAAAGAAAGGGCAGCCACAACAAGTGCCGACTTCCAAACTTTCCTAAAAACAAATGAGATATTCCTCATAATGAGTATTTTATGCTATTTATTGAAATAAATTTTAAATCCCTTTGGATTTTGGCCACTTAGCCAATCAAAAAGATTTCGACAAAAGTAAAACTTATTAAGATACCAATGACATATTAATGACAGTGAAATACAATTTATAATCATTCTAAATTATCGTATTTTCCGCCCTAGGAATGAAAAAATCAGCAATTTTTGAAAAACTGCTGATTCTTTAAAGCTTATCTTTTTTGAAAAAATTTTGCTTTTATGATTACATTTTTAATATCCATGCAAAAATCAATGGCGCTACAATCGTTGCATCCGATTCTACAATGAATTTAGGCGTATTGATATCTAATTTGCCCCAGGTAATCTTCTCGTTCGGCACGGCACCAGAGTAAGAGCCATAAGAGGTGGTCGAATCAGATATCTGGCAGAAATAGCTCCAGAAAGGAATGTTTTCCATCTCCATATCCTGATAAAGCATTGGCACCACGCAAATCGGGAAATCGCCGGCAATACCGCCACCAATTTGGAAAAAGCCTACGCCTTTGCCTTCGCTGTTTTTTACGTACCAATCGGCCAGCCAAGCCATATATTCGATACCGCTCTTCATGGTGGTTGGGTTAAATTCGCCTTTGATTACATAAGAAGCGAAGATATTGCCCATGGTCGAATCTTCCCATCCCGGCACCACAATCGGCAGGTTTTTCTCGGCAGCGGCCAACATCCATGAGTTTTTAGGGTCGATTTCGTAATACTGCTCCAATTCGCCGCTCAACAAAATCTTGTACATGAACTCGTGCGGAAAATAACGCTCGCCTTTATCGTTTGCGTCTTTCCAGATTTGGTAGATATGTTTTTGTAACCTGCGGAAAGCTTCTTCTTCCGGAATACAGGTATCGGTTACGCGGTTGTAGTGGTTTTCTAACAGGTCCCACTCATCTTGCGGACTCAAATCGCGGTAGTTGGGCACGCGTTTGTAGTGCGAGTGCGCCACCAGGTTCATGATATCTTCTTCTAAATTGGCTCCGGTACAAGAAATAATGGCCACTTTGTCTTGTCTGATCATTTCGGCCAAAGAGATGCCCAACTCGGCAGTACTCATGGCACCGGCAAGGGTAATCATCATTTTTCCGCCCTCTTCTAAGTGGGTTTCGTAACCTTTGGCGGCATCCATCATCGCTGCCGAATTAAAATGGAGATAGTTGGTCTCCATGAACTTTGATATCGGTCCTCTAGTCGTACTCATTTTTTTGTTTTAATTGTTTGCCCGCAAAAGTACGGTTTTTATAAGAAAGTTCATTGGTTTATTGGATCATAGGTTCATCAGTAAAATCATTGTCCAAGCTCCCAGCTGGAATCTTATCCAAGATTAACCTCACGCGCTACAGATTGCAGACTATGGACTATTGACTGATTTCCTTACCTTTGGCCCCGATGAAAAAAACTCTGTTGCTCCTGCTGCTTGCCGCTATCGGAACTGGTGCTTCGGCACAAATGAAATTGATCAAGAGAATGTTGTCTAACGAGAAAGACACCACCCGCAAAGCCAGCTTTATGCCGGTACCGGTATTGGGATACGCCCAGGAAACGGGCTTTGAGTTCGGTTTAGGCGCTATTTATTCATTTTATGTAGACCGCAAAGACACCACGAACCGCAGCTCCAATTTTTCGGGAACAGCATCCTATTCTACCAAAAAAACCTATAACCTTACCCTCAAAGGCGATGCCTGGACCAAAGGCAACCAATACCATTTTATCGGCGATGTGCGCTTCAAGAAAATGCCTTTCAACTTTTTTGGGATCGGCAACAATACCCAAAAAAGCGACGAAGACAAATTGGTGCAGCAACAGATCAGGATTAACCTGGATGCCGAAAAAACCTTTTTCAAAAATGCCTATACCGGTGTTTCGCTGGGTTTCGAAAACTATACTTTTACCGATAAGGAAACGGGTGGCATTTACAGCACCGCACCAAACCTATACGACCGGAATGGCGGATCGGTAGTGTGGATAGGCGTTTCGCAAAGCTACGACACGCGCAACTCTAACAACTACCCTACCAAGGGCTTTTTTGGGCGCGTTACCTACCAATACGCCCCCGATTTGTTTGGCCATGGCGATTTTACAGGCAGCCAGATCAAGGTCAACGTACGTAACTTCTGGTCGCTGGCCCCTAAATTGGTGTTGGGCGTACAGGGCCTTTACCATACCGTTCAGGGTTCAAAAACGCCATTCTATTTATTGCCACAATTAGGCAACGACGAAATGATGCGCGGCTATTACACTGGCCGCTACCGCGACGAAAACCTTTTGACTGCACAGGCCGAACTGCGCTACCGTTTCATGAACCGTTTTGGCATTGTGGCCTTTGTTGGTGGTGGCAAGGTGTTTGCCAACGGCAACTTCTCGTTGCAAGACCTCAAACCTAACTATGGCGTAGGCGGTCGTTACTTTTTCGATACGGCCAAGGGACTCAGCGTACGCTTGGATTACGGCGTAGGTGAGAAAAAAGCAAACGAAAAACGCCAAAGCGGTTTCTATATCAGCTTAGCAGAGGCTTTCTAAGAAGCGTTCAGTTTTAGCTTGTTAAACTAAAAACGGCCAGCTGAGCACCTGCTTATTTAGTTCATTCGTCATTAGCTGATTGTTAAGGGATGCGTTAATTGCATGGAAGGATGATGAAGCAATCTCTTTTATGTTTCCATCATTCCTGGCTTTACTCCCAAATCCCACGTTTAAAAAGGGTTGTTTGTCTTAGCCTGTAGAAGACCATGCTTCGGTCCTCCGACTTCGGACCGTCAACTGCTATATCAAATTTGTTTCTTGCGAAGCATTTACTTTAAACTTTTAACCTTTAACTTTAAACTTCACTAACCAAACTACGATGCGTAACCTGTTGTTTCTTTTGTTGTTGTTGCCCTTGCAACTCTTGGCCCAAAAATTTACGCCTGCCGAAATTAGCGCCTTTCAGGCACAAGCCAACCGCGTACAAATCATCAGAGACCATTGGGGCATACCGCATGTTTACGGGAAAACCGATGCCGATGCCGTTTTTGGACTGCTTTACGCGCAATGCGAAGACGACTTTAAACGCGTTGAACTCAATTATATCGAGAAGCTGGGCAGACTGGCTGAAGTTAACGGCGAGCAGGATATTTTTAACGATTTGCAGATCCGCCTGCTGATTGACAGTACCGAAGCCATAGCCGATTACCAAAAAGCACAGCCCTGGCTCAAAAAGCTCTTAGAGGCGTATGCGGCCGGCATCAACTACTACCTTTACAAAAATCCGCAGGTGAAACCGGCCTTGCTGCACCGCTTTAAACCTTGGTATGCCCTGCTTTGGACAGACGGCAGCATCGGCGCCATCAACACCGCCGACCTCACCCTTGGCGAGCTCAGGAAATTCTACACCAACGATTTTACGCCTACCGCCTATGTCCCTGTAATTAAAGATCAGCAGAGCGGCTCTAACGGCTTTGCTTTTGCGCCTTCCATTACCGAATCGGGCCACGCCATTTTGTATATCAATCCGCATACTACCTTTTATTTCAGGCCCGAGGTGCAGGTACAAAGCGAAGAGGGGCTTAATGCCTATGGCGCAGTAACCTGGGGGCAGTTTTTTGTTTATCAAGGCTTTAACGAGCATTGTGGCTGGATGCATACTTCGAACAACGTTGACATTGCCGACATGTATGCCGAAAAGATCACCAAAACCAACAAGGGTTTATTTTACGAATACGACAATAAAAAATATCCGGTAGGCATTAAAAAGATAGATATCCGCTATAAAGATGGCGAGGCATTGAAAACCAGGAGCTTTACCACTTACTTTACCAACAACGGACCGGTAATGGCCATTAGAGCGGGCAAATGGATTAGCCTGAAATCGAAAAACAGGAATACGCAAAGCCTGATACAAAGCTGGGTACGCACCAAGTCAAAGAGTTTTGCCGATTACCAAAAAGCCATGGATTTAAAAGCCAATGCTTCTAACAATACCGTTTACGCCGATGCGGCGGGCAATATCGCCTATTGGCATGGCAATTTTATTCCGATTAGAAATCCGAGCTACAATTGGGCTGGCGTAGTTGATGGTTCTACCTCTGCCACAGCGTGGAAGGGCCTGCATCCGGTAAGCGAAACCGTGCACCTATACAATCCACCCAACGGCTGGTTGCAAAACTGCAATTCTACGCCTTTTACGGTGGCCGGCCAAAACAGTCCGATTAAGGCCAATTACCCGAGCTACATGGCTCCAGATGGCGAAAACTTTAGAGGCGTAGCGGCCGTTCGCCTGTTAAGCCAGCCCCAAAAATACTCCTTGGAAAAGGTAATTGCCACAGGTTACGACACCTACATGCCTGCCTTTGATATTTTGATTCCGGCCCTGCTCAAAGCTTATGCGCAGCTGCCGCAAAGCGACCCGATGCTGGAAGAACTCAAAGCCCCTATGGCCCTGCTCAAAAACTGGGATTACCGTTCGGGCGAAACTTCGGAAGCCACCACCTTGGCCATGGAATGGGCGCCCCGCCTGAATATGAACATCCAAAAAGTGTACATCAATCCCGGCGAAAGAGATCAGGTAGAAAATACCAAGGCTTTTGCCGCCAGTGCCAGACCGAACGACCTGCTGGATCCGTTAAAAGCTACCTTAGCCGACTTGAACAAGCGTTTTGGCAAGTGGCAAATCGCATGGGGCGAAGTTAACCGCTTTCAACGCCTAACCGGGGCCATAAACGAAAAATATGACGACAACGCGCCGAGCCTGCCGGTGGGTTTCGGATCGGCCATGTGGGGGCAGCTGCCTTCGTACCGGAGCAGTTTGTTCAAAACCAACAAGCGCTATGGCAACAGCGGCAACAGCTTTGTTTGCGCGGTAGAATTTGGAAAAAGAATCAGGGCCAAATCGGTATTGGCTGGCGGCAACAGCGGCGACCCTCATTCGAAGCATTTTAGCGACCAGGCGCTGCTATACAGCAAAGGCCAATTTAAGGACGTGCTGTTTTACAAGGAAGACGTGGTTAAAAATGCGGAGCGTACCTATAAACCAGGCGAATAGCACAATTGGCTTTAATCTTAAAAATTAATTGACAACATTCCCTTTAAAGAATGGCCAACATTATTGGGTAAAACACCATAGACTAATCCTCTTTACGCCCAACTTTAAAACCAACGGTCATCTGCTTAGTCAGTATGTTAAAAGTAATATCGTTTGCGGTGATTACACCTTCTTTTGGCCCCATTAAAACCGCTTGGTAAGCTTTGATTTCATTGCTTTTTTTATCTATATCTATCTTCTCGGCCTCAATGGTACGTCCATCTATTTCTACTCTTGCTTTCCCAAACAGCGTAATTATGCCAGTAGCTTTAGACGTTCTGATCGAATCTGTAGCAAAATATTGAAATCTATCCATCAATTTGGAATTCTCGACAGCTACTGGCTTGATAGCTCCTGAAGCACCAGCATAATACGTTCCCTTATTCAAATCGAACACGATGGATTTGCCCATAAGCATAGTACCATCTTTTGATTTTAAACTGGCTTGTTCTGCAGTTATGATGCTATTTTCAGCATCCCAAGTAATATCCTCTGCCTCCAAAATGCTCCCAAATATTTCCATTACCCCTTTTTTGATATAGGTAATGTTTAAATGGGTGTCAACTCGTGCTAACGAAGATGAAATCAGCCTAGGCAGCCTTCGCTTTGCCGTATCCATCGTTTTTAAAGGCTGGACTAATCGGACGACAGTTTTGTGTTCTTGATTGCTTATCGAACTGTCGACGCCTTTTTCAGGCAGGTGTGGCCAAACCGCTGCGCCTACATAAGGCGTAATCCTTGGAAAAACCTTAACCACATCAACCGTAAAGCCCCAAACCAGCGTCAGTACAACGGGCAAGGCTAGCAAGTACAGCAGTTTTTTCATGTGGTTCGATTTGGCATTAAACAACATCTTAATTCTTTCTTTTACCGGGCTTTTCACAAAATGATGGATCAAGGGGTCATTGCTTTTAACCATGGCCAGCTTGAGCAACAAGTGGGCATAAGACGGGGTTCCGATACTGCTGGAAATAGTCTCATCGGCCTCATACTCGTGTACCTGCTCCAGTTCTTTATCGTAGAGGTAAACAATGGGGTTGAACCACAATACAGCCTTGGCCAGCATCAGCAAAAGTTTATCTACAGAATGCAACCGCTGCGCATGTACTTGCTCGTGTTGCAACAAAATGGCCATTTCTTCATCGCTCAGGCTATTTTTGTCGATAAAAACATAGTTGAAAAAAGAGCAATTGGTAAAGCCGGTATGCTTGGGCACCAGTTTTAGGCCATTGAGCCGTTCTGCTGCGCCGCCCACATGCCTTAAAAGATTGATGATACGCCAACATAGCAGCAACAAGAGCCCGGCCACTACCGTACCGTAAAGAAAAGGCACCAGACTTTTCCAATCCAATTGGTTTTGGGTTTCAATTGGCAGCAATGCCTGGGTGCCTGATACCCCATCCGGGGCATCTTTCAATATAAAGCCCTGGTCTACAAGGGCAATCTGATCTACTTCCTTTTCAATCGTCAGCTGCAGTGCAGGTATTATGAAACTCAATGCCAAGGTAAACAGCAAGTAAAAGCGGTTTCCCTTAAAGAAAGTCAGTTTTTTGAGAAACAATACGTAAAGCCCAAAAAATACGGCCGAGCAAATGCAAACTTTAAGCAGGTAGATCATCGGAGCTAAATTTGGTTATTTGGTGTTTTTTAATTCGAGTACCGCGTCATACTTGCCTACTAGATTTGGATATTTTTTAGCGAACTCGTCCGAATCCTTCTCGCAGGCAGCAACGGTATTGTATTTTTGTACCATAGCCTTTGTCAGGTTGCCGGCTTGGCTTTCAGAATAGGGCATACCATCTACATAGATCATCACTTTGCCTCCTTTCGGAATATCAGCCGAGGCCCAGCTGCCTGCTGCAGTCCTGAGCAGCGCCACGTCATGTTCTTTGCCATCGTTTCCGGCTTGGGTGTAGCGTTTATAAAAAGGGCCATTTTCATCAAAATCAGCAACGTTTCCGTTGTAGGTCCTGCCTACACCAATGCCGGCTGTCCTACTGCTCAGATTGCCACTTACTGTGCCATTTCGGCTAACTGTGGTTCTGACTTGGGATCCAATTACATTGTCTGTACGGCCGGCAACCACTACATCATTTATCTTGCCTACACCCACCGTTCTTGTTTCGGCCTGCAAGTTTTCCACTACCACATCATCTACAACTCTTTTTACATTGGTCCGCCTTACATCGTTTACGTTACCCGCTTTTGCAACTACAACAACATCGTTTCTCGAATCTATTACCCTGTCTACGGTACCTCTAACTACTACATCTCTAACTGCTGAAACTTGTTCTCCACCACGTCCTGTTGCACCGCCCACGATCACCACATCGTTTACAGCCACTACACCAGTCCCAGCTACACCTGCCTTATTTCGAGCCTTGAGGGTTACATTGTTTTTTGAAGCAACTTTCTCCGCTTTTACTTCATCAACGCTGTTTACACGGACCTCTTTTGCAGGTACGTTTTTGGTTTCGATTACTTTCTCCTGTGCGTAGACTACGTTTACGGCAAAGCCCCAAACCAGCCCACTTGCTATTGGCAAGGCCAATACATAACTTAACTTTTTCATGTTTTTTGATTTTGATTGGTATAACATTTTTATTCTTTCCTTAATCGGACTTTTTACAAAGTTGTGCACTAATGGGCCGCTGTATTCCTGAATGGCCAGCCTTAGAAGCAGGTTGGCATAAGGCCGTGTTCCAAAGTTGGAAGAGGCTGAAGCGTCTGCCTCATATTCATGGATTTGCTCCAGTTCTTTATTGTAGAGATAGATGATTGGATTAAACCACAGCACCGCTTTTGCAACAAGCAACAATAATTTATCAATCGAATGGTATTGTTTGGCATGTACTTCTTCATGCTTAAGCAGCAGGTCAAATTCTGCTGCTGTTAATTGCTCGCCGCCGATAAACACATAATTGAAGAAAGAACAATTGGTAAAGCCATCGTTTTTGCGGATCAGTTTTAAGCCCCCAACACGGTTATAAACATGGGTATGCTTAAGCAATTGCAATAATCGCCATAAGGTTAGGGCCAAAAGGGCGACGACAACAGCGGTGTACAGCATGCTAAGCCATAGCGTCCAGTTTATGTTCTGTCTCTTATACACATCTAAAAGGGGGGGGGGGGGGGGGGGGGGGGGGGGGGGGGGGGGGGGGGGGGGGGGGGG
>NZ_JAELUC010000049.1 GCF_016429155.1 Pedobacter sp. ASV12 | reverse complement strand
AGATGTGTATAAGAGACAGCTAAAAACCAACGGCAATGCAGATAACCAGTTGAAGTTTGGGGTAGCGAATTATTTGTACGATTTGAATGAATACGGAGAGTCGGAAAAAGTAGCTAAGGATATCTTGGCCAATGAACCGACCAATTATCCCGCACTGGGATTACTGTCGGCCATTAAAAGAGAAACAGGTCTGTATGATCAGGCTATCAAATATTGCGATGAAATGCTGACCATCAATAAGCAAGACATATTTGCCATTACACAAAAAGCCAGGGTGGAGCTCAAGAGAAAACACGATAGCCAAGCGGCTATCTATGCAGCTATGGCCATGAAGCTTGATCCACAGAGCGATTCTGCATTAGAAGCCATGGCGATGGTCGATTATTTTGCAGGCAGAAAAAAAGAAAGTTTGGCTAGGCTAGCGGTTATCGGCGTGCATAGTTCCCAAACTGGAGATAGCACCATCTTCAATCGCTTAACTCCAATAATCAATGGTTCAACTATTTACAGGTAATATATTTTTATGTTTTTTATTCCGGGTATTGTCATTAGCATCGTTACTTTTCCAGGTGTAATTGTTCATGAACTGGCACATCAGCTTTTTTGCAGATGGTTTAAGGTTCCAGTGTTCGAGGTTTGTTATTTCCGTACCGAAAATCCAGTGGGTTATGTTATCCATGAACCGGCAAAAGAAGCTTACCAATCGGTTTTTATTTCAGTAGGCCCATTTATTATCAATACGCTCCTTTGTTTTCTCATTGGGTTTTCGGCCTCCTTGCCTTTCAAGTTCGAATCAGCAAATATACTCGACTATTTGTTGATGTATTTGGCCATCTCTATTGGTGTACATGCTTTTCCAAGTACCGGTGATGCGGCTTCACTATGGAAGTCTGTAGTAAAGTCTGGACAAACCTCATGGCTTTCCAAAGTATTGGTAACACCAATCGTAGGCTTTATTTACTTAGGTGCTCTTGGCTCTTTTTTTTGGCTCGACCTAATTTATGGCGGAGCAGTTGCATTGGGCTTGCCTTATATCATTATCAAGTTTTTAGCTTGATAAGATAGTGTCATCATTCTTGGCGCAAAGTCATATTTTTGATTTCACCAAAATTTAATCGAAATCCCCATATAAGTAAATGAATATTCATTTATATTTGTATCCCATGAGAGTCAGGGATGAAGAAAAGGTAAAATTGGTCAAGCAAACGGCCATCAAGCTGATTGTTGAAGATGGCTTTGAGGGCTTTAGCATGAACAAATTGGCTAAGGCCTGCGGCATTTCGGTGGCAACGCTCTACATTTATTACGAAGACCGCGACGATCTGATCATCAGCATTGCCAAAGAAGAAGGCGACCGCATGGGCGATGCCATGATCAAGGATTTTGATCCCGAAGCCTCTTTTGAAGAAGGAATGCGCGTTCAATGGCGAAACCGCTATGCTTTTATCAGCGAAAATCCGATGTCTGGCTTGTTTTTGGAACAGTTGCGTACCTCTACTTATCAAGAGCGCTTTTTAGACGATTTTATGAAAAAGTTCAAGCATGTCATCGCGCGCTTTATGCACCAAGTGGTTGAACGGGGCGAAGTCAATGCCATGCCGTTTGAAGTATTTTGGTCGGTAGCCTATTCGCCGCTCTATGCGCTCATCCGGTTTGACCGCGAAGGCCAGAGCCTCGGTGGCAAGCCTTTTAAAATGACCGATGAAATGCTGTGGCAAACCTTCGATTTAGTAATTAAGGCACTCAAGAATTAGATTTTGATTCCATGGAAAATTTTGACCACATCCTCCTTTTTAAAACCGATATCAAAAGCGAAGCCTGCAAGGCCAAGCTTCAGGCTATTTTAGATGGCCACGAGGGCATTGCCAAATGGAACATCGCCTTAGATGATCAAGACTATGTACTGAGGGTAGTTTCGTATACCCTAACACATCAGCAAATTATAGAACTGATTAACCAACAGGGGCACTTCTGTTGCGAATTAACTTAACCCAACAAATGAAACCACAAGAAATTATCCCTTTAACCGGCTATCAGAAGCTGGTAATTTTTTTATTGGCCATTACCCAGTTTACCGTAATCCTCGATTTTATGATCATGTCGCCATTGGGCGATATGCTGATGAAGTCGATGAGCCTGAAGCCTGCAGCCTTTGGTGTAGCCGTATCTGCCTATGCTTTTAGCGCAGGTATTTCAGGCCTGTTAACAGCCGGTTTTGCCGATCGTTTCGACCGCAAAAAACTATTGTTGTTTTTTTACATCGGATTTATTGCCGGTACTTTTTTCTGTGGCCTGGCCAATACCTATACGCAACTGGTTGCGGCACGTATCATTACCGGGTTGTTTGGCGGTGTAATCGGCTCCATTTCTATGGCCATTATAACCGATTTGTTTAGTCTGCAGCAACGCGGTAGGGTAATGGGCTTTATCCAGATGGGCTTTGGCGCCAGTCAGGTACTAGGTGTTCCCATAGGCTTATACATAGCCAGCAAATGGAATTGGGAGGCGCCGTTTTTAATGGTGGCTTCTTTGGCTGTACTCATTGCCATTGCGATCCTGCTCAAGCTAAAACCAGTAAATGCACACCTGGCCGTGCAACGAGACAAATCGGCATTTATGCACTTGTGGCATACTATTCAAAAACGTAAGCACCGTATCGGGTTTACCGCTACGGCTTTACTCTCTATTGGAGGTTTTATGATGATGCCTTTTGGGAGTGCTTTTGCCATTAATAACCTGAAGATTTCTAACGACCAATTAGTGATGCTATTTATGGTTTCGGGGGTATCGTCAGTAGTGATCATGCCTTTTATAGGCCGTTTAAGCGATAAAGTGAGCAAAGTAAGGATCTTTGCCGTCGCCTCGGTTTGGATGATGATCATGTGTGTGGTCTATACCAATTTAGGCCCAACTCCTTTTTGGCTGGTGCTCATCTTTAATATTTTGATGATGACTGGCGTAATGAGCCGCATGGTACCTTCGTCAGCGTTAACCAGTGCCGTACCTGATTTGGAAGACCGTGGTGCATTTATGAGCATCAATGCTTCCTTGCAACAGATTGCCGGTGGCGTAGCTGCGGCGGTTGCCGGAATGATTGTAACCCAATCCAGCAAGGCCAGTCCGTTGCAAAATTACGATGTGGTAGGCTATGTAATCGTGGTCATTTCTATCCTCAGTATCTTTCTCATGTATCGCGTAAGCAACATGATTGCTCAAAAAAGCAACCAGCAGGGAGCGGCCAAAATGGAAGAGGCCGTGATGAACGAAGGTGTATAAAGCAAACGTTTGCGTAGTTTTTGTCGTTATAATCTGTCAGAGATTGTAACTTGGTGTACTTTTTACACATAAAATGGGCAATTTGCTGTTTTGAACCATTAAATTCAATAAATTGCCTTGCAAACCACTTAAGAGATATGAACACGTACCCTAAAATTGCCTTGCTTGCCGCTGCTTTGTTGGGCAGTACCATTTCTTTTGCGCAACAAAAGAAAGCTGTTGCCATCGCCGGTAAAAAAGTAACCGTTTACAGCACGGTGAAGGGCGAAGGAAAACCTATGCAAGAGACCGCTGTATTGAGCTTTAAACCCGCCAAGCAGCCCCTGGAAACACAAACCAGTATTTTTGTCGATCCCGCCAAAACCTTTCAAACCTTGATCGGAATTGGAGGCGCCATTACCGATGCCTCGGCAGAAGTATTTGCCAAATTACCCAAAGCTACCCAACAGGAACTGCTAACGGCCTATTACGATAAAAACAAAGGCATTGGCTATACCGTGGTGCGGACCAACATTAACAGCTGCGATTTTTCGAGCGATACCTATACCTATGTAGCCGAGGGCGACAAGGATTTGAAAACCTTCAACATCGACCACGACCGCAAGTTCAAAATCCCCTTGATTAAACAGGCGCAGGCAACGGCCGGAAAGGTTAACCTTTTTGTGAGCCCCTGGAGCCCGCCGGCTTGGATGAAAAGCAATAACAGTATGCTCAAAGGAGGATCTTTATTGCCTGCTTTTCAGCAATCATGGGCCAACTACTATGTCAAATTTATCCAGGCCTATGAGCAAGCAGGCATGCCGGTTTGGGGCCTTACCGTACAGAACGAACCGATGGCTACGCAACGCTGGGAATCGTGCATCTATACCGCCGAAGAAGAAAGAGATTTTATCAAGAACTTTTTGGGACCAACCTTGCATAAAAATGGAATGGCTGGCAAAAAACTGATTGGCTGGGATCACAACCGCGACCTGATTTACCAAAGGGCATCAACCTTGTTCAGCGATCCGCAGACCGAAAAATACTTGTGGGGCATCGGTTTCCATTGGTATGAAACTTGGACAGGCAGCAACCAGAACTTCGAAAACCTGAAAAGGGTAAAAGAGGCTTTCCCAACCAAACAACTGATTTTTACCGAAGGTTGCGTAGAGAAATTCAGCTTAGACCGCCTCAACGATTGGAGCCTTGGCGAACGCTATGGCCTATCGATGATCAATGATTTTAATGCTGGTACCGCTGCCTGGACCGATTGGAATATCCTGCTCGACGAAAACGGTGGGCCAAACCATGTGGGCAATTTCTGCTTTGCGCCAGTGCATGCCGATGTGAAATCGGGTAAGCTGATGTATACCAACTCCTTTTATTACATTGGCCATTTTTCTAAATACATTAAGCCGGGTGCCAAAAGAATTATCAGCGCACCAAGCCGTACCATGTTAAGCAGTACCGCTTTCCAAAACCCTGATGGTTCTGTAGTGGTGGTGGTAATGAATACAACCGATCAGAAATTGCCTTATCAGCTCTGGATAGCCGGTCAGGCCGCCGAAACCGTAAGCGAAGCACACTCTATCAGCACTTTGATCATTAAATAATAAATATTAACGGTTAATAGGCAACCCCGTTCCGATGTAAGTTGGAATGGGGTTTGTTTTTGGAGGGTGTTGGAGAAGTTTTATAGACATTCCATGTTAAGTTTTTGTTTTTTCGTAAAATACGATTAATCTTTATGGTTTTTCTGTTGTCATAGCATGGTAATTGTCCTGAAATATGAAACAAAGAATTCACCACTTCTACTTTTGCCTGCTTGCATTTGGGTTGGCTATTGTTTTTTCTTCGTTTGTAAATTCCCGTGGAAGAGAAAAGTTTGTGCTCCCCTACAAACAGGCCGGCTTAACCGAACAGCAGGCTGCCGCTCATTTGCTCAGTCGTTTCAGTTATGGCGCCCGGCCAGGCGATGTACAGGCCGTGGTGAAAATAGGCCTCGAAAAATGGTTCGAGCAACAGTTGGCCGGCAATCAATCGGATGCAGAGCTTGACCCCATGTTGGCCAGGCTCGATGCTATTAACCTGAGCAATACCGAGGTAGAAAACATCTTCCCGCGCAGGGCACAGCTGGTTCGCTTTGCCGTTAGGGATGGTTATATTCCGAAAGACTCGGTAAACAATGCCAACAGAAAAGAGTATGCGGCTACCATGGCCAAGTACATGCAAGACAAAGGCTATAGGCCACAGCAGGAATTATACCGGCAGTTTATCAACCAAAAAATATTAAGGGCTACCTACAGCAACAACCAGTTGCGTGAACTCATGACCGATTTTTGGTTCAACCACTTTAATGTATCGCTCAGCAAAAACCAGTGCGCTTCTTTTGTGCCCGCCTACGAGCGCGATGTGATCCGACCTAATGTGTTTGGCCCATTCGACAAGCTTTTGTTGGCTACAGCCAAATCGCCGGCCATGCTTATGTATTTGGATAATTTCAGCAGCACAGGCAATAATGTGGTTCCGATGGAAGAGCCTGCCAATGAGATGATGGCAACCGGTAATCGCCAGGCACAATCGCGTAAAAGGCTAGAGGCACTCATGCAAAAAGCAAAGGCCAATGCCAAAAACAAAAAACAAGGCCTTAACGAAAATTATGCCCGCGAAGTGATGGAACTGCACACCCTGGGCGTTGATGGAGGCTATACCCAAACCGACGTAACCCAAGCCGCACGTGTTTTAACCGGATGGACCATTGCCCCCATGGGCGAAAACGGCTATGGTGCGCCTATCAAAAAGCTGATGGAACGTGTAGGCGATGATAAATTGCGCCAGCAGGGATTTGTGCACGAAGGCGACTTTCTTTTTGCCATGAACCGTCACGATAATGGCGAGAAAGTAGTATTGGGCAAGAAATTTAAGGCAGGTGGCGGTTACGAAGAAGGTGTGGCATTGCTCGAATTGCTGGCCCACCACCCTTCAACAGCCAAGTTTATTTCAAAGAAAATTGCCGTCCGTTTTGTAAGCGATAATCCACCCCAAAGCCTGATCGATAAAATGGCCAAGACATTTACCAGCAGCAATGGCGATATCAGGCAAGTATTGATGACCATGGCCAGCGCGCCTGAATTCTGGTCGGCCGATGCCCTGCGCGAAAAGACCAAATCGCCATTTGAATTGGCTATCAGCGCGGTTCGCAGTTTGGATGCTACAATTAAGCAACCTTATCAATTGTATACCTGGATAAATAAAATGGGACAGCAAATGTACTATTATCAAGCGCCAACAGGCTTCCCAGACCGCGGACAGTACTGGATCAATACAGGTTCTTTGCTAAACAGGATGAACTTTGGACTGGCTCTGGCTTCGCAACGTATTCCGGGCATCAGCTTCGACCTGGCTGCGCTCAACAACAACCACGAACCCGAAAGCGCCGAAGCGGCCTTAAATATTTATGGTAAACTGATGATGCCCGAACGCAAGCTCGACGAAACCATATCGAGGCTAAAGCCTATGCTTAACAATCCAGATTTGGAAAGCAACGTGGCTAAAGCCGCAGCTCAAAATGCGGCGCCTCAGCAAATGAACGCGATGGCGAACGAAGATGCCAATATCATGGGCGAAAATGCGGATCAAATGAAACCAAAAGGCAAAAAAGCCTTAGTTAATAATATGCCGGGCCAACAAGCAGGAAACAATTCCATGTTGGCACAAGTAGTAGGGGTAATTATCGGATCACCAGAATTTCAACGTAAATAAAATTTATCATGACTTCGAGAAGAGGATTTATCAAAGCTGGAGGCTTGGCCTTATTTGGAATTAGCTTGGGTGGCATACCCGGATTTTTGGCCGATGCCGTCGCGGGTACCGTAGCCCCGGGCCTGTTCAAAAAACGTAAAATCATGGTGTGCATCTTTCAGCGTGGCGCCATGGATGGTTTGATGGCCGTTACGCCCTTTACCGACAATTATTTAAAGGCGGTTCGCCCCAATTTGTTTATGTCGGCTGCACAAGGTGGAAAAAACAAGCCCCTGATTGATCTGGATGGCCGTTTTGGTTTGCATCCTTCCATGGCAGTATTCGAACAAATGTTCCGCGAAAAGCGCCTCGGCATTGTACATGGCATTGGTTCGCCCAACAATACACGTTCGCACTTTGATGCACAGGATTTTATGGAATCGGGTACGCCTTTTAACAAAGGTACTGAAACCGGTTGGCTCAATAGGGCCGTGGGCTTGTTAGGGCACGAAGCCGCTACGCCGTTTCAAGGCGTAAGTTTAACTTCTTCGCTGCCAAGGTCGTTTTATGGCGAAAATCCCGCAGTAGCCATCAGCAACCTGGCCGATTTCAACATCCAGTTGCGTGGTAACCAGGCAGGAGCCAACATGGCTTCGAAGAGTTTTGAAGACCTGTACGATCAAACTTCGTCGGGCTTGTTGAAGGATACGGGCAAGGAAAGCTTCGAAGCGATTAAAATGCTCCAAAAAACCGATACCAAAAACTATAAGCCCGAATATAACGCCGTTTATCCGAATACGGCACTAGGCAACTCGCTCAAACAGATTGCGCAACTCATTAAAATGGACGTGGGCCTAGAAGTAGCCTTTGCCGAATCTGGCGGTTGGGATACCCACTTTAATCAAGGTACCGAAACTGGCATTTTTGCCCGCAATGTAAACGACCTGAGCAATAGCATCATGGCTTTCTGGACCGACTTGAGCAAATACCAAGATGAGGTGACGGTAATGACCATGACCGAATTTGGCCGTACGGTTGCGCAAAATGGCACTGGCGGCACCGACCACGGGCGGGCTTCATGTAATTTTATTTTGGGCAACGATGTGAATGGCGGTTTGGTACACGGCATCGTTAATCCATTAGCCAAAGAAAACCTCGAAGATGGCAGGGATTTAGCCGTAACCACCGATTTTAGGGCCGTATTTAGCGAAGTGGCCAACAAGCATTTGGGCATCCACAACGATAAGATCCTTTTCCCTGATTGGGCAGGTAAGCAGATTGGGGTAATGCGGGGCGTTTAGGGCTAAAATTATTTTTAAAGCTGGTCGGGATGTGCCATCCCCATCCTAACAACTTTGGATTTTTAATCCAATTCCATGGAAATGAACTAACAATACTCATAGGCCAATAAGAGGTCAATTTGTAACTTATTTGATAACAAGCCCCTTGGTGTTTCCCAATCGCCACAGGGGCTTTCTCTTTATTGTTAAAATGGCCCTAAAGTTCTATCTTTCGAGTATTAACTAAACTATTTAAGGATAATTCGTGAAACCGCCATGATTTTCGAGGCGATTTGCTTCAAAAATCAATCCCTGGCTATTTCATTACCGTTAAAACAAAATTTGAACAGATGAAAACTTTTCTACATCCCAAAGGCTTTCCTGCAGCAAGGTATGCCGCTGCAATGTTTATTGGTGCCAGCATGTGCTGCGGCAGTTTGAGTTTCGCTCAAAGCAGCAAAGACCCTGTCATCAACAATATTGTGAACGAAGAAAACAGCAATTCGCAACTCGAGAAACTGGCTCACGAGCTGTTGGATGTTGTTGGACCCCGTTTGGTAGGCAGTCCGCAAATGAAACAGGCTAACGATTGGGCCGTAAAAAAATATGGCGACTGGGGCATTACAGCCAGGAACGAAAAATGGGGCGAATGGCGTGGCTGGCAAAGAGGCGTAAGCCACATCGACCTGATCAGTCCAAGGGTAAGAACCTTAGAAGGCACGCAACTGGCTTGGAGCCCGTCAACTTCGGGCAAAGGCGTGAAAGCCGAAGCCATTATTTTGCCAGAAGTGGCCGACTCGGTTGCCTTTCAAAATTGGTTGCCTAACGTAAAAGGCAAATTGGTCATGATTTCGATGAATCCGGTATCCGGTCGCCCGGACAAAAACTGGGAGGAATTTGCGACGAAAGACCTGTACAACAAATTCAAAAAAGAAAAAGATGAAGCCGCTAAAGCTTGGAAAGACCGCTTGGCCAAAACTGGTTTGACCGCAAAAAACTTGGCTTTAGCCATCGAAAAAGCAGGTGCTGCGGGCATCATCATCAACAACTGGTCGCAAGGCTGGGGCGTAGATAAGATTTTTGGTGCCAATACCACCAAGATTCCTACGGTCGATTTATCGGTAGAAGATTATGGCCTGGTTTACCGTCTGGCTACTTATGGTTCAAAACCGGTGCTTAATATTGTTTCCGAATCAAAAGAACTGGGCATGGTGCCAACCTTCAATACCATTGCCGAAATTAAAGGCACACAAAAGCCAAACGAGTACGTGATGCTATCGGCCCACTTCGATTCGTGGGATGGTGCCAGTGGTGCCACCGATAACGGCTCGGGCACCATTATGATGATGGAAGCCATGCGTTTGTTGAAGAAATTCTATCCAAACCCGAAAAGAACCATTTTGGTTGGCCACTGGGGCAGCGAAGAGCAGGGCTTAAACGGATCGAGAGCCTTTGTAGAAGACCATCCAGAAATTGTGAACAACCTGCAGGCTTTGTTTAACCAAGACAACGGAACCGGCCGCGTGGTTAACCTTTCGGGACAAGGTTTCGCCAAAGCCAAAGATTATTTAACCAGATGGTTGGCCCAAGTACCTGATACCATCAAAAATCAGATCAAAACTAATTTCCCTGGTGCTCCAGGCGGTGGCGGTTCAGATTTTGCTTCTTTTGTAGCCGTGGGTGCGCCGGGTTTCTCCTTAAGCTCTACCAGCTGGGATTACGGCAGCTATACTTGGCATACCAACCGCGATAGCTATGATAAATTGGTTTTCGACGAAATCAGAAGCAATGCCATTTTAGCCGCTATTTTGGTTTACATGGCTTGTGAGGATCCGGAAAAAACTTCGAACGAAAGAATTACCTTGCCGGTTAACGAGCGTACGGGCAAGCCAGGCGTTTGGCCTCCACAGGTAAAAGCAACCCGCAAAGGTGGCGTAAACTAACCACATCAATTTAGAATTATAATGAAACGGACCATAGCCCATAAAGCTATGGTCTGTTTGCTATCAAACCCAATCTCATGATATTGAAGAACACCATACTGTGCCTGGCAACCTTGTTAAGCCTCAATGCTTATGGCCAGGTGCAAACAACGCCCAACGAAGCACTAAACAGACCACCTAAAGCCATGCAGGAGTTCAGGGCTGGGTGGATTGCCACCGTGGCTAACATCAACTGGCCCAGCAAGCCTGGCCTAAGTCCGGCCGAACAGCAGCAGGAAGCCGTTGCCTTGTTAGACCTGCTTAAAAAATTGAATTTCAATGCGGCCATTTTGCAGATCAGGCCACAGGCCGATGCACTTTATGAAAGCAGTTTAGAACCTTGGTCGTTTTTCCTGACCGGCGCACAAGGCAAAGCGCCAGAACCTTATTACGACCCTTTGGCCTTTTGGGTAGAAGCGGCGCACGACAGAGGCTTGGAGCTGCATGTATGGCTCAATCCTTACCGTGCCCATCACTTATCGGGTGGCGAGCCCAGTGCCAAATCTATCGTAAAGGCCAAACCCGATTTGGTGGTCAAACTGAAAGACGGGCAGTATTGGATGGATCCGTCGAAAAAAGAAGTGCAGGATCACTCGCTGGCGGTAGTGAAAGACATTGTAAAGCGTTATGATATTGATGGCGTACATTTCGACGATTATTTTTATCCCTACGATTCGTACAATGGTGGCGCCGATTTTCCCGACGACCAAAGCTGGGCCGCTTATCAGCAAAGCGGCGGTAAATTGAGCCGTGGCGATTGGCGTAGAGAAAGCGTAAACAGCTTTATCGAAAAGGTTTACAAGGAAATCAAGGCCGAGAAAAAATACGTGAAGTTTGGGATTAGTCCCTTTGGCATTTGGCGTCCGGGTTACCCCGAATCCATCGAAGGGATGGACCAATATGATAAGCTTTATGCCGATGCCAAATTATGGCTTAATAAAGGCTGGGTCGATTATTTCAGCCCACAGTTGTATTGGACAGTCAATGCACAAAAGCTGAGTTTTCCGGTGCTGCTAGGCTGGTGGCAGTCTGAAAATACCAAAGGCAGGCACCTGTGGCCCGGCATGAACATCGGCTTGGGTGGCGACGAGAAGAATGTAGACGAAATCATCAACCAGATTATGATTACCCGGGGCATGCTGCCCAATAGCAAAGGTGCTTTGCACTGGAGCATGGCTGGCCTGGTTAAACACGAAAAACTGCGGCAGGGATTAATTGATGGGCCGTACCAGAAACAAGCCTTGGTACCGCCTAGCGAATGGCTGGATAAAAAGGCACCTAAAAAACCTGAGGTTGCCGTTGTCTCCAAAGATTCGCTATGGCAGATCAGGTGGAGCCATCCAGAAAAAAGCGATGTATTTAGGTGGGTGGTTTATTTTAAATATGGCGATAAATGGAACTATAGGATTTTGAACCGCAAAGACGAATTTTTGGATATCTTAGCGACTGTTAAAAGAGCCAAAACCTCAATCCCTTTAAATGCCTATGCGGTAACCGCAGTAGACCGTACAGGCAATGAAAGTGAATTTGAAGAACACCAGCTCATCAACAGCAAGCCATGAAAGCACATCCCAAAGAACTGATAGAAGCAACCGCCAACGCCATCAAAGATCATTTTATCCCCAAAGATCCAACAGCCCGGCAATTCAGTTTCCATTTTACCATTCCGCCGGCTTCCAACTATAAAGCTAGCTATGAGCAGGATGCCAAAGGCAATTGGCTATTGAAAGGCTATGAAGCAGATGATTTGAAATGAGTAAGTAGTTGGTGGCTACCTATCGAAGCTTTAAAGATAGTTGGCTAATAAGATAATAAATTTCCCATGCCCCTCCGATGGAGAGGTGCCCAAGGGCGGGGTAGCTAATGATGAAAAAGTTCACTTACGGAGCTGCCAAAGCTTCGTAAGTGGTTTAACTCATTTGTAAGGTAATGCCTTCCCTTTTAAGGATATAATCGAAAATTCCTTCGATGGGCTTTTGGAGTATTTTGCCCACTTTAATGTGGTTGGCCGCAAAAGTAGCACGCAATTCGTCTTGATAGTAATAAGCAATAGAACCCACAAAATTACAGTCGAGGCTGCGATATGATTTATAGTCTTTTACATTGGTATCTATAAACTCTTGAAAGCCATCGTGAAGCACCTGTTGGATGAATGGATGCGACTGGTGTGCCTTCATAAAACGGCTAAATCCCGCCAGGTACGAATTAGGCAAAGGCTTTTGGTAGATGTTTTCGATAACGATGTCTTTGTTTACCTCATAAGCCTTGGCAAAAGCTTCGCATAAATCGGCAGGCATGGTTTGATACAGAAAAGAAAGCAGTATTTTTTTGCCAAAATAGGTGCCCGAGCCTTCATCGCCCAACACATAGCCCAGGCCGTGTTTGCCATCGTGTACACTTTTACCATCGTAATACGAAATGTTAGATCCGGTACCCAAAATGCAGGCCAGTCCCTTTTTGTCGCCACAGGTGGCATAGGCAGAACCAATCAGGTCGTGGTCTACGCTGATGAAGGCTTTGGTGAAAAATGCAGATAGTCCGTTAGAAATAATCTCGTGTTTGTCTGGTGACGAACAGCCTGAGCCGAAAAAATAAACTTCTTTCACGGCCGTGGCATAAGGGGCAATTTCCTTGTTTTTGGAAAGGATTTTGACCACATCGTGCGCATTTACAAAATAAGGATTGATGCCTTGCGTACTGAAAGATAAGATCTGATTTGGACTATAGGCCATCCAGTCTGTTTTGGACGAACCGCTATCTGCAACTAAAATCATGCACTAAAAATAGCAATTTATTGAATATTTAACGTACCGCTGATTTCTTTTAGCGCAATTTCGGCCAGTTTGGCCTGGTATTGCACATCGATATAGCGGCTATTGGCATCGATGGCATTGCGTTGCGCTTCCCTTAGCTCCAGTGGCGCAATGCTGCCTAAGCGGTATTTCGCTAAGGTGATATCCAAATTCTGGTTGGCAATGTCAACGTTATGATGCTCCAGTTTAACCAGTGCTAAAAAGGTGCTGTAGTTTTGGTAGGCGCTGGTTAGCTGGGCGCTGATGTCTTGTTTCACCTTATCTAACGAAAGGCTGGCCGAGCTGATTTCGACCTTTGCATTGCGTTCGTTTTGGCGTTGCAAAAAGCCGTTAAAAATGTTTACACTGGCCGTTACCCCGTAAGTTAACCCGTTGGCCCTAAACTTGGTATTAAAGCCAGTAGGGGTAGTGCTGCGCGAAAACTCATAGCCACTGTTGAGGCTGACTTGCGGATAGCGGTTGCCTTTGACCTGCTTCAGGTTCAGCTCGGCAATTTTCTTGCTCAGCATGGCGCTCTGCAAATAAGGATTGAGTTGTTGCATCTGGTTGGCCAGCTCCGTATAATTGAGGGTGTTGTCTATCGTGATGTCGCTTGCTACCGAAAATTTGGTGTTCACGTCGCGAGCCATTAGCTGGTTTAAGGTAACCATAAAAGTAGCCAGCTGGTTTTTTTGCTGCAGGTAGGTAGAAGTATCGGTGTTGTAATCAACTTTGGCGGCCAATACATCGAGTTTAGAACCGCGGCCAATTTCCAGTTTGTTGTTGGCAATTTTGAGCCTCAGGTTAGAAATATCGAGGGCGCTATCAGAAGCGACCACCAATTGTTGCTGCTTTACGATGTTGAAATAGGCCGTAATCACATCAGAAATCGTGGTGAGGATTTGTGCTTTGGCATTTACCTGGCCCTGTTGCTCTAAAGCCTTTAACCGGTCGTAGTTGGCAAACATCTTAAAGCCATCAAAAATGGTCCAATCTAGGCCTACTCCATACGACATGTTGGTGCTTTTGGCACCATCGGTTACCCGTTGCGTACCGCTAGATTGCGTTTGAACAGTGTTTTGCCTGCTGCCACCCGTGCTAAATGTGCCCGATGCTGTTGGTAACATGCCGGCATTGCCCGCGTTGGCGTTGTTTTTGGCAATAGCGGCGGTGTTGTTGATCAGCTTGATATCGTAGTTGTTTTGCAGGGCAATGGTAATGGCGTCTTGCAACGTTAATTTCTCCTGCGCCGTTGCTGTATTGCATAAGCCAGCCCAACTTCCAACGATAAAAAATATAAAATACTTTAATTTCATGTATGTTAAATTTTGAATGATCGGGTTTGGAACGATTGAATGGCTTTTATTCCTTCCCTTCATGCTCTCCTTATTTTTTGTCTTGGCCTTCGTCGGCCAGCGCGGCGTTTAAAGATTCTTTTAACTCGGTATTTTCCTGGTGTTCTTTAGACCAGTACGAATAAATGGCCGGAATAACGAACAAGGTCAAGATCAACGAAAACAAAGTACCACCAATAATTACAGTACCCATACTCATCCGGCTTTTGGCCGCCGCGCCCAAGGCCATGGCAATAGGCAATGCACCAATGGCAATAGCCATACTGGTCATCAAAATTGGCCTTAACCTCGAAACCGCTGCCTCTCTAATGGCGTCGTGTACCGATTTGCCCTGTTCTTTAAGCTGGTTGGCAAATTCTACAATCAAAATGCCGTTTTTGGTTACCAAGCCAATCAGCATGATGGTACCGATTTGGCTGAAGATATTCCAGCTTTGTCCGCACAGCCATAGGGATAAAAATGCACCAGCTACCGCCATCGGCACTGTAAGGATAATGATGATGGGGTCTTTGAAGCTCTCGAACTGTGCCGAAAGGATCAGATAAACCAACAATAAGGCCAAGCCGAACGCGAAAAGGGTGTTGGAAGAACTCTCCTGAAAATCCCTCGATTCGCCACTTAAATCGGTAGAGAAGCTTTCGTCGAGCACTTTAGTTGCAATCCTGTCCATGGCCGCAATGCCATCGCCAATGCTTTTGCCCGGCGATAAACCTGCCGACACCGTAGCCGAAATGAAACGGTTGTTACGGTATAATTGTGGCGGACTGCTTTCTTCCTTGGCTGTGACCAGGTTGTCTAATTGGATAAGCTGCCCTTTGTCGTTTCTTACATACACCGAACTCAGGTCGAGCGGTTCCTTGCGGTCGCTCACATCAAACTGGCCGATTACCTGATATTGCTTGCCGTTCATAAAGAAATAAGAGAAACGCTGGCCACTAAGCCCCAATTGCAGGGTTTGGGCAATGTCAACAATAGAAACGCCCAAGTTTTTGGCCTTATCGCGGTCAATAGTAAGGTCTATTTCGGGTTTGTTGAATTTAAGGTTAACATCTGAAGTGGTAAAAGTAGGGTCTTTAGCAACCTCGTCCATAAACTGAGGCACTTTTTCGCGCAGCTTCTCAAAGTTTTGCGCCTGAATAATATAGCTGATGGGCAAACCGCCTCTGCGGCCCACAGAAATGGTAGGCTGCTGCGTAACGGTTACCTTGCCTTCGGTATATTTTTTGGTGGCTTTGGTCAGCTTATCGGCAATGTCTTTTTGGCTTCTCTCTCGTTTGTCGGGGTCGATCAGGCCCATGCGCATGAACCCCGAATTTGTAGAGCCAGCTCCGCCAAAACCTGGCGAGGTAATGGTAATCAACACGTTCTTCTCGGGAACCGAATCAATAATCATTGTGTTCAGCTTTGAGATAAAACGGTCGGTGTAGGCAAAAGAAGCACCTTCTGGCGTAGTTACGTTCAAGTTGATGGCACTTCTGTCGTCGTAAGGAGCAGTTTCTTTCGGCAATAGTTTCCAGAAAAGGAAAATCAGCCCCATACAGATCAAAATCAGCGGTACGGCAATCCAGCGCCTGTTCAAGAACTTGTTCAGGTTGCTCTTGTAGCTTTCGTTAAGCTTCACAAAATAAGGTTCTGTAAAGTTGTAAAACCTCGATGGCGTGTGGCCTCCTTTTTTCATCAGATAGGCATTCAGCATCGGGGTTAAGGTTAATGATACGAAGGCCGATATGAGTACGGCTGCGCCAATAACCACCCCAAACTCGCGGAAAAGCCGCCCCACAAAGCCTTGTAAGAAAATTACCGGCAAGAATACCGCGGCCAGGGTAATGGAGATGGAAATTACCGCAAAGAAAATCTCGTTCGAACCTTTAATGGCCGCTTCGATTGGCGATAGGCCTTCCTCCACCTTTTTAAAGATGTTCTCGGTTACCACAATGCCATCGTCAACCACCAGGCCCGTTGCCAGTACAATGGCCAAAAGCGTAAGTACGTTAATGGAGAAGCCGAAAATGTACATGATAAAGAACGTGGCAATGAGCGATACCGGAATATCGATCAATGGCCTGAAGGCAATAGCCCAATCCCTAAAAAACAGGTAAATGATCAAAATTACCAAGACCAGCGAAAGCAAAATGGTTTCGGCCACTTCGGTTACCGAACGTTTGATAAAGAGGGTCGTATCAAGTGCTACCTTGAGCTTAATATCCTGAGGTACGTCCTGTTCCAGTTTGGCAAAACGTTTATAAAACTCCTTGCTAATGTCGAGGTAGTTGGCGCCGGGTTGCGGAATAATACCAATAGCCACCATGGGTTTGCCCGATTCGCGTAAAACGGTTTCCTCGTTTTCAGAACCCACTTCGGCAAAGGCTACATCTTGCAGCTTCACTACATTGTTGCTGTCGCTAGAAAGGATCAGGTTGTTAAACTCGTCGGCCGTGGTGAGCTTGCCCAGTGTTTTTACAATCAGCTCGGTAGTGGCTCCGGTCAGTTTTCCCGATGGCAATTCTACGTTTTCGCGGTCAAGTGCCGTTACAATATCCTGCGAAGTCAGGCCATAAGAAGCCAGTTTGGTAGGGTCGATACGGATACGCATGGCGTACTTGCGCTGCCCCTGGATTTGTACGCTGCTTACGCCCGGAATAGTTTGGATGCGGTCGGCAATTACGTTTTCGGCAAAATCGCTCAGGTCGGTTACCCCACGCTTGTCGCTTTGGATGGTCATCGAAATGATCGCATCCGAATTGGCATCAGCCTTGCTCACGATCGGCAACCCATCGATGTCTTTTGGCAAGCTTCTGGCCGCCTGCGACACTTTATCGCGCACATCGTTGGCCGCTTCGTCTATGTTTTTGTCGAGGTTAAACTCGATGGTAATGTTGCTCGTTCCCTGGTTGCTGGAAGAAGAAATATTGCGAATACCGTCGATGGCATTGATTGATTTTTCCAGAGGTTCGGTAATTTGCGATTCGATGATATCGGCGTTGGCTCCCGGATAGGAAGTACGCACCGAAACAATGGCCGGATCGATAGACGGGTACTCGCGTACGCCCAGAAAGTTATAGCCAATTACCCCGAACAGGATAATGACCAGGTTCATTACAATGGCAAGAACCGGACGTTTGATACTGGTGGTCGAAATACTCATGACTTAGCTTTTACCAGTTTAACTTTTACCGGAGATTTAGGTTTAAGGGCCATGGCGCCTGTGGTCAATACGGTGTCGCCTACGTTGAGGCCCGAAGTGATCTGTACGCGCTCCGCAGTACGGTTGCCTGCTTCTACTTTTACCTGTTGTGCCAATCCGTTTTTGCTGATGTAAACGGTTTTTCCGTTCAGCACCGGAATAATGGCTTCGCTCGGGATCAAAATGGCATCGTTAATGGTCGCCAATGCCAGTTTAACCTTGGCAAACGAGCCCGGCAAAAGCTTGCCGTCGGCATTGGGAGCCAGGGCTTTGATTTGCAACGTACGGGTTGCTTGGTTAATGCCCGGCTCTAAGGCAAATATCTTGGCCTTAAAGGTTTGGTGCGAACCGTCTATGTGGAAATCAATGTTGGCATTTTGATTGATTTGCCCAGCATATTTTTCTGGAATGGAGAAGGTGATTTTTACCGGATTGGTACTTACCAAATTGGCAATGGTGGTTGATGGGGTCAGGTATTCGCCCACAGAAATAGACCTTAAGCCAACTTGGCCACTAAAAGGTGCCAAAATCGAAGTTTTGGCCAACTGCGCCCTGATCAGTTGGGTTTGTGCTTTTAGCGATTGCAGGTCGGCTAACGAAGTGTCGTATTCTTCCTGACTGATGGCGCCTTTGGCCAATAGTTGCTTGGCCCTGTTCTCGTTGGTGGCCGAAAGCTTTTCCTTGGTTAGGGCATCTTTCAGTTGTGCCTGAATATCCCTGTCGTTTATTTTAACCAACAAAGCGCCTTTGCTTACATGGCTGCCTTCCTTAAAATAGATGCCGGTTACCAAGCCAGCCACTTCGCTGCGCAACACAACCGATTCGTTGGGTTCTATGCTTCCCGTAATTTCGAGGTCATTGTCAAATCTGGCGGTTTGCACCACTACGCCCTCTACAGCCAATGGCGGAGCGCCTTTGCCTCCTTTGCCGTTCTTGCCGCCTGGGCCGCCACCAGCCTTGGCCCCATTGCCTTCGGCCGCGATTTTTTTGTTTTCAGAAATTCTATAATAAACCAAATAGGCCAAGCCTATGGCTAAGAGGATGTAGATGATATACCTGATTTTCATGCGTGTGTTTAATCCAATGGGTTAACGTACAAAAATATTTATTTGTTTTTCTAATCATTTGATGTACTAAGTATGTTACAGCTTATTACATAAATATATGTCTTTAAAAACTTAGAAATTTTAAATTTGTCCTTAAACTTTCAACTATCATTAAATAACAGTAATGAATAAATCAATTTTCGGATTAGTCATACTCCTATCTATTACTATGGCAGCCAAATCACAAGTAAAAATAAACTTTGAAGTAAGCTTCAAAGAGCCGCAGGCACATTATGCGGAAGTAGAAATGAACCTATCGGGCATTGCGGCCAAAAGCTATGTCGATGTAAAAATGCCGGTATGGACCCCAGGTTCTTATTTGGTACGCGAGTTTGCCAAAAGCGTAGAAAGCTTTGGTGCAACCGCCAACGGCAAAGCCGTTAAGGTAGAAAAAGTAACCAAAAATACCTGGAGGATTTTCAATGCCAAAGCCAATGCCGTAAAAATCAATTATAGGGTTTATGCATTCGAAATTTCGGTGCGTACGGCATTTATCGATGCTTCGCATGCCTTTCTTTCGTCGGCCAATATTTTTATGTATCCTGCCGGGATGATCAAGACGCCAAGCACGGTTAAGATTATTCCTTTTGGCAAATGGGATAAGGTAAGTACCGGATTGGAGCCGGTACCTGGCCAGCAATTTACCTACACGGCATCAGATTTTGATATTTTGTTCGATAGCCCTATCGAAGTGGGTAACCAGGATGTATTCGAATTTAATGCAGCTGGCGTAAGGCACGAAGTAGCCATGTACGGTGGCGGCAATTACGACAAGGAGCGCCTGAAAGTAGACATGGCCAAAATTGTAGAACAGGCTACGGCGGTGTACGGCGAAAATCCGAATAAACACTATACTTTCATCGTGCACAACTACCAACAAGGTGGTGGCGGTTTAGAGCACCTGAACTCAACTGTTTTAGGCGCATCACGCAATGCCTATGGTACGCCTAGGGGCTATAATGGTTTCTTAGGCTTGGTAGCGCATGAGTATCACCATTTGTGGAACGTCAAAAGATTGCGCCCAATTGCTTTAGGGCCATTCGATTACGACAACGAAAACTATACCACCAATTTGTGGGTGGCCGAAGGATTTACTTCGTACTACGAGAACAAGTTTATGCTAAGAGCAGGCTTTACCCCGCAAGATGGATTCGTAAACGGCTTGGCTGGTGCAGTAGGTACGGTAATGAATACGCCAGGCTCTAAATTGATGTCGGCGGCCGCGTCGAGCTTCGATGCCTGGATCAACGGTGCCTACCGTCCGAACGAAAACTCGCGCAATACTTTCATCTCTTACTACAGCAAAGGCGAAGTAGTAGGTTTATTGATGGATTTGGAAATTGCCAATGCCACTAAAGGCGCCAAAAGCCTCGACGATGTGATGAAAGCGATGTACTTGCAATGCAAAACCTTGAAACGTGGCTATACCGATGCCGAGTTCAAGGCCATGGTAGAGAAAATCAGTGGCATGAACTTCACTAATTTCTGGGCCAAATATGTAAATGGCACAGACGCGATCGAGTTTGCCAAATATTTCGGCTATGCCGGTATCGATATTGTGAACGAAAACGAAGGCAAAAGCATTCCTTACTTTGGTGCAACAACCAGCAGGGCTACCGGTAAAGTTATCGTAACAGGCGTGGCGCGTGGTTCAGGTGCCTGGAATGGCGGTGTAAACGTAAACGACGAAATCGTTGCTATTGATGATGTACCTGCCGAAGCCTTGGTAGAAAGAATGACCCAAATTTCGAGCAAGAAAGTGGGCGAAACGGTAAAAGTGAGTATTGTAAGAGATGGTTTGAAACAAGACCTGACCGTAACCCTAACCAATAACGATGCCGTTAGGTTTAAAACTACCATCAAAGAAGATGCAACGCCACAACAGTTGGCCGTTCGCAAAAAATGGATGGGCATATAGACAGTTCAATGGTATTTGGTTTTCGGTTCGCAACCCATAGTTGATTGCCTAATAAATCAATGAACTAATGAGCCAGCAAACCAATAAACATAAAAAAGCCCCGAGCATATCGCTCGGGGCTTTTTTTATACATGATCTTCTTATTTGAAGATGTATTTAATACCTAGGCCAAATCTTCCGGCTTCGAAGTTGTTGCCACCATCATAAAATTGCAAAGCTGGTCTCCAGTCGAAGTTGAAACCGATTGGTGCGCCAGAAATTCTGTAGTCTAAACCTACCATCGGACGGATCATAAAAGTAGAGCCACCATCGTACAAGTTAATGCCTGGGCCACCGCCTAAATACCATTGTAGGCCTGGAGCACCTTTAATTGGTGCATTGTATTGATAAAATGCTTGGATCAAAGTAGAACTTCCGCCAAATAAAACATCACCTTCAATTGCACTATTTTGGTTGAAGAAGTGTTTAATTGAAGGACCAACCATGGTAGCGCCATTGCCAAAATCGATGCCCAAACCTGCACCAGTTTTGTAAGCTTGAGCTTGTGCATTCAAGCCTGTCGTTAAAAGTGCTGCGCCTGCAATTAAAGTAAAAAGTAATTTTTTCATAACTAATGATTTAATTTTTATAAATAGTTTTTAACTACCTAACAAGTTTTGTGCCGTTGT
Source organism: Pedobacter sp. ASV12 (assembly GCF_016429155.1). GTDB lineage: Bacteria > Bacteroidota > Bacteroidia > Sphingobacteriales > Sphingobacteriaceae > Pedobacter. Next base: position 9,360 of record NZ_JAELUC010000049.1, on the reverse strand, counting down.
GTTTGATTTATGTAAAATATTTGAAAATTGGTGGTTTTTGAGCGGAAAATGAAGATGCATTTTTCTGAAGGCAGGCAATAAAAATAAGATTCTTGGATCCTTTGTGCGAGCTTCGAAAAGTTACGGCAACGATGTGCAATCGCAATGAATTGAAAGTGTTGGCTAGCCACAAAGGATGGCTTAAGGTAGGTCAGGGCAAAACCGATCTGAGGCGGGTTGTCCATGAAGGAGCAATGTGGCCGTCTGTATGCCGCTTGTCATTAATTTGCCAAGGCGATTGACCATTATTTAGGGTAGAGAACCCCAGGGCTTTAACTTCCCAACCCCTGATGAATTTCGGCAAACAACAAGCCGCTGCCACCGCCATAATGCTTAATGATGGGTAAGTGGGGGCGTTGGTTGGCCAGCTCGAGCTTAAGCCTGTCTATTTCTTCCTCGGTTATTCCGGCGCCAATGAGTACCAGTTTGATGCTTTCCTGCAGACAGATGTTTAAGGCTTCGGTCACAGAATAAGCCAGTTTGGCCTTCCACTCTTCGTTTTGGTCGATCAGCCGGGCAATGGTTTGCATGATGGGTTTGTTGGTGCCGATGACTACGATTTCTATAGTTTGCATTTTCTTTGATTGTTTTATTGCTGAGTTTGTGAGTGTTAATCCACCCTGCATTTAGGCATTATCTCGGGAGGGCATGGAAAATTGCTCAAAACAAAAATCGGGAGTCTGTTGTCGAGACCCCCGATTTCTGATTAGAACTCCATCGGAACTTCCATTAACAAGAATTTAGCTTCTCCAATAGCTTTTATATTTACAGAATCGGTATCCCAAACACCGAAACCGTCTCTTGTTTCTAATTTTTGGCCTTCCACTTCCAATTCTCCTTCCAATACGAAAATGTATAGGCCGTTGCCTTTGCCGTGCATCGGATAGGCTTTGCTGTGGCCGGCTTCAAAAGTGGCCAGGTTAAACCAGGCATTTTGATAGATCCAAACACCCGCGTCGTCAGCATTTGGCGATAAAATCTGTACAAACTCGTTTTTGCGTTCGGTTTTGTCCAGCACAATCTGGTCGTACCTAGGCGTTACATTTCTTGTGTTCGGAAAAAGCCAGATTTGTAAAAACTTGGCCGGATGGGTAGCATCTGGGTTGTATTCAGAGTGGTAAATTCCGGTTCCGGCGCTCATTACCTGGATTTCGCCAGCTTTAATGGTGGCCACATTGCCCATGCTATCCTTGTGTTGCAGCTCTCCTTCAAGCGGAATAGAAATAATTTCCATGTTGTCGTGCGGATGCTCGCCGAAACCCATGCCCCCGGTAACGATATCGTCGTTCAGCACGCGCAAGGCGCCGAAGTGGATGCGTTCAGGATTATAGTATCCAGCAAAGCTGAAACTTTGATAACTTTTTAACCAGCCATGATCTGCCACCCCTCGGGTGTTGGCTTTGTGCAATACTGTTTGTGCCATAATTGTTAAAACTTATTGATACAAAGATAAGTCCGTTGGTGCGCCCGGCTCTTGATGTAGGATAAGAAAGGTAATAGTACGGTTTTATGTGGACATTGTTAAATGGTTGGGCATTTGGGCAATTCAACAAGCAACGATTTGACAATCCCACAGCTAAGCCATCTGCAAGAATTTCATGCCCGAGAAATTTACTTTTGGCCAACTTTCGCCAGGTGAAAATCCAGAACTAAAACACTTAACTTAGTAACATGGTAAATAGAGCAACATATCAGGCCGCAAAACTGGTAGCCCCGCAAATAGAGGCACATTTCGCCAAACATTTGGCAGAAGCCAGCGCCAAGGGCGAAGTCGATTTGGCGCCACAGCCACCCGCGAGGGTCATCGAGGCCATTCTCGATGCGGCCTTTTGGTCGAGTTTGCGCAAGGAGGAAGGGCATTCGCCAAAAATATCCATTGCTTTTTTGCCACCAGAGCAGGCCAGCAAACCGTTGCTGTTTCATCAAACGCTGCCGTTAAATGCCAATATCCTTACCAAAATGGCGCCAGGTGTTGAGCGAAGCGGTATCCACATCGGCGTATGGCACGATGGCTATAGCCTGCATATTTGGGGTACAACGCTCAATATACCCAATTACTGCTTTGTGGTTGATGTATCAGAACCTGGCCTATTGGTGATCAAACATCGGCGTATTTACGGTTTTGGCAAATACACCAACGTGGCAGTACTTAAGGGCGACCAGATTAAAGTTGTAGAAGAAAAAAGTGCCACCAGTGCCGATTGCCCGACTATGCTCTTGTCGCTGCTCGATTTAACCGCACACTCTTATTGGAACGATGCCGCCAATATCCTGATCCAGCTGGCTGTTTCTATGCGGGCACATGCACGTGGCGGTGCCATCTTGGTCGTTCCAAAAGGTACCAAAGACTGGGAGCAGTCGGTAATCCACCCCATGGGCTATGCACTTAAGCCTCCTTACCGTGGCCTGGCCGACCTTACCAATAAAGATCGCAATGCCAGCGAAATCTTTTGGCAGAGCGCATTGAAAAGAGAAATCGATCACTTGTCGGGCCTTACGGCGGTAGATGGCGCTACCATCATCAGCGACGATTACGAATTGCTGGCTTTTGGTGCCAAAACGGGCAGGGCCAACAGCAGTGGCCATATTCAGGAATTATCGTATTCGGAACCTATTGCCGGTGGCGATGCGGTAACCGTGCATCCCGCAAAAATTGGAGGAACCCGACATCTTTCGGCCGCACAGTTTATTTACGACCAGCGTAATGCTTTGGCCTTGGTAGCCTCGCAAGATGGCCATTTTACCATTTTCAGCTGGTCGCCAACCTTAAATATGGTACAGGCCCACCGTATTGATACGCTGTTGTTGTAGTTTTTGTTGCCGCAGGAAAGCCAGATTTATATATGGTCTATTGAAAGCCGCTAAGCAAATACGGCTGCGCCGATTATTCCCAAAAGATAAATAATTGCAATAACTATACGATCTGCCTTAACTCTATCTTTACGGGTAGGTTGCTCAACAGCTTTTGATACTTGCTGTCCAGTAGCTGTTGCTGTGGCCGGGAGTTGAAGTTTGATAATCATAAGTCAACATAATTAAGGAACAAACTCATTAACACAAAACTTGAGCCACAGCGCCCCAGGTTGTTAAAATGTGGATAAGTGTTGTTTTGAACCTTAAAATAGCCTGCTTATCTTATTAAGTCTTGCCTCAAACCCTTTTCGAGCTGTACTATTTATTAAACGATTTCCTGAGCAGGCTGTTCTTTTTTCCGTATAACAGGTAAATAACCAGGCCAATAGCCAACCAAACCACCAGTCTCAGCCAGGTTTCCCAAGGCATAAAAGCCATCATGGCCAAGCAAACCAGGATACCCAAGATCGGAACCAACGGCACCAACGGTACCTTAAACGGCCGCTCGGCATCAGGATTGGTTTTGCGGAGGATCAAAATGCCCGCACAAACCATTAAAAACGCCAATAGGGTACCGATACTGGTCATTTCGCCTACCACATTTAATGGTACAAATGCCGCAAACAAGCCAATAAACGCACAAAGCAGGATGTTGGATTGATATGGCGTTTTGAATTTGGGATGAAGTTTAGAAAAAGCCTTTGGCAAAAGTCCGTCGCGGCTAATGGCATAAAACATGCGCGATTGGGCCATCAAATCGACCAGAATTACCGAAGTATAGCCGATTAAAATGGCTAAAATAATAGCCTGGCTTAACCACGAATATGGCGTTTTTTCGATGGCGATAGCTACTGGTGCGCCACTGTTGGCAAACTCCTTGTAGTTGGCCAATCCGGTCATTACGTGCCCAAAAAGCCCAAACAACACCGTACAGGCTACCAACGAACCGATAATGCCGATCGGCAAATCGCGTTTAGGATTTTTGGTTTCCTGGGCAGAAGCAGCCACCGCATCAAAGCCAATAAAAACAAAAAACACCAGTCCGGCAGCACGCAAAACACCACTCCAGCCAAAATGGCCAAATTCGCCGGTGTTTTGTGGGATGTAAGGGTGATAATTAGCAGGATTGATGTAATTCCAGCCTAAAGCAATAAAAACCAAGACCACGCCCACTTTTAAAAATACGATAATGGCGTTCACCACTGCCGAGCCTTTGGCACCCCTGATCACCACGAGTGTCATCAAGATCACCACCAAGGCGGCTGGCAGGTTAATCAGGCCATGTACAATGGTGCCGTCGCTCAATTTGGCGGTTTCAAAGGGCGAGAGTGTAAACTGCGCGGGTAAATAGATATGATAGGAAGCCAGAAACTTAACCAGGTACTGCGACCAGCTGATGGCAACGGTGGCACAGCCAACCGAATATTCGAGCACCAGATCCCAGCCAATAATCCAGGCAAACCATTCGCCCATGGTGGCATAGGCATAAGTGTAGGCACTTCCGGCCACGGGAATCATCGAAGCAAATTCGGCATAGCACAAGGCGGCAAACCCGCAACCCAATGCGGCGATTACAAATGACAAGGTTACGGCCGGACCTGCATAGTTGGCAGCGGCCAAGCCGGTAATAGAGAATAGGCCGGCGCCAAGCGTAAGCCCAATGCCAATCATCACCAGTTGAAAGGGGCCAAGGCTTCTTTTTAACGAGGCTTCCGAACTTTCGGCAACTTCGGCCTTGATGGCGGCTATCGATTTTTTGAACATGCTATTTGGGTTTGAAGGCGCAAAGGTAGCAAAATAAATACTACTAAAATAGTAGTCTTAAAATATTATTCGGAAATGACATAGGTTGAATGATCGGTTCGGTATTTTATTTGGTGTTATTGGCTGGGTTTTTAAAGCTTTGGCAAGCTAGGGTAAAGAATTAATAAAAATTAATTTATTGTATATCAGTGCTTTAAAAAATATTTTTGAATTTTTATAGTACTATGTATTGCATAATACTGTATAAAGCATATATCTTTGTATTATGATAGCAGAAAATACGCAAACCCAAATGCGAAAAGGCATACTCGAATACTGTGTGCTTTTAATCATATCGCGAGGTGAGATTTATGCCTCCGATATTATCGCCGAACTGAAACAGGCAAAACTGTTGGTGGTAGAGGGTACTTTATATCCTTTGCTTACCCGTTTAAAAAACAATGGACTGCTGGGCTACAACTGGGTAGAGTCGACATCTGGGCCACCGCGCAAATATTATGTGCTTACGCCGGAAGGCCGCGAAATCCTGAAGCAACTCGACACCACCTGGCAAGAGCTGGCCTATGCCATCACTACATCGCAAAACGGGGCCGCAAAATAATTGAATGAGAGAATGAAAGAATTATCGAAGACCATTCAAAATTCAATCATTCAAAATTAAAATAAACAAACATGAAAAAGACACTAATCATCAATATAGGAAATTCCATTATCCACATCGAAGAAGATGCCTACGAGGTGCTTACCACCTACCTGAACGAAATTAAACAACACTTTGCCAAAAACGCCGACGATTTTGAGATTGTAACCGATATCGAAAACCGTATTGCCGAAATGCTGACCGAGATTTTGACAACTTCGCAAAAGCAGGTAGTTGAAATGGCCGACGTTGAAGGTGTGATTGCGCAGATGGGTCGCGTGCAGGATTTCCAAAACGAAGAAGAGGAAATGCCACAGGCCAATCAGACTTTTAGTTTTACCGGCGATAAAAAATTGTATCGCGACATGGAAGATGCCATGATTGCCGGTGTGTGTTCGGGCTTGGGCCATTATATCAACATCGAGGCACGCTGGATCAGGCTGGTGGCTTTCTTGTCTATTTTTATTGGCGGTGTGGGTATTTTGGCTTACCTCATTTTGTGGATTGCCATTCCTAGAGCGGTTTCCAGATCCGAAAAAATGGAAATGAAAGGAGAAGCGACCAATTTGTATGGCTATCAGCGGAATTTTGAAGAAGAAATGGCTGCCTTTGCGGCCAACATGAAATCGACTGGCGAAAAACACTTTAAGCCGATGATGAAGCGTTCGGGCAGTTTAATTACCGAATTTCTGGATGCGATACGCCGTTTCCTCAACGGAAGTGCCAAAGCCATCTTTAAGCTTATTGCCGGCTTGATGATTGTTTTCGGTTTTGGTGCCATGATCGGCCTAATCGCTTGCTTGGCTGCCTTGTTGGGTTTTTGGGATGCCTATGATTATTTCCCTTTCTCGATCATTAACGAAAGCTACAGGGATACCCTTGTTTTCGCTGCTTTTATAAGTTTGTTTATCCCGATTTTGGCGCTGGTACTTTTCTCTATCCGTGTTGCCTTTAACAAAACCACCATCAACAAAACCCTGTCGTTTGCCTTATTGATCATTTGGCTGGTGGGTGTTTCTACAACGATTTATTATGGTGCCAAAATTTCGGCCGAGTTTCAGGAGCATGCCGAATTGGTGCGTACCACTTCGCTTAAAAGCTACCCAACCTACCGTATCGACGTAGACAGGAGCATGATTTTTAGCAAGGAGGACAGCTTGGCCTACCACATCGGCAAAGACGATTTTGGCGACAGGGTAGTGGTAGACAACGACGAAGACCATCCTTTTCGCATCCCCCGAAATGTGCATTTGGAAATCGTAAAAAGCGACAATGGCAAAACCAGCATGATACAGACTTACGAATCGCAGGGCAAAACCTTTTCTATGGCGTTGAAAAATGCACAGAATATTGATTACAAATACACGCAAACAGATTCGCTGCTCGTGCTTAGTCCGAGGCTGCAGCTGAAAAAAGAAAGCATTTGGAGAAACCAGGAATTGCACATCACCCTCAAGGTGCCGGTTGGAACCCACCTGTTGGTAAACGACAATATCTATATGCTGCAATTCTATTATTTCTCTTGCAATGCCGATGAAGATAAACAGGGCGAATACAAAGAATGGGTGATGACCGAAGAGGGACTGAAGTGCAAAAGCGAGCTGTAAAAGCTCCATGAAATAGCCATGAAGCTAGGTTTTGCAAATTAGTTGCCTTAAAATTTGGAATCTATTTTCTGTATTAATAACTTAGTGTATTATTTAACTAATACAGTTGAAAGATAAAATGAATGAGGGATGCTGAACGGGATAAGCTTAGGCCGGTTTATCCTGCGAAATGCAACCGTAGGCATTGGGTTTTGAGACTGGTTTGATAAAGAGAAGAGCTTTGGTTTTGCCGGATTAACCAAGCCATAATGGGCGGAAGCCTATTGAAAGTAAAAAGTTATTAAACGTATTTAGACAAAATTTTTAATCCGCCAACCACTTCAAAGGTGGCATTGGCGCTCATGAAAAATAACAGATGAATTAAGCTCTACCGAGCATATAATCCCTAGACATTATGAAAAAACTAATTGTGCTGATAGCCTGTCTATTGGCGTACGGGACTTCTTTTGCCCAAAAAAACAGTAAAATTACAGGTAAGGTTACCGACGAAAAAGCAGAGGCGGTACCTTATGCCTTGGTTAAACTGCTCCATTTTCCTGATACGGCCACCCTCAAAACAGTGCAGACCGATTTTGATGGCAATTTTGCCTTCGAACAGGTAAAATCTGGAAACTACTTGCTTGCCGTACAGCTGGTAGGCTACAAAGCCACCAAAACAGAACGTTTTACAGTAGCCGATGCCGATGTAAAGCTGCCCGCCATTAAAATGGAAGGACTAACCAAGCAGCTTAAAGAGGTAACTATCGAAACCAGGAAGCCGTTTGTGGAGCATAAAATAGACAAAACGGTGCTCAATGTAGAAAACAGCATCGTGGCTACGGGCGGTACAGCCCTCGAAGTGCTCGAAAAAGCCCCTGGCGTAACCATCGATAGGCAGAACGACCAAATCAAGCTGAACAATAAAACCGGTATTACGGTGATGATAGACGGAAAACCCAACGTGCTTTCGGGTGCCGACGTTACTACCTTGCTGAGCAACATGAGCAGCGACCAGATTTCGACCATCGAACTCATTACCAATCCATCATCCAAATACGATGCGGCTGGCAATGCGGGTATTATCAATATCAAGCTCAAAAGAAATAAGTTTTTTGGTACCAATGGCAGTGTTTCGTTTAATGGTGGCCAAGGTTTGATGCCCGGTTCGCCAAGCGATTTGTACAGGGCAGGAGTATTTCTCAACCTGAACCACCGTGTTGACAAGTGGAACATCTTTGGCAATGCAGGTTTTATGCGCAGAACCAACTTCAACAACATCAGGGTTAACCGCAACACCTTGTCAAATGGACTTTCGAGTGCTTTCGACCAGAATTTTGACCGCAACAACCACGGGGTGGGCTATACCGGAAAGCTAGGCGCAGATTACTATGTGTCTGAAAAAACCGTAATCGGCGTGATGGTTGATGCCAATACCGTAAGCACCAATTTGGGCAACTTGAGCAATACCTATATCCAGGAATTGCAAAATGGTACAAGCACTTCAAACTCGGTAAGCCAGCAGGCAATTTCAAAATCGCCGGCGAGCAATCTGACCGCCAATTTTAACATCAAGCACGATTTTGGCAGAGAGGCAAGCCTGACTTTCGATGCCGACTATGCAGGTTTCAGCAACAAAAAGAACGAAGTTTTCGATGCGAAATACCTGAATGGTGCCGGACAAGTGAACAAGACCACCGGGTTGAGAAATACCACCGACGCCAACATTGATGTTTATGCCCTGAAATCCGACCTCACGTTGCCGATCTCTAAAACCTTTAAATTTGAAGCAGGCCTGAAGAGTAGCCATGTTATTACCCATAATAACCTGCTGGCCGAAGAATTTTTAAACGGCAATTGGCAAAATAACCTCGGACGCTCTAACGATTTTGTATATAAGGAAAATATCAATGCTGCCTACGCCAATGTAGCGAAAGAATGGAAGGTGTTTCAAGTGCAATTGGGCTTAAGGGCCGAGCATACCCATTCAAACGGCAATTCGATAACCGAAAACAAAGTAGTGGACAGAAACTATTTGTCTTTGTTTCCAACGGTATTTGTGAACCAGAAAATAAACAAAGACAACAACATCAGGTATTCTTACAGCCGTAGGGTAGACCGCCCGAATTACCAGCAGCTCAATCCATTTGTGTTTTACATGGATCCATATGCGCTTGATCAGGGCAATCCTTATTTAAAGCCGCAGTTTACCAACAATTTTGAGTTGGGCTACAGTTATAAGGAATATTCACTGTCTTTTAACTACTCTGATACCCATGATATGATTACGCAGATCAGCCAGCAAGACGAGGCAACCCGTATTGTAAATGTAATCAGGGCAAACCTGGGGAGGGCACAGAATTACTCGGTCAATTTGTATGTACCTATTCGCCTAGCCAAATTCTGGAATACGCAGCAAAACCTTAATGTTTTCTACAATAAGTTTAGCGACAACAATTTAGAAGGCGCCCAGTACAACGC
>NZ_JAELUC010000048.1 GCF_016429155.1 Pedobacter sp. ASV12 | reverse complement strand
CCCCCCCCCCCCCTCTCTTTTTACTGCTCGCCCCCCCCCTCCATCCACCCCATGTCGTGGTTCGTCGGCAGCGTCAGATGTGTATTAGAGACAGCTCAGTAGTCAATGCGGAATTGCTGCGATTTGCTAGCTCGTTGGTTTATTAGCGCAAATTATCCCTTCCCAATCTGTAACCATGGGCCGATGCAGTTCATGCCATCTCTTTATAAAATGGTCTATGTTTTCCATGTCTTTTTTGATAAGTTCTCCCAGATTTTGAACGCTTTCTTCAAATCCCTTTTCAGTATAGAAAGATTTGAGCTTATGTCTTACTCCATGAAACAGGGGTGGCCCCTTATAATCATCCATCCGTAAGCGCATTTCTGTATCAGAAGGCATGCTAAACTGCATACCATCACGAGTTTCCAGTTCGGTTAACGTTTCTAATTTGGGCTCTAATTTAAAGATGTTTAGAAAGATTTGTATCCAGGCATCTCTTCTAGAGATATGCGTAGTAATCATTTCTAATTCTGAGTTTGACGAAATTCGACACATTGTATACGTGAAATTATTTAGGTTGTTTCGGCCAAACCACGAACTAGAAAATGGAGATTGTTCAAACCCTTGCCGTTTTAATGCAGGTATTCCTTTTTTAACAAAAATTTCGTTCTTCGCCTCTAGGCGTTTTTTGTCAGATATTCTATAAAATAGAGCCATTTGAATTTCTTCTATTGCTATGGTTAACGATACCGATAATATCGACAATTTAATGTGAACTCGGTTTTCATTGCTTTTGCCTTTAGTGATAACTGTTTTCCTTAATGCCTATGGCAAGCAAATGTTTCCACTTTAATGTTTGAACTTCTGCTTTTTCTCAGTAGTCAATGCGGAATTGCTGCGATTTGCTAGCTCGTTGGTTTATTAGCGCAAATTATTCCCTTCCCAATCTGTAACCATGGGCCGATGCAGTTCATTGTAGCGAAATAAAGTAGGTTTGAAATTACTTCAAAGAATACGAGAGCCCAAACCTCCAAATTCTTGAAGTGGCATCGCTGGTGCTGCCGCCAATCACCCCAGCCATATAGTTGCTCAATCCATACGAATAACCGACATATGCACCGTATTTTTTGAATTTGGCTGCCACCTGCGCCCTTGGTCTTACATCTGTGCTTATATTTTTACGGCCTACCGTACCGCTAAATTTAGTTCCGTTAGAGGCCGTAATGGTGCCGTTTTCTTCGGCTTTGAGGATAAAGCCAAAATCTATTCCGGCAGTTAAATCAATGTCGACCGGATTAGCATGGATTCGATAGCCGAAAGATGGATAGAGGTTGATGAAATCGAGATTTAGCTTTCTGTAGCCACTGGCATTGTAGGCCACATTGGTGGTACCGTTGTAAACGGCTACCTGCTCGATGGCTACTTTGCCGTTCATTTTTTCGTAGCCTACATCCAAACCTACCAGGAAGTCGCCTTTCAATATTCTTTTTGCGTTCAAAGACAAACCGTAGCCTAATCCGCTTTTATTGCCATAGGCATCGTTGGCATAAACCTTGTTCACCGTGCCGGTGCTGGCGTTTAAAAAACTTACAGTGGCTACTGACTGCCCTTTAAATGAAAATGATCCGGAGTTAAAAGAGATCCCTAATTCTGTTTGGGCAAAAGCACAATGCCCGGCTAGCAACAGCAGCAATAATATTCTGATTGGTTTCATCCTGATGTTCATTTATTTTACAAAGTTCGCAAATACGATTAACTTATCACTAATCTCCAATAAAAAAGGCCATCCGCTTCGCCCACTTGTTTGAAGTTGTTTTTGGTCAATACGGCGAAAGAAGCCGGATTGTCTTTGGCCGTTTCGGCAAATATCGATTTTACATCTTCTTGGGTTTTTGTCCATTGGATGATGGCCGCTACGGCTTCGGTCATATAGCCCTTGTTCCTGAAATCTTCATAAGTAGCATAGCCGATCTCAACCTCGCCTTCCTCGTCGGGTTCACCAACAAAGCACAAGTCGCCGATAATGCCATTAGCTGACTTGAGGATGAGTACCCATAAAGTAGTGAAATAATGGTTCCTGCCGGTATCAACGGCTTCGGGTAAGAGATTTTCCTGCAAAGCCCGTTTCATGGCCGAAGAAATGCGCTCGGGGCGAAGGCTTAAGCCCAACTCGGCTTCCAAAGAGCCGTTGTTGGCAATGTATTTGGCTAATTGGTTGTGGCTTAAGGGCAGTAATTTGAGGCGTTGAGTGTTGATCATTGCCCGTAAAGCTAAGCTTTCTTCCTTAAAAGCACTAATGGAAAATAGGTTCAGGCAGGTGATCGTATTCGCTTTTGTTTGGTTCAAGGTGTTGGTGAGGAGCCTGAAATTGGCCGGATTGGCTGCTAGTTCCACAAACTTTGAGCTGCGTATAAAGGTAAGGTTTTTAGACAAGTTAAATCACAAGGCCTTTATGGCTTGGGCGGTGGCCTTGCCCCACAAATTAACAGTTAGATGGCTATAAATTCATCTGTTTATTTTATCTTTAGCCGATTTAAAGGCCAATGATGCAGCAATGCCGGCCAAATAACCTAATTAGTAAAATCAGTTTATATGTCAAATACATCAAAGATCATCTATACCAAAACAGATGAAGCGCCAATGTTGGCCACTTATTCATTTTTGCCCATTGTACAAGCTTTTACCGCTTCAGCTGGTATTGATGTAGAAACAAGAGATATTTCGTTGGCCGGAAGGATTTTGGCCAATTTCCCAGAATTTTTAAAAGACGACCAAAAAATCGGCGATGCCTTGGCTGAACTTGGCCAATTGGCTACCACACCAGAAGCCAATATCATTAAATTGCCGAATATTTCAGCTTCTATTCCACAATTGAAAGGCGCTATTGCCGAATTGCAGTCGCAAGGCTTTGCCATTCCGAATTATCCTGAAGATGCACAAACCGAAGCAGAAAAAAGCATCAAAGCCAAATACGGCAAGGTGTTGGGCTCAGCTGTAAACCCAGTGTTGCGCGAAGGTAATTCAGACCGCAGGGCGCCAAAGGCCGTAAAAAATTACGCCAAAGCCAACCCACATTCTATGGGTGCCTGGTCTGCCGATTCTAAGACGCAGGTAGTGAGCATGACCGAAGGCGATTTCTACAGTTCAGAAAAATCAGTGACTGTGCCTGAAGCTACCCAGTTTAAAATCGAGTTTGTTGACCATAACGGTGCAGTTACCGAAATGAAGGGACTTTCGCCGTTAAAAGCAGGAGAGGTAATCGATAGCTCGACCATGAGCCTTAAAGCCTTGAAAGCATTCGTGGCCAAAGAAATTGCGGCTGCTAAAGCCGCTGGCGTATTGTTGTCGGCACACTTGAAGGCAACCATGATGAAGGTTTCGGATCCGATTATTTTTGGGGCAATTGTTGAAGTGTATTTTGCCGATGTATTTGCCAAATACGCAAGCTTGTTTAAGGAGCTGAATGTAGATACCCGCAACGGCTTGGGCGATGTTTATGCCAAAATTGCCGGCAGACCTGAACAAGCGGAAGTAGAAGCCGCACTGGCCGCTACAATTGCAAATGGCCCTGCCTTGGCGATGGTTAATTCAGACAAAGGTATTACCAACCTGCATGTGCCCTCTGATGTAATTGTAGATGCCTCAATGCCAGCCATGATCCGTACTTCTGGCCAGATGTGGGACAAAGATGGCAAGCAGCAAGATACTTTTGCCTTGATTCCAGACCGCTGCTATGCCGGCGTTTATACCGCTACCATCAACGATTGCAAGGCCCACGGCGCATTCGATCCTACTACCATGGGTTCAGTACCAAACGTAGGCCTTATGGCGCAAAAAGCAGAAGAATATGGTTCGCACGATAAAACTTTCCAGGCAACTGCCGATGGTGCCTTCCGCGTAAGCGATGCCAATGGCAAGGTTTTCTTCGAACAAAAAGTAGAAGCCGGAGACATCTTCCGCATGTGCCAAACCAAAGATGCCCCAATCCAGGATTGGATCAAATTGGCGGTTAACAGAGCGCGTTTGTCGGCTACGCCAGCAGTTTTCTGGTTAGACGAAAACCGTGCACACGATAGAGAAATCATTGCCAAAGTAAATAAATACCTTCCTGATTACGATACTACTGGTTTGGATATCCGTATCCTTTCGCCAATCGAAGCCACCAAGTTCTCGTTAGAGAGGATCCGCAAAGGATTAGATACCATTTCGGTTACCGGAAACGTATTGCGCGATTACCTCACCGATTTGTTCCCGATCTTAGAACTGGGTACTTCGGCCAAGATGCTGTCTATCGTTCCGTTAATGAATGGTGGTGGCCTGTTCGAAACCGGTGCTGGTGGTTCGGCCCCTAAACACATCGAGCAGTTTATCCAAGAAGGCTATTTGCGCTGGGATTCATTGGGCGAGTTTTTGGCGCTTCAGGCTTCGCTAGAACATTTGTCGCAAACCCAAAATAATGCAAAAGCACAGGTTTTGGCCGATGCGCTTGACGAGGCTAATGCCAAGTTTTTGGCTACAGATAAATCGCCGGGCAGAAAGCTGGGGACGATAGACAACCGTGGATCACATTTCTATTTGGCTTTGTATTGGGCCGAGGCTTTGGCCACACAAAGCAAAGATGCCGAGTTGCAAGCCAGGTTTGCACCATTAGCCAAGATTTTGGCTGCTAACGAAGCCCAGATTTCAAAAGAGCTGATTGATGCGCAAGGCAAACCGCAAAACATTGGAGGTTACTATAACCCAAGTGACGATTTGGCTTCTAAAGCCATGCGTCCTAGCGAAACATTGAACGTTGCTTTGGCTAGCCTTTAATCATCAGATATAACTTGGTAATCAAAGCCCTCTTGCTCAAGCAGGAGGGCTTTTTTATTCAGTTCAAATGTAGTTGGGCCTTCTTTGCAACAACCTCCAGTTTCTGGCTGCCGAAGCTTTGGGCAGGTAGTAAGTGGTGGCAAAAGCAAGGGCCAACAAAGCCAGCATCATGAACAAAAAAGCATTATTGCCCGGCCGGTAGGGCAGTTCAAAAACCGATAAACCATCTGACTCTACTTTGTAAACTTTGGGCCTTACCTTGTAACGATCCGATTTTTTGACCCAAACAACTATTTCATCAGCCTTGCCCAACGATAGGTCAACACCCTTTAATACCCTAAAGCCTTCGGCAAGTCCATCAACATCCAATCTGAGCACATACAGTCTTTTGTCTCTTTGCAACATAAAGCTCAGGCACGCATAATTGACAGGATGGTTCTGTTGGTTATGATCCAGTTGCATAAAATTGTCCTTCTTCAGCAGTTTGCCCTTAAGCTGTACCAAGTTGTCGTCGGCAAAAAGCAGTTGTGTAAAAAGCAGGTAAAACAGGTAAAAGATGATAGACAGGGAAATGATGCGGAGCTTTTTCATAATCCTTATAACTAAAATTTTAGTTAATTTAAATAATTACCTTTGATAAAACAAAATTTACTTTCCTAAAGTTATACCATCAACAAAATTCAATGCCATGAGCAATTCAACCAACGAACCAAAAAAAGCCACCGATAAGCTTCATGCCGATAATTTGGGCGAAACAAAAGACCTTAACGAGCTTTCTTACGACAAGAACAAGAAAAGCTTTGAATACGATGTAAAGCCTACCGATAGCGATTACGACCATCCGTTAAATTATGATACGGTTTCGGCGGGTGCGGTAAACGATGATTCGACCTATGATGAGGCCAACCCCTATGTAGGCGATGAGTATGCCGGAAAAGAAGAAATAGCCGACGATGAGCTAGAAGAATTGGGCATGCATGTAGACAATGAAGGCGAAAGCGTTTTGTTGAGTCCGGAAGATGAAATTTTGGGTAGAACCGAAGAAGACTACCGCGACGATCTGGATGAAGAAGGCTACCCGAAAAATGATGGGTATTAAAACGCTATTTCCTAATCGATAGCCAGACCTTCTGAGCTGATGGAACGGGCTGGTAATTCAGCTGTCGTATCCGTTTTTAATGGCATAAACGGCTAAGCCTACGCGCGTTTTGAGTTCCAGTTTTTCAAATAGGCTATCTCTGTATCCCTCAACAGTTCTGGTACTGCAGTTCATTTGATTGGCAATTTCCTTGTAGCTCATTTCGGTTACGGTAAAGCGCAAGAACATTTTTTCCCTGTTGCTAAAAAGATCTTTTTTATCGGATTCCTTGCTTTCGTTGCAGAGGCTGGAAAATACTTTATTGGCGGCCCATTCGGGATAGTAATACCCATTTTTGACCAGGTAGTTCAAGGCTTCGGCCAGTGCGGTTGGATGTACGTTTTTGAGCAGGTAGCCTTTAGCGCCGCTTTTGATCATTTTGATTAGGCTTTGTTCGTCATTTTGCATACTGAGCGCCATGATGAGTACTTCGGGATGGGTTGCCTTAAGCCAAGCAGCGGTTTCAAAGCCATCCATTATCGGCATGCTGATATCCAGCAAGACCACATTGGGAACATTTTTGGGATGTTGGCACCTGTCCTGCAGTTCTTTGCCGTTTTCACATTCGTATAGCACCTCGAATTGGTCAAAGTTTGCCAGAATGCTGCTTAAAGCTTTAGCGATTAAGATATGATCATCAACAATTACAATGCTAGTTTTCATGTTATATCGAAATTTGGATGGTTAATGTTGTTCCGCTCCCTGCTATGCTTTCCATTGCATAATTGCCCCCAATCAAGGCAATTCTTTTTTTCATATTGCTTAAGCCAATGCCTTTGCCACTTGGTTTTTCGGGGTCAAAGCCTTTGCCATCGTCACTTAAAGTTAGAATTAATTGCTTATCATTCTTCCTCAAAGCAGCCGAAATGGTCAGACAGGCCGCATGTTTAATGCTATTTTGGATAAACTCTTGCACTACCCTTAACAATAGGCTTTTGGTTTGATAATTTAAGGGTATAGGTTCGGCTTCGGTGGTTAAATTGAGCTTATATTTTTTTAGCACCTCAATTTTGGCAAATTCTTCCTGTAGCAAAACGGCAATGTCGTTGGCGTCTATATGGTTATCTGTCAGTGATTTAGATAGGTGTCTCAATTCCGACAGGGCATCATTGATCAATTCGCCGATCCCTGTAATTTTATCGTTAATGGGTAAGGCCTCGTTTTCAAAAGCCAATTGCTGGGTGTAAAGACTCGCCAAAGTAAGTTTTTGCCCAACGTTATCGTGTATTTCGCGTCCAATGTGTTGCATGGTTTGGGTTTGGATCTCTATCTGCGCGGCCAACAATTCCTTTTGGTGCAGCACCTGTTGTTGCTGCAGCTGCATGAGGTTCTCCTTCTTTTTGTTTTTATATTGAACTACAAACGCAATGATGGCCACAATAAATGCCAATAAAAAAACATTAAATAGAATAATAACTAATAAGTATTCGGTTTGCCCCATATAAAAGCCGCAGTAAATAACAGGTACATCAAATTGTTAGCAATCAAGAAAAAAGTATAATAAATGCTCCACAAATCAGGTTCGCCTAAAAGTAGATTATAAAACGAGAAAAAAGGCAAGGTGCCTACATAAAATAAAATGATGCCTATGTTGATGTAGAACATGTAATTGGTATGAAACAGGAGTATTTTCTCGGATTTGATCTGCTTTAAGATTTCTAAAATAACCAGCAACATCAATAGCACGGTGCCTACCGTATAACTTAGAGACAGCATCATGCCAGGTTTGGGGATGATGGTAAAATAGGGTAAAAACGAAATGCAGCATATGCCTACAATAACCCAAAACAGCTTTGGCCTGTTTAGCGATTTGATGGCGTATACCCAATAGAAAAATATAAATTCAATCGGAATAACAAAAAAATCATAGTACTTGCTGATGGAGGATGGATGGTTCTTCAATCCCCACTTGGCAAAAGCTTCCATCAAAAAAACGGCACAGCAATAATAGCTCAGCCACTTCCAATGACTGTTTTTGAGCTGAGGTAAATAAAATAAGGCTACTAGCGCTGTTAAAAGCTGTACCCAAATCAGCACCTCGCTCAATATTTTTTGCGTATTGCTAAATACTACCATGGTTATTGAAAAGCTTGTCCATCAACAGTTGCTGGCGGTATGATCTGCCCATGGTTTAGGGCCATCACATTCATCTCGTCCGATCTTTCGTCCTTCACCATGATGAAACTCATTTGTTTGAGGCTTCTCTTTTTAAATCCTTCATAAGTGCTGAGGTCTAGTGGATTAAAATCGGCGTAAACACCCCTTTTGTTTCTGATGGCAGGCAATAGAATTAAGGTGTGTTTTTTTTCATAAAGCCGGGTAATGTCATTGCCTAAGAGTTTTCCCAAGTCTTCGTACCCTGGATAAGCCCATTTGGTGTTTGATGGATAGGCCGCATAATACATTCGGATGGCGAGCTTTTTACCGCCGTCGGGTTGCTTAGCTGCCACAATGCTCTCTATATCATTAATGAATTTTTTGAGCGTGTCGAGGTCAAATAAAATGGAATTGGCATCATTGGGTACGGCACTTGCTCCTGCGTTTTCGATGGCTTTGAGCTGTGTCTGCCTGTAGTTGTCAACCATCTCCTCTATCAGTTTGAAGCGTAATGTGCTCGGTCTGGAGCGTGGAGACCTGGAATCTGTTCGGGTAGGCGGATAATAGTAAACATAGGCGCCAAATGCAATAACGAGTACTGCGATGATGAGGGTTAAGTGTTTCTTTTCCATTTGGTTGGGTTGAGGGGTTATTAGAATAAATATACTTTTTAATTATGCAAAATAGCGCAGGTTATGCCGAAAAAAACAGGGCTGTTAAACCGTTTTTACCACCGTTAAACAACGGTAAAAATTCCCGTTGAACAAACAGCAAGATTCAGTTTGATGCACATTGATTGCGACTGTCTGGTGAGGCAACTTTGTGATGTACAAGCCGGGTTGGCCAATTGGGGCAAATCGGTAATGTGTTAGAAAATAACAGCAATGATAAAAAAACGCCTAAAGCAAGTTGCACGGTTCATCAGCTTGGTGCAAAAGGAAATAGAGTTCTTCAAAACAATATTTTACAAACTATGAGATGCCCATAGCTAACGCAAGCCCGTCTCTGGTTACTGGACGAATGAAGAGGCTTGTTTCAAAAGATATTCAAACGAATAGGAGTATTCCGAAAATCCTTTAAAGAGTAGGAACAAAAATCTAAATCTAAACAAAATGAAAAAATCAATTCTACTACTAATCGCATTGGCTTTTAGTACTGTCGCGTTTTCGCAGGTTAAATTTACCAAGGCCGAACAGCAACAGGTGCAAAAAATCCTGGGTAAAGACTTTACTGCTGTTTTAGGCGAGCAGGGCCAGTTGGCTGTGGTTACGCCAGACAAAGTGGGCGAACTAAAATCTACACCAAGGGGCAGTTTTAACGGCATGCCTGGCTTGGCCGCCAATGCGGTTTTGGCCGCCAACGAAAAATGGTGGGTTTACAAACAAAGTGGCGCACTGTTGAAGTCTAAGCTGGGCGAAGAACGCTTTAATCAATTAAACCAGATCCTCACCAAAAAAGGGTTGGACATCAAAGCGGTTGAAAAACCAGTACAATTTACCAGGGCCGAACAGCAGCAAATGCAGCGTATTTTGGGCAAAGACTTTACTGCTGTTTTAGGCGAGCAGGGCCAGTTGGCCGTGGTTACGCCAGACAAAGTAGGCCAGTTGAAATCTACCGTAAGGGGTGGTTTTAGCGGCATGCCTGGCTTGGCCGCCAATGCGGTTTTGGCCGCCAACGAAAAATGGTGGGTTTACAAACAAAGCGGCGCGCTGTTGAAGTCTAAACTGGGCGAAGAACGCTTTAACCAATTGAATCAGATCCTTGCCAAAAAAGGACTGAACTAAAGTCGCCTAAACTAATGCTGCGCTAGCACACCAGGAGCTGTTTAAATTTCGATCGGTCTTTTACAGGTATGGCAATTTTTATAAAAGACTTTCGCAGGTAAAATAACCGAACAAATTTAAACGGCTTCTTCAGGTTGTTTAATCCAATGAAGATTTAAAATAGACGAAAATGGATACATATAAAATTAAAAGCGTGCTGAAGGACAATGTTTTTTACAACATTTCCTATTGCTATAACACGAACCAACTTGAGGTATTTAGAATTTTGGTAGCCCTTTTTGCCATCATTTCGATGTTTACGCTGGTTTTGGATTACGATGTTTTTTTTGCGCCAAATGGTATCGTTAATTGGGAGGTTTCTAATGCCAATGCACTGTGGTTCGAAGGCCATCCGCAAAAGATAGCCGATTTGCTGAGCGTATCTCCTCAAGCTGTCATGATCACAATTCTTACGGTCTACTTTCTGGCGCTTACTACTTTGTTGCTGGGAATTTGGACAAGGCTATCGGCCATTGTTTGCTTAATTACTTTTACGCTGATTACCAATGTCATGTCTTCTTTCGCTTTTGGGGTAGACATCTATCAATCGGTATGTTTTTTCTTCCTAACCCTATTTCCAACGGGCTATGGCTTGTCGCTGATCAAAAAAGAGAACTATCCCAAACTTAACGAGCTCAAGCAGATTTGCATCAGGGTATTGCAGCTTTATCTGATTGTTACCTATATCTCGGCTGGTTTTGAAAAAGCATTGATGCCGAACTGGTGGAATGGGCGTTTCATCTATTTCCTGAGCAACGACCCAACCATCATGACAACCAGTTTTTTCCCGAAAGACCAGAGCATTATTTTTTATGCCTTTTTTGGGATCATGGTAGTGTTTATAGAGTCATTGTATTTTATGCTGGTATGGTTTAAGAAAACCAGGTTATATATCGTGCTCGTCATTATAGCCATGCATTTGTTCATCGCAATTTTTATGGACTTGTTGTTTTTTGGGGTGTTGCTCATCATCTTAAATGTAGTGTGCTGGTACCCGGTAATTTTTGAGGATCTTAAAATAAAAGAAAATGATAAAAGCATATAAAATCACGTTTCGAATCATCCTGCTGATTATTTTTTTGTCGGTAATGAAAGTCAGTGTTTGGGTTGACAAACATATCAACTGTTATGCGCTTTCGGTAACGCAGTCCTTTATCTTTAGGGTAACGCGATTAAATTGGCAATACGGATTTTTTACAAGTAAATCCAAAAACTATCAATATATCAAAAGCGACATCAGTTTGGTAGATCCTGACGATGCTTCGAGGAATATCGTCATTGCAAAGGATGCAGGCCTGGATAAGCTGGTCTTGCCGATCAATGCGGTTCGGGTTAACTCTTCCATCCAGCAAATGATCAGAGATACGCTCTATTTAGAAGCGGGGTCAAGGTCTATCGCTTTGTACTTGTTTAAAAGGCATCCATCTTATAGAAATATAGATTTTTCTATACAGACCTATAACAGAAAAATTAAGGTCGACCAAAGCAAGTTTGCGCTGACCACCAAGCTCGATACCTTATTTAACCGCAGAATTAGCTATTGAGTTGACAAGCTATGGAAAATCCAATCATTTTGTTCGACGGAGTTTGCAATTTATGTAATGGTGCCGTGCAGTTTATGATCAGAATGGACAAAAAAGAGAAATTCAGGTTTGCTTCGCTGCAATCCAACACCGGGCAGGAATGGCTGGGACACTATGGCTTGCCCACGGATCGTTTCGACTCCCTGGTCTTAATTACAGGCGATGGATATTTTGTCAAGTCTTCGGCCGTACTCCATATCTCCAAAGAACTGGGTGGATTTTTCCGCATGTTTTATGCATTAATCGTACTGCCGAAACCGTGGAGGGATTTTGCATACGATTTAGTCGCCAAATCGCGCTATAAAATGTTCGGAAAGAAAGAGACTTGCATGGTGCCAACACCTGCACTTCGGCAAAGATTTTTGCCCTGATTGTAAGGATAACTTAGGCTTAATCGTATGGCTAAGGGCTCACGTCGAGGTTGAAGCGCCTGCGCATTTCTTCGAGTTGCGGATTTTTATCAACCAGGTAGGTATACTTGTCTTTGTTGGTATAAATTCGTTTTTTGATGGTATTGGTTGCCTTTTGGGCCGTAATTTGGATGTCGAAGTTTTTCAGTGCCGAGCGCAGGAAGTTGAGCAGTTCAACCTTTTCGTCCTGTAGCGTGCTTTCCAATGCCAGGTTTTCAACCAGAACCGTAATCTCTGTGCCGTTAATGATAGGGTCGTTGCTCATTAAGGTATAGAGGTGTATCTTGTCGTTGTCTTTTGCCTTTTGTGTGTAAACACGCCAAAGCTCTAAAAACTGTTCGGGCGTAAAATCCTGTCGCTCGCTTCCGGTAATGTATTTGGGCCCTTTGTCTTCGTCGCCGTTGGCTACGCGCTCCAAATCTGTCAACGATGGGATTAAAGAACCTACATTGGCTTTAATCGGCTGGATTTTAATGGAGCCTGCCGAAGACGGCGCACTTAGAGGCTGCGGTTTATTGGCGGGTGGCGGAACGGTAGGCAAGGCCACATCCAACCGGTCGGGCAGGTCGGGCAGTTCTTCCCTTTCAATAAAATCCTGTAGGTCTTGTATAGAAGCTTCGGCTATGTTGCGCTTGGCTACCGGGGTTTCGGTTGTTGCTGGTGAGGCTTCTGGTTGGGGTTTTATGGATGCGGTTACAGCCTTAGGCCGCTCCGTTTCCGTTAAAGTTTTTTTTTTATCCTGATCTGCGTCAGTTGCTGTGTTGTTGCCGGATGAAGGTTGCTGTGCCAGTTGTATAACCGAAGGGATGTGGCACATTTTAATGAGCGAAAGCTCTACCTGCAAGCGTTGGTTTTTGCTGTTTTTATATACTAAATCGCATTGGTTGGCCAAGTTAAGCGCTGTAAGGATAAAGCCCAGGTCAGCTTGTTTGCTTTGGACCAGGTACTTCTGCTTAATGGTTTCGCTCACTTCCAGCAATTGGATGGTTTGTGCATCCTTGCCCACCAGCAGGTTCCTGAAGTGGCTGGCCAAGCCATTGATGAAGTTGTTGCCGTCGAAGCCATTGTTCAGGATCTCGTTAAAGAGGAGCAGCGCTTGGCTTACATCTCCGGCAGTTAAAAAATCGGTCAGCTTGAAGTAGTAATCGTAATCTAAGATATTCAGGTTATCGATTACCGCCTTGTAGGTCAGATTCCTGTTGGTATAGCTTACAATCTGGTCAAACATCGATAGCGCATCACGCAGGCCGCCATCAGCCTTCTGGGCAATAATGTGCAGGCCGTCGTTGTCAACGGCTATGTTTTCCCTAGCTGCGATCTTATTCAAATGTCCGGCAATATCTTCTACCTGTATGCGGTTAAAATCGAAGATTTGGCATCGCGATAAAATCGTAGGCAGGATTTTGTGCTTCTCGGTAGTCGCCAAAATAAAAATGGCATACGAAGGCGGTTCTTCCAGTGTTTTCAAAAACGCATTGAAGGCACTGGCCGAGAGCATGTGCACCTCGTCTATGATATAGGTTTTGAACTTTCCGGCCTGTGGCGGAATGCGCACCTGCTCAATCAAGCTTCTGATGTCGTCAACCGAGTTGTTGGAAGCCGCATCGAGCTCATGAAAGTTGAAGGAATGTCCGGTTTGGAAAGAAACGCACGATTCGCAAGTGCCACAGGCTTCCTGGTCGGCCGTTAGCTGCGTACAGTTAATCGTTTTGGCCAAGATACGGGCACAAGTGGTTTTGCCCACGCCTCGCGGACCGCAGAACAAAAAAGCCTGGGCCAGCTGGTTGTTTTTGATGGCATTTTTTAGCGTACCCGTAATATGCTGCTGACCAACCACGGTTTCGAAGGTGGCTGGACGATATTTACGGGCTGAAACGATAAAATTTTCCATCGCACGAAAATAGGAATTTTTGTCGAGCTTGAAACGCCGAATTTTGGAATGTGGAAAAGTTGGCTACGGCGTTTTGTACTTATCCATTCTATCCTTTTCGTCAGTTTGCAGGGCCAGGAGGCCGAGGAGCCTTTGGCAAGAGCTTTCGGCGCATCTGAAAAAAGAAGAAGCCACCAGTAAACATACAAAAGCCTAGGGTATATCCATCCAATGGCAACTGGCAACCATTGCCACTATAACCTGTAAAAACACCGGCATTGCCAGTAGTTAAGGTAGAAGAACTTGACGAGAATTTAATGTAGCAGCCATTGGCCACCGTTTGGGTCCAGGTGTAGCAAGGGTAATCGGTAATGTCATATTGCACTGTCCATTCCGAATATTGAGTAGCCCAACCTTGGTATACAGGTAGTCCCCAGCTATAGCCAATCAGGGTTTGATACACCCTGTTGGGATTGGTTTTGGTCATACAGCCATTGCCGGGCATAGGTTGAGCCATCGCATGGAAGCCGCAGAGGCAGATGATACAGGTTATAACTATTCTGATAATTCTCATGGTTGGAAAAATGAACTGCCCAATTAGTCCAAACCAGGTGCCATGCCATACCGATGAGGATGTTAACGGCGAAAAAACGCTTTTCTGCTAGATTAAAACCTTAACTATTTGTAAAACAGTTTTATCGATTAGAAAACTATGGTCTTCATATAGGGTGTTTTGGGGAATTTTTTCCCGATTGCAGTTTGAAATTCTACAATTAACAGTTTTTAAGATGCCGGCTTACCCGGTCGTGGCCGAACCTTATTGCTTGGTGCAGTTGCCTGTTTCAGGTAAAAGTAATAGGCAATGGCCATGAAAACGCAAAAAAGCGGTATATAATCGTCTATCGGAAGCAGGCAGGCATTGCCCGCATAGCCGGTAAAGTTGCCGTAATTGCCCTGAGTGAGCGTCGAGGAACTTTCAGAGAATTTGATGTAGCAACCGTTGGCCACTGTTTGCGTCCAAGTGAAACAGGGATACTGCGTAATGTCATACTGCACTGTCCATTCCGAGTATTGCGTGTTGTAGCCTTGGTAAACAGGCAGCCCGCCACTGGTCGAGATCTGAGTTTGGTATACCCTGTTCGGATTCGTTTTGGTCATGCAGCCATTGCCCGCAATAGGTTGGGCACTTGCAACAAAAAAACAAAAACAACACAGGCCCATTAAAGCTATGCTTGTAAATTTCATCATGAAGTAAAAAGGATGGTCCATAAGGCGGCTCCAAACGGGATGCCATACCAATACTGCGAATACTTTTTTTGGGTGTGTTGGATTTAAATGTCAATAAATCAGTTGTTTGTGTGGTTTTTTTGGTTTTGATACAGAAGTTTGTGTTGTGGAGAAGTTGCACAAATTGTGGGGTAGGTCGCCAGTCTTGAGGCCTTGCTTCAAACGCGTAAGGATGTTTTGCACAAAGCTCTATTGGATTACCGCTTTCAGTTCGTTGCGGTATTGCGAAGCGCTTTTGCCGGTAAACTCCTTAAACAGCTTGTTAAAATGGCTAAAGTTGTTGAAGCCACTGTCGTAGCTGATGTTGGCAATGCTCATGTGCTTTTCGGCCAAAAGCTTGCAGGCATGTACAATGCGGTATTCGTTCACGAATTGTGTAAAGGTTTTTTTGGTGATTTTTTTAAAATACCGACAGAAGGAAGGGACCGTCATATGGGCCATTTGGGCTACGGCTTCAAGACTGATCTGCTCGGCGAAATGATCTTTTACATAATTGAATACCATGTTGATCCTGTCGTTATCCTGAAGCTGCATCTCCATGGCAAAACCCGAGGCGTTCAGGATCTTGTAGTCGCTGGTATGTTCCAGTTCCTTCAAAACGCCGAGCAGGGTCAAAAGACGCTCGAAAGGGGCTTGGTTTTCCATCATTTCTAGCTGCTTGCCAATGGCTTCCTTAACGCTCGTTCCGAACGCAATGCCGCCTTTGGCTTTGTCGAACAATGTGGCCAGCCATTGGGTTTCCTGCAAGGCCAAAAAATCGCTGCCCAAAAAATCGGGCCTCAACTGTATCACTGTTTCGTTTTTGTTGCCCGTATTGGTGTCTGTAAAGCCGCAATGAGGCAAATTGCTGCCAATTAAAATCAGGTCGCCATGGGTGTAATAGGAAATGTGGCTGCCGATTTGTCGCTTTCCGGCACCTCCATTCACGAAAACCATCTCAATTTCTGGATGGTAGTGCCAAACGTGCGCCTTGTTGTTCTCGTTCTCCGTGTATTTGGAGTAGTAGAACGAACTGCCAAACGAGGGCTCTACAATTTCGAAGCTGGGTTTGATATTTTTCATGTGCAGCTTCAAAGATAGCTTAAAAAATATGTTTTATTGCTATTTTATGTTTGATATTCGTTGTATGAGGTTAATATAGCATAGAAATTGGAAAATATGCAATCTAAATCGGGTAGTTTTCCACAGTAACTTTGTTGTGTTCAGTTCGTTAAACGCTAAACTCCTTTTGATATGAAAAATCTCCTGAAAATAAGCCTGGTGGCTTCCCTGTTGTTCATCGCCTATGGCGCGCATGCAACCGACGATTTGTTGGTCAGGGTAAAAAACAGCAATGAAAAATCGGTCAGCTTCTTTTTAAACGAGGCCAAAGTGATGAATGTGGCTTTCTACACTGTCAACGACGACCTAATCTATCAGCAAAACGTACGTACTACGGGCGCGGCCATCAAAACCTACGACCTGAATGCTTTTCCCGATGGCGACTATAAGCTTAAGGTTGAAGCCGATCTTAAATTGACAGAGTATCAGTTGCACATTGAAGACGGCAAAGCGGTACTGTCTAAGCCAAGCGTTGTCAATCTGCTGAGTGCGGCTTTGACCAAAGAGAAGTCAATCGTAACCTTAGACCTTAAAAACATAGCCAAAGAAGTGGTCGATGTGCAGGTGCTAAACGAGTACAACGACCAGTTGTATAGCGAAAAGATCAGCGAAAAAACCAGTTTGGTTAAGAAATTCGATATTGCCCAGGTCAATGCCAAGGAACTCACCTTTGTTGTAAAGACAAAAAACAAGGAGTTTGTGGAAACCGTTAAGGTTCAGTAAGCTTGATAATCGTATTATATTTGGTGAAGGGAGGCTGGTAACGGTCTCCTTTTTTTATGGAGGCCATCCAAATCGGCAGGTCTGTTTAGAGAGGCCTTTTCTGTTTTTGCATTAAGGCTTTGATTTTAAGAAATATATTGCTACATTTGCATCCCGTTTTAAAGCGGAAAGAGATTAAATCACAAATCAATTAAAAACAACAATGAATCAGTACGAAACTGTTATCGTTCTTACCCCGTTGCTGTCTGAAGAGGTTGCGAAAGAGGCTATTGCCAAATTCACCAACATCATCAAAGATGGCGGAGCCGAAATTATCGCTGAAGATAATTGGGGTTTGAGAAAATTAGCGTATCCGATTGAGAAAAAAGCAAACGGATTCTTCCACCTTACAGAGTACAAAACTGGAGGGGAATTAGTAAGTAAGTTAGAGCTAGAATTAAAACGCGACGAACGTGTTTTACGTTTCTTAACTGTAAGATTAGACCGTCATGCGGTTGCCTACAACGAGAAAAAACGCAGTGGCGCTTTTAACAAAAAACCTAAGAAAGAGGAGGCTGCAGCATAATGGCAAAAGATCAAATTCAATATGTTACCGCTCCAAAAGTGGACGATAACAGAAAAAAATACTGCCGTTTCAAGAAAAATGGCATCAAATACATCGATTACAAAGACGCAAACTTCTTGTTGAAATTTGTTAACGAACAAGGTAAGATCCTACCTCGCCGTTTAACCGGTACTTCGTTAAAATTCCAACGTAAAGTGGCTCAAGCCGTTAAACGTGCCCGCCACATTGGTTTATTGCCTTTTGTTACTGACCAATTAAAATAAGCGCAGAGAAATGGAAGTTATTTTAAAGCAAGATATCAAATCACTAGGTGAGAAAGATGATATCGTAACGGTAAAACCTGGTTACGGACGTAACTATTTAATTCCGCAAGGCTTTGCTCAATTGGCTACGCCATCTGCTAAAAAAGTATTGGCAGAAAACTTGAAGCAAGCGGCTTTTAAACAAGATAAAATTAAGAAAGATGCAGAAGGCATTGCCGAGCGTTTAACAGACGTTAAACTAAGCATCGGTGCTAAAGCTGGCGAAACCGGTAAAATCTTTGGTGCAGTAAATACCATTATGATTGCCGATGCATTGAAAGCCAAAGGCTTTGATGTTGACCGTCGCAGAATTACTTTCGAAACTGAACCTAAAATGGTTGGCGAATATATCGCAAACTTGAACTTGCACAAAGAAGTGAAAGTTAAAGTTCCTTTCGAAGTAGTAGCTGAGTAAGCATGACAACTATTTTAAAAAGGCCTTTCCGATTATCGGAAAGGCCTTTTTGTTTTTTAGGCTTTTCGCCAAGGCTTCTGGCGAAGCAAATTCCAACGAGGTCATCCGCGAAGTTTGAGGAATCCTGACCAAGAATCCCAACATGGCCATAAGGAACGTGAAAAACGATAAATGCCTTTAATTGCTTTCGCCGGTGTTCTTCGCCAGCATTTTTGATGATTTATTTCAGGGTTTCTCGAGCCTTGCAAGCGAAGCATACCACTTTTTATTGTTCTACTAAACTGAGCCAGGTTTTAACAATCGATCTCAGCTCGTCGAGGCTGGCTCTTGCCGCGGTTAAATCTTCGAAAATCAGGAGGCGTCTTCCATCTGTATAATCGCCGGTTAACAAAGGGCTGCTTACTTTTGCGCCGCTCGGAAATACCAGCATCATGCGCCCTTTGTGCAGGTTAAAAACCGCAATTTCGCGCTTGTATTCCTTCGGATCAGAATCTTTCATTGCGCCCTGGTAATAAAAACTGGGGTGGTTCCATTTGATGCGTTCGCCGATATCGGGGCTGACGGCTAAAATGGTTGTTCTGATGATGCCGATGCAACTGCCTAGTTCTGGTGCCAAATTGGCAATAAAGGCATCAACTTGGGCTTGGTCGCTAGGTTTGGTTTTGGCCATGGTTTGAGGGTTTGAATTTTAGATGGGCAACGGCCAAAGCCTGGCGCAACTTGGGCAAAGAACTTGGTCCAAAGCCGTGCAGCTTTAAAAGCTCGGCCTCGGTAAACTCAGCCAATCGCTCCAGGCTATCGATGTTTCTTGATGCCAATGCTCTCCTGGCAGGTGCGCTCAGTAAGGCTAGAAAATCATTTTGTGGTTTATTCTCGCGCTCGCAAACAGGACAGGCAGTCGCTCGATTTGTAAAACTGGTGCCCCTTGCTGCAGGTTTTGAGTTGAGGAGTTTTCATTGGATTAAGCCTTTGTAGAATCAAATCGATTTCATCGTTTTTAGCGAAGATAATGTATATTTAGCAAACCTAAACCCTTTTAGCTAAAGGTATGAGCCTGTAATGGTTGTGCCTGTAAGATCATGAAGCGTATCTGTTTCCTTTTTGTTTTGTTGGCTGGTGCAATGCAATCGGTTGCGCAGCCTTTGCCTTACCGGGATAAAAATCTTCCTGTCGAAAAACGCGTGCAGGACCTGTTGGGCCGAATGACCCTCGAAGAAAAGTTCTGGCAATTGTTTATGATCCCCGGCGATTTAGATCAGGCCAAACCCGATCAATACAAAAATGGTATTTTCGGTTTTCAGGTAAGTGCGGGTGCCAAAGGCGATGCGGGTGGCCAAATGCTCAGCTACCGTACCAATGAAAGTGCGATTAACGTAGCCAAAAAGATCAACAGTATCCAAAAATATTTTGTTGAACAAACCCGCTTGGGTATTCCCATCATCGCTTTTGATGAGGCCCTGCATGGTTTGGTGAGAGATGGCGCAACAGCTTTTCCGCAAGCTATTGGTTTGGCTGCCACCTGGGATACTACGCTGATGCAGCGGGTAGCCACTCAAATTGCCAAAGAAACCAGGCAAAGAGGCATCAGGCAAATCCTGTCGCCGGTGGTTAATATTGCAAGCGATGTACGCTGGGGCCGGACCGAAGAAACCTATGGCGAAGATCCGTTCCTGACCTCGGCCATGGGCGTGGCCTTTATGCGCCAGTTCGAACAAAAGGGCATCATCACAACACCCAAGCATTTTATAGCTAACGTAGGCGATGGCGGACGAGACAGCTATCCCATTCATGCCAACGAACGTTTGTTAGACGAAGTTTATTTACCTCCATTCAAGGCGGCTATCCAAAAAGCCGGAGCACGTTCTATCATGACAGCCTACAACTCTTTAGACGGTACGGCCGCCTCGGCCAACCATTGGCTTTTGATGGATAAGCTTAAAAAGGAGTGGGGCTTTAACGGCTTTGTCATTTCGGATGCCAATGCCGTTGGTGGCGAAGTGGTATTGCACTACACGGCCAAAGATTACGCCGAAAGTGGCGAACATGCCATTAACAACGGCCTGGATGTTATTTTTCAGACAGAATTTAACCATTATAAGCTGTTTATTCCTGCTTTCTTGGCTAATAAAATCGATTCGGCAAGACTTAACGATGCCGTGGCTAGGGTATTGCGTGCCAAGTTTGAATTGGGTCTTTTCGAGAATCCTTACGTCAGCGAGGATTTTCAAGACACGGAGTTGCGCAAAACAAGCAAAGCAATAGCGCTCGAGGCTGCAAAGGCATCCTTTGTATTGCTTAAAAATGATAATCAGGTGTTGCCTATTTCGCCGAAGGTAAAAACCATTGCTGTTTTTGGGGCCGATGCCCAGGAAGCCCGTTTGGGTGGCTACAGTGGTCCGGGTACGGCAAAAGTAAGTATTTTGGAAGGTATCAGGCAACGTGCTGGCAAGCAGGCCAAAGTGCTGTATGCGCTGGGAGCCGATCGCAATGCGGTAAATTACGTGGCTATCCCATCGCAATACCTACATACCGGAAGCCAGCAGGGTCTAAAAGGCGACTATTTTGCCAACATGGAAATGCAGGGCCAACCTGCCATGAGCAGGATTGATCAACAGCTCGACTTTCATTGGACGCTTTTTTCGCCTTCGCCCGAACTGGCGTCTGATTTTTATGCCGTACGGTGGACAGGCACTTTAACCGCTCCCGAAACCGGTCGCTTTAAGATTGGCTTGGAAGGCAACGACGGCTATCGCTTATACATCAATAACCATTTGGTGGTTAACCGTTGGAACAAGCAATCTTATCATAGCGAATTGGCCGATTACAATTTTGAGAGCGGAAAAAAATACGAAGTCAGGGTAGAATTTTTTGAAGCCAATGGCGATGCGACTCTCAGATTGGTTTGGAATGTAGGACTTCAAAACGATTGGAAGGCAAAAATACAGGAGGCTGTTGCGCTAGCCAAAACTGCTGATTTGGCCCTTGCTGTGGTGGGCATCAACGAAGGCGAATTTAGCGATCGTGCCTTGCTTTCACTACCCGGTCATCAGGAAGAATTGATCCGGGCCTTAACGGCAACCGGCAAACCTGTAGTAGTTGTTTTGGTAGGGGGCAGTGCCGTTACCATGAATGCTTGGATGGATAAGGTAGCAGCCATTGGTGCGGCCTGGTACCCTGGCGAGGAAGGCGGACATGCCGTGGCATCGGTACTCTTTGGCGATTATAATCCTGCAGGCCGATTGCCGATCACTTTTCCACAACACGAAGCCCAACTGCCTTTGGTATACAACCACAAGCCCACAGGGCGTGGCAACGATTACAATAACCTTTCGGGCGTGCCGCTTTTCCCGTTCGGCTACGGCCTCAGCTATACCCGCTTTGAGTATAGCAATTTTTCGCTGCGTAAAACCCAGGTGAGCAAGACCGATAGCACTACGCTTTCGTTTACTTTAAAAAATACCGGCAGTCGCGCAGGCGATGAAGTCGTGCAACTTTATATTCGCGATTTATTATCTTCGGTGGCCAGGCCGGTAATGGAGCTGAAGGGCTTTCAGCGCATCCACCTGAAGGCAGGCGAAAGCAAGCAGGTTGCCTTTAACATTACACCCGAACTGTTGAGCATGCTGAACAAGGAAATGCAGTCCATTGTAGAGCCAGGCGATTTCAGGATCATGGTGGGAAGCTCCTCGCGGGATTTGAGGCTGAAAGGAAACCTGCAGGTGCAATAAATGAGAAACAACAAATACCTATACCTATGAAAAAACTAATTTTTCTCCTCTTTTTGGCGCCCTTAGCCAGTTTGGCGCAACCTAAAATTAAACCGGCCGAAATTGAAAAAAAAATGCAATGGTTTGCCGATGCCAAATTAGGGATCTTTATCCATTGGGGAATTTACTCGGTTGGCGGCGTTGACGAAAGCTGGAGCTTTCATAACAAGAAAATCAGCTACGCCGATTACATGAAACAGCTCAGCGGCTTTACGGCAAAAAACTATGATCCGCAGGCCTGGGCCGATCTGATTAAAGAGAGTGGTGCCAAATACAGCGTAATTACCACTAAGCACCACGATGGTGTAGCCTTATGGAACACCAAGGAAAAGCATTATGATGTGGTTGACAATACGCCCGCCAAAAGAGACTTGATCAAACCTTTTTTTGATGCCTTGCGCAAAGACAGCATTAAATGTGGCGCTTATTTTTCTATTTTGGATTGGAGCCATCCCGATTATCCGGGCTTTTTAAAAGATAGCAGCCGTTACCAGATACAGAACGACTACACCCGTTGGAACCGCTACCGTGCTTTCTTCCAAAACCAATTGAGAGAACTTTCGCAAAATTATAAACCCGATTTATGGTGGTTTGATGGCGACTGGGAACACAGTGCCGAGGAATGGGAAGCACAAAAAGTAAGGCAGATTTTGTTGAAAGACAATCCGAATACCATTATCAATGGCCGCTTGCAGGGTTATGGCGATTATGAAACGCCCGAGCAGAATTTTCCGGTAAGCAGGCCCGCCTTTAATTGGTGGGAGCTTTGCATGACCACCAACGATAACTGGGGCTATCACCTGAACGATAACAATTTTAAAACGCCTTACGAGGTCATCAGTATTTTTGCCGATGTGATATCGAATGGAGGTAATATGCTGTTGGATATTGGCCCCAAAGCCGATGGAACCATGCAGGAAGAGCAGGTGCATATTTTAAAGGAGCTGGGCAAATGGAACAAGAAACACGACGAAGCGGTATTTGGTACCGTAGCCGGCTTGCCCCAAGGACATTTCTACGGCCCTTCAACCTTGTCGAAGGATTCTACGACGGTATACTTGTTCTTGCCTGGCAAAGTAACCGGACAAGTGGTGGTTCGTGGCTTGCAGAATAAGATTGAAAAGATAACGGTGGTTGGAAACGGAGCTACCCTAACCCCTAAAATCGTGGGCAAGATTTCGTGGAGTGCCGTACCTGGCTTGGTTTATATTCCGGTGCCGGCAAATGTGCAGGATGAATATGTTACAGTGCTTAAGCTTAAACTGGATGGCCCATTAAAGCTTTACCGTGGCCACGGGGGATTGTAATGAAGACAAATGGGTTGGGATTGCTACATCCCAACCTTGATAATTAATGCCGTTATGTTTATTGCCGATGGATTGAAACAGGTAAAGTCAATGGGCAAAATACTTTGGGCAATTTCTTTACCTTTGTACTCATGGCAAAAAGCAAAACGAAATCTACTAAGCAGGGCAAACCAAAACTGATCAAGCGTATCGGCATCATCGTGGGCAAGATTGCGCTTTGGTTCTTTCTGTTTTCGGTAATTTGGGTTTTGGCCTATCGTTTTATCAATCCGCCAATCACGCTGCTGATGGTACAACGCAATATAGAGCGCAAGGCTGATGGCAAGCCCGCCAAGATCGAAATGAAATGGGTAAAGTTTGAAGACATTTCCGACAACATGAAAAGGGCTGCGGTATCTGCCGAAGACCAGCTTTTCTTAAAACACATGGGCTTTGACATCAATGCCATAGAAAAAGCCTATGTCAGCAATGCCAAGGGCAAAAAAGTAAAAGGGGGAAGTACCATTTCGCAGCAAACAGCCAAAAATGTATTTCTATGGCCTAGTCGTTCGTGGGTGCGCAAGGCATTTGAAGCCTATTTTACGTTGCTGATCGAATTGTTGTGGAGCAAGGAACGCATTTTAGAGGTTTACCTCAACGTTATAGAAATGGGCGATGGCATTTATGGAGCCGAAGCGGCCTCGCAGGCCTATTACCATAAATCGTGCAAGAACCTGAGCAGGAGTGAAGCTGCGCTAATTGCGGCCTGCTTTCCAAATCCGTTGCGCTGGACACCCGCAAAGCCAACCGGCTACATCAGGCATCGCCAATACCTCATTATGCGTAACATGCGCAGGCTCGGACCATTGGATTTTTAAGCTTGTATTTTTTAGTATAGCCTATTGAATAAAGCGTATTGGGAATCCCTTTCCACTTTTTAACTTTCCACCTTCAACCTTCCACCTTCAACCCTCCACCCCTTAATCATGGTTCTTGTTCCACTTGATCTTGAGCTTGCCTTCTTCGTCAACTGCTTTCAGGTGTAGCACAATACCTTTCATCCGGTTTTGTTTTTTCAGGTCGGGATCGGTAATGGTTTCGTCTTTTTTGGGATTCCTCAGCGGAATATCCATTGCAATGTCGGTGCCCGAATTGAGACCGTAAGTGCCTTTCACATTGAAATTAAGCACGCTCGAATTGACCTGCATCGGACTGATGTTGATTTTATCGCCATTTAAGGTTAGCGTGCCATCTAAGTTGGCAATTTCGATATTAGACACGTTCCGGTTAGGAAAGGCGAATTTTCCTACTTTTTGTATCGGTTCGAAGCCTACAAGCGCCGCGTTATTCAAATTAAATACAACCTGGCCATACATCGATCTCGAAACGATATTGCCCTTTTCGGTAATGCCCCCGGAGGCATTTACCTTGGCCGATAAATAGCCTTTCAGGTTTTGGCTGGTGATCGAGTTCTGGCCAAAATTCTCAAAGGCATAAAAGAAATCCTTTACGCTTACCCGGCTGATTTTAGAATTGATGGTAAACTTATTGATCGAGCCCATCTGCTTGATATTGCCCGTAAGATTGATCTGGCCACCAGCATGGCTCACGCTGATTTGGTTGAAGAAAACACCATTGCCTTGCAAGGCGATATTAGCCGTCAGGTTTTTAGCCAAAAAGCGATTGTAAATGGCCTTGTCTACCTGAAGTTGCAACTGGATGCGCGAGGCTTCCAGCACTGCGCTCAATTGGTCGGAAACTTCCTTGATGGAGTTTTTCGTAACCGGCTTTCGTTTCACTGCTTTTCTCGGTCCCAAAAAAGGAATAAACTCGCTCAAATACAATTGCGGACTGTTCAATTTCAGGTTAACCAGGATTTTTTCGGGGTCGGAATAATAAAAATTGAGGAAGTTCTGTATCGAACAATTCATGGTGATGATGCTTTTGCCCAACTGAAAGCGGCTATTGGTAATGTTCAAATCCTTTTGGTTAAAATTGAGCGTCAGCGAACTGTTGATCAGTTTCATGTTGCGGGGGATATAGGTAATGTCGGCATTCTTAATGGCCACGCTCCCTGTAATAACTGGCTTGGTAAACCTAAAATTATCGATGTCGGTTTGGCAGTACAGTTTTACGTCGGCCGTGCCGTTCTTAAAGCTAAAGGTTTCGCCACCAATAGAACTGTTCAGGTTTTCGAGTGGAAATTGGGAGGTTACAAAGCCGGTAGCCAAAGGCCTCGACAAATTGGCCACCGTAAAGGTATCTACCTTGATGGGCGCGTTGTAATAATCGGCACTCAGGGCAAAAAACTTGATGGTCGAGTTTTCGTCGCCAATAGGTCGGCCAACGGTATCCTTATTGGTAAAGGTGCCAATAAAATTGCAGTTGGTCAGTTGTCCAGAAGGAATGGTAACCGTATTGTTTTTCACGGTCATACGGACGTTAATGAGCGGATCTTTGTTGGCCTTGTTGCCGTCGTCTATAATATGCCCCACAACTGCAATAGGCTGGTCTATGGCAAACTTGAGCAGCTTCGAAGATATATTGGGTGCCAGAAGCAGCGAAATGTTGCGATACAGGATCTTATCGGCTCGGATATCGATAGCAAAAGCCGATTCATTCTTGGCCAAATCGATTTTAGCGCCAATGTAAAAGTCGTCATCGCCTATTTTAAGCCTTTCGGGATCAATGGTTACAGCTTTGGTTTCGTTGTTGTAGTGCGCAATCAAGGTGCCTTCAAGCGACTTGTCTTTCAAAAAGCTGCCTTTGCGGGTGTTAAAGGCAAAGCTTTTGATCATTGTTTTGAGTTTCAGTTTGCCATTCCAGCCCGAATCCGGGTAATCGATCCGTCCTTTTAGCTCATCAACCAAAAAGTGGAAAAGCTTATAACGGCGCTGGTTGTCTATCACCAAATTCACGTTGTTAAAATCAACCTTCTTGATCTGGAAAGCCTTTTGGTCTTTTTTATCGCCGTTTTTGGGTTGCGCCTTCGATTTGAACATGCTGGTATTGCTATAGCCTGTGCTATCGGTGTAGAGGTAGATGCTCGAATTATTGATGCCGATTTTGTTGATTTTGATGCTGCCGGCAATCAGCGAAAAGATGTTGAGCGATACGTCGATATCGTTGGCGTTGAGCAGGTCGTGCTTGTGCTGGCTCCATAAACTATCGCGCAACTGTACTTTTTTGAGCGAAACCGATACGCCCGGAAAGCCTTTGAGCAGGGTGGTTTCCATGCTGCCTACATTGATTTTGCCATTCACGTTCGAGTTGAGCTGCTTGAGAATGGTAGCCAGGATGCTTTTGTTGTTGTGGTTGATGTAATAAGCCGCCCCCAACCATACCAAAATGATCAGGACAAAAAATACAGCCAATACCCTAAGTGAAATTTTGAGCCAGCGCGACATAGATAGATTTGTTGATTCAGTTGAATATAACAAAAATATCTACAAAATGTTTAAGCGGCGGATGGAATTAAAGCAGCTTTAGGCGCTCAGCTGTTCGGCAAAGATGGATTTGTGCCAGCTGTTTTCTAGAGGCACTTCCCATTTTTCTTCCAGTTCGGCAAGACTTTGAACCAGGTTGTTGAATACGATGGTTTGAGGGCCTATTTTTTTAATGCTCACCAAGGTTTCGAAATCTTCCTTAGTGTTTACATAAACCTGTTCGCCGAGTTTATAGGCCATGTTAAAGCGATCAAAAAGATCTACGCCATATTTATTTTCGATTTCTTTGAGGATGCGTACCGACGAATCGATTGAACAACCGGTTGTCGAAGCACTCTCCTGGTCGACGATCAAAACAATAAAGAATCCATAACGAATTTCTGCCTTCGCCTTAAGCTGATGTCCATGGGCAGTCCATTGCGCAGTAAACGCGTCCAGCTTTTGCTGGATTTCCTGGGTTTCCTTTTCGGTAAACTGGCGGTTGCTTTGATAGATCCAAACTCTAGATTGTGGAGAAAAAGTCATAGTCCAAATTTATCATTTTATTTAATTTACTGACGTTAAAACATAACGACGATGAAAAAGTTTACATTGAGCTTAAAAAAGAGTGTTTTCTTTTCTTCCTGCCTGGTGCTGTGCGTTTTTTCTGGCTTCGACAGTGCAGAAGAACATACGGTAACCATTCAGCAGCTACTTACCAAATATCATGACAACGATGCTTTGGGCAGGGAGGTGAAGCGCTTTGAAATCAATGTTACCAACACTGGTTTTTGTCGTTACCGCAAGGTTTTTAACAACGGCAAGCAAGAATATTTTGCCTTTAACCTGTCTCGTTTAAAAAGCATGGATTATTATGGCAACGTAGAGCGAGGCGAGCTTTACCTGCGCACCAAAAACGACGACGTGATTGTGCAGACTCGCAACGACAAAAAGGGCGATATCGATTCGATGGGTACCTACCTGGTTATTCCGCTCAAAAACATCAACGTAGAACAATTGAACGAGCTTTCGGTCAACCTTAAACAGGTGAACGAAAGTTTGCTGGCGAGTAATAAATAAGTAGAAAGTGAAAAGTAGAAAGTAAAAAGTAGAAAGTAACTTTTTCTAATTGCTTGATGCTGAGCTGTTTTTAGTGTCTGTTCGCCATATCGACGAGCCAAGCAAAGAGATATCTATTTAAGATCCTTCTAAAGATAGATTGCTCACTCCACTTCGTTCCGTTCGAAATGAGGGAACCGTTTATAGGCCGTTTGCCCTTGCGGTAATCTCTGCAATATCAAGCACTTTCACTTCCTGCTCCTTATCTTTCAGTTTTACGCCATCATTCAGCATTGTCATGCAAAACGGACAGCCGGCGGCAATAAACTGCGGCTCGGTGCTCAATGCTTCCTCAATTCTTTCGATGTTGATGTCTTTGTTGCCTTTTTCAGGTTCCTTAAACATTTGGGCACCACCGGCGCCACAACATAAACCGTTGGCTTTGCAACGCTTCATCTCTACCAGTTGCGCATCCAATACTTCCAGGGCTTTGCGGGGCGCTTCGTAAACGCCGTTGGCCCTGCCCAGGTAGCAGGGGTCGTGGTAGGTAATTTTTTTGCCTTTGAAGCTCTCACCGTTTTCGGCCTTGAGTTTACCTTCGGCAATCAAATCCTGGATCAGTTGGGTGTGATGGATCACTTCGTAAGTGCCACCCAGGCCTGGATATTCGTTTTTAATGGTATTAAAGCAATGCGGACAGCCCGTTACAATCTTTTTGATGTTGTAAGCATTCAGCACTTCGATATTGGTCATGGCTTGCATCTGGAACAGGAACTCGTTGCCCGCGCGTTTGGCCGGATCGCCGGTGCAGCTTTCTTCGGTGCCCAATACCGCGTATTTGATGCCCACATGGTGCAAGATCTTGCAGATGTCGCGGGTAATTTTTTGCGCGCGTTCGTCATAGCTTCCGGCACAGCCCACCCAGAACAAAATTTCAGGCTCTTCGCCCATGGCCATCAGTTCGGCCATTGTAGGTACTTTAAATTCCATATCTCGTATTGCGTTGGGCGATCTGCGTAAAGCGCCCTTGTCATTAAATCTTTAATTTTACTCTTTCAGTGCTAGCGTCTCGGCTTTGTTCTTTCAGCTTCCCTCGGCCCAGTTAAACCTATCTGCCGGCGAATATTTCCAAGGCGCACCGTTGTTTTCTACGTTGCCCAGCATCGCGTTGATGCTGGCCGGCGCTACCGATTCTTCCATCACGGCAAACCTGCGCAGCTCTACGATAATTGCCAACGGGTCGATGTTGATTGGGCAAGCTTCGGTACAGGCGTTGCAACTGGTGCAGGCCCAAATTTCTTCGCGACTGATGTAGTCGTCGAGCAAGGCCTTGCCATCTTGGTGATCTGCACCGTGTTTTTCGATGTTTTTGCCCACTTCTTCCAAACGGTCGCGGGTGTCCATCATAATTTTGCGCGGCGATAAAAGCTTGCCGGTGATATTGGCCGGACAAACCGACGTGCAGCGGCCACATTCGGTGCAGGTGTAGGCGTTCATCAGGTTTACCCAGCTCAAATCGGTTACGTCTTTGGCACCAAAACGGCCGGGCGCAACATCTGCTGGAACAAACGAGGGGTCGAGCATGGCTTTTACCTCGTTGGTTACGCTGGCCATATTGGTAAATTCGCCCTTAGGCTCCAAATTAGAAAAATAGGTGTTTGGAAAGGCGAAAAGAATATGAAAATGCTTGGAATAGGGCAGATAGTTCAAGAAGGCGAAAATGCCTACAATGTGGAACCACCAACAAATGCGTTCGATCAAAATCAAGCTATTGACGCTGTTGGGCAATAAGCCCTGCAGGTAGACGCTCACCGGAAATGCGCCCGCTACTTTGTAATGCTCGGCGTTTAATGCCTGAAGCTTGGCATCGGCCGCATTCATCAACAAGAAAGCCGTCATCAGCAGGATTTCCGTAATGAGGATATAGTTGGCATCCGATTTGGGCCAAGCTTTCATTTCCACGCCGCTAAAGCGCTTCAGTTTTAAGATGTTTCTGCGGATGAGAAAGATGGCACATGATACCCAAACGCCTAAGGCTAGGAACTCGAAAGAGCCAATCAGGAAGTTGTACAGGCCACCAAGCCCAGCAAATATGCGGTGGCTGCCAAAAATGCCGTCGATCATGATTTCCAGTACTTCGAGGTTGATGATCACAAACCCTACATAAACCAAAAGGTGGAGGATAAAAGGCACAGGCCTAACGGCCATCTTGGTTTGCCCGAAAGCTACTTTAAGCATGGTAGCCCATCTTTTGGCCGGTTGGTCGCTGCGGTTGGCCGGCTTGCCTAGTTTAATATTGCGGATCACCTTGCGTGCGTTGAGGCTAAAGAGCGCTATGCCTGCAATAGTAAGGATAACGAAGACGATTTGTGCTATCATTTTTTATGTTGCTACTTGGTTAGGCTAAGTTAAAAGTTTTAGGCCTAAAAAATATTATTATGCAAGCATAAAATTTAAAATTTAGAATCGATATGAATAGAATTGCTTTCGAGTTGAAATTTAAGTGGCTGATTTTGAGTATAAATGCTGTTTTTGTGCGAGAAACGTAAAAGAAATGTGAAAAAATGTTTTGTCTTTCAAAAAAAGAAACTACATTTGCAATCCCAAACGGGCTGGTGCCTTAGCTCAGTCGGTAGAGCAAAGGACTGAAAATCCTTGTGTCGCTGGTTCGATTCCAGCAGGCACCACACCAGCAAGCCTCAACGAAAGTTGGGGCTTTTTCTTTTTAGGGCCTTTCCGTCGGAGGCAACATCAGACAGCCTGACCCCAGAATCGCCTCACAAGGACATCAGATTGCAGTAATATATAGGTAAGCAGACAGCAGAAAAGACCTGTCGATTTTCGTCCTTAGAAAAGCCAGGATTTTATTTTTAGTGCACGTAATTAACGATGGTGCAGAACCATTACCAAAGTCTTAAAAACGCCTTAAAATCACCCGACTGCACACTTTTGAGCGTAAGTAGTGGCCACTTTTGGAATAAACCCACTTGTAAGCCGCCAAAATGAGAGAGGC
Source organism: Pedobacter sp. ASV12 (assembly GCF_016429155.1). GTDB lineage: Bacteria > Bacteroidota > Bacteroidia > Sphingobacteriales > Sphingobacteriaceae > Pedobacter. The sequence goes on along the minus strand of NZ_JAELUC010000048.1, from coordinate 553 downwards.
AGGGAATTAGGATGCTGAGGTAAACTTCTAGACTTAATACTAAATCAATGTATATGATCTACAATGGCTATATATGTCTTTTAAAGCATTAAGTAATTCGTTCAAATCCAATACCTCGTTGCGCAATACCACAGTGTTGTTAAAAGAATTATAACCTCTATGTGTGAATTTCGGTTCAAAACCAAATAATCCACTCGATAGATGAGGGTTCATGTGTAATTCGTCATATACTCCCCCGGAGACATTTGAGAACCATTCTTCAACGCGTTCATCGTAATGTTCGAAATGGTTACGAAATTTACGTTTAGAAAGAGGGCTGTTCTCGCTCACTTTTAATATCTGTCTTAATCTTTCACCACGAGCTTCATATTTTTTACTCGGCCAGAGGATTTTAGATACATTTCCCGTTGCCACAAGGATAGATTGTATGGAACCTGTCTCTTATACACATCTAAAAGGGGGGGGGGGGGGGGGGGGGGGGGGGGGGGGGGGGGGGGGGGGGGGGGGGGGGGGGGGGGGGGGGGGGGGGGGGGGGGGGGGGGGGGGGGGGGGG
>NZ_JAELUC010000404.1 GCF_016429155.1 Pedobacter sp. ASV12 | reverse complement strand
GCGTTCAGGGCCTTCCGGGCACTTCTGGCACGCCGGGTACGCCTGGTTCCGGCCAGCCCGGCGCTCCCGGCGCTGGCATCACGGTAGTGACCAACGACAGCGGCACCTGGGTCTACAACCCCACAACTAATACCTGGACCAACATCAACGGTCCGAAGGGGGATAAAGGCGACAAGGGCGATGCCGGCGTGGTTGGCGTTCAGGGCCTTCCGGGCACTTCTGGCACGCCGGGTACG
>NZ_JAELUC010000047.1 GCF_016429155.1 Pedobacter sp. ASV12 | reverse complement strand
CCCCCCCCCCCCCCCCCCCCCCCCCCCCCCCCCCCCCCCCCCCCCCCCCCCCCCCCCCCCCCCCCCCCCCCCCCCCCCCCCCCCCCCCCCCCCTTTTTAGATGTGTATAAGAGACAGGGTTTTTGGATAACTCAAACAAATCAATATTCAAGCCTTAAGACATGTTGCCTTTTTGTGAATTGCAAGCAAAATCCTGCCTACTTTCCCGAAAATTTTAGCCAAAAAAAAAGCCCCGATGAATGCATCGGGGCTTTTTTTTAAGACGGTTTCTTACAATTTAAAGCCATAAGCCAAACGCAAACCTACGTAGCCAATGCTTCCGTTGTTAGAATAGCCTTCATATTTCAAGCCAAGGTCTAAACCATTGCTCCAAGCATAGCCAACAGCTGGCGAGTAAACAAATGCAGTACCACCACCTGAAGTTGTGCTAAATCCAGCACCAGCTTCGGCTAAACCGTAAGCGCCAGCACCGCTATCGTTGAAGAAATATTTAAGACCAGCTTTAACTGGAATAAATCCAAAGCTGCCACCACCATAAGTGTCTTTTAACGAGAAATTAGTGTAACCAGCAGTAATTGGAACCGACAATTGTTTGTCGATGTCGAACTGATAACGCAAATCGCCACCAATAGCGAAGCTATAACCAGTTGTAGTTGGAATACCAACATTTAAACCGATGCCGAATTTTGGAGCTGATTGCGCATTAACATGAGTACTTGTGAAGAATAAAGCCAGTGCAGCTACTGCAGAAGCTAAAAATTTTGTAGAATTTTTCATTGTTAAAAATACTTTGGTTAAGTTTTGTTGTGGACAGCCTTTATTGGCCGTCTACTCAAATTTAAACAAATTGTGTGCCACATGACAAAACCAAATTTTGAATAGTTAATAACATATTAACATTCTTGCAAGGCATTTGTTCGTAGCAAATGTAATTAGATAGTATCATGAGTACTATAAGTTAAGCACACCTCATGAAAACCAATATAATTAACTGAAAATTAAACAAATACAATCTACACGAAAAATCGGAACGGCTTGCGCTAGCTGGCCAAAACCCGCCAATGCAATTGTTAAGGAAATGTAAATTATGATTTTTGCTTGTTTTGGAGCCCCTCGGCAATACCTTTACCAGCCACGGATTCTTGCTTGCCGACCAGTTTAACAGGCAAAAAACTAATAATTGGTAATAATCAGGTGCGTTACTGCCCTTTTGTTTCTGCCTCTTACATTATAACTATAACGCTTATTGAAATTTACAATTTTTATTTGAGGATGGGTATAGATTTTTCGGATAAATCCAGTCTCCTTGATAACCACCATCCACTTGGCCTTGCAACCTATTAAAAAATTGGCCAGTCGCTCCTGATCGTATGGTGTAAAGGCATTTTGGTCGTACTCCGAAAATTCGCTGTCGTATGGCGGATCCAGGAAAATAAAATCGCTGGGTATTAAGTCCAGTCCATTTAAAAAAGCCTCGAAATCGTCGTTGGCTATTTTCGTGGCTTCAAACAACCCGGCAGTTTCTTTGCTGAAAATATGCTGGATTTTCTGATGCAGGCTCTTTTTATTGTACGCGATGCCTCCATACGGGATGTTAAACTCGCCTTTGGCATTAAACCTGAACATGGCTCCATAGCAAAGCTCGCGCACAAAATACCAATTGGCTACAGCCTTGGCCATCGGCAAGTTTAAAGTTTGCTTATAATATTGATTTAATAGCTTTCTGAAAAACAGATAAGTGCCGCTCCTTAATCCCGTTTCGAAATGCACGGCCAATTCTGAGGCACTAAACTGGCGATGCTCCCTTTGCTCAATCCGTTTAATGCGCTTAGCCTTATCGGTTAGGCTGTTCAAAAGAACGCTCCGAAATCCATCAACATCTACCAGAAAATCCTTGTCGTTGAGCAGACCGTGTTTGGCAAGTTGTTTCGTCAAAGTTTCTTCAAGCCATTGGTACAACTCGTTTATGGGCAAATCCGTATGGATAAACCTCGTAAAAATCTCTCCGCAACGCTCCCAAAGCTGTGCCGATAATTTGGCCAAGGCGGTCCAGGCATCGGCATATCTAATAAGCTCTGCTTTGAAATCTTCCTGTCCAAGCTGCCGGTAAAAATTAACGAGGTCGGCACTCTTATCATTAATGAAGGCGGGAACACGGGGTTGCAAGGCGAAAAACACGCCTCCCCCTCCAAAAAAAGGCTCAACATAGCGTTCAAATTGAGGGATGTGGTGGGCAAACAGGGCAAATTCCTTATACTTACCTCCCGTCCATTTGATCAGTGGCCTCATTTTTTTGTTCATGGAGCGAATATGCGATTATTTTGAATTAAACGCCATAAATAAATCGACAACTTCCTTTTGGAGTTGGGCTGTCCCTTTTTCGGCCTTCAGCCAATGGATATTTACGCCGTCCTTCTCCATCTTCCTGAAAAAAGTCATCTGCCTTTTGGCAAACTGGCAAATTGCAGTTCCCAGCCTCTCCTGCAGGGTGGCCAAATCCATTTCGCCTTGCAGATAAGCACCTACGAACTTATATTCAAGCCCATAAAAAGAAAGCATTGCTGCCGATACGCCATCGTGGAGCAGGCCTTCAACCTCCGCAATCAGTCCATGGTTTAGCCGCAATTGCAAGCGGTCTATAATTCTTTTCCTCCGCAATACGACCTCGCTATCCAAACCAATAACCAAAGGCTTAAGCATTGGCCTGGACCGCCGCGGCAAAGGGTTATTTTGGAGATAGTCGGCAATTTCTATCGCCCTAATCAGTCTCTTGGCCGACGAATAATCAGCCTGGGCTCTTAAACTTTCGGGGTATTGGTTAATTCTATCTTGCAATTCGGCTTTGGACAAGGGCAAAAGCGCAGTTCGCAGCGCTTCGTTAACAGGAACAGCGGTCAGTTCGTGGTTTTGCAACAAACTATGGATGTACATGCCGGTACCGCCACACAAAACAGGCAAATGCCCACGTTGAACAATATGCGCCAAGGCCTGGTAAAAATCATCCTTAAAAGCATTGACCTGGTATTTTTCGCCCGCGTTCTTGATGTCTATTAAATGATAAGGAATATGATTTCCGTTGATTTGGTATTCGTTAAGGTCTTTTCCCGTACCAATATCCATTCCTTTAAAAACCTGCCTGCTATCGGCACTGATGATTTCGCCGTTTAACCGGTCGGCTACCGCAACAGCCAATTTGGTTTTGCCAGAAGCCGTTGGCCCCAAAATGATCAATAATGGATGTGCCTGCATTTAAAAGTAAAGGTAATATTTTAAGTTGCCCGTGTTAAATAACTTGATATAGCCGTTAAAAGCCAAAAAATCGTCCAAATTTAAGTCTTTTTGAGCTTCAAAATCCAATACGATTTTGGCGGGCAGGCGATGCGGAAAATACCTGACCAGTGTTGAGCTGTTTACGTACAAATAGGCAGGTTCGGTTTCGTTGGCATAACTAAACCCTAGTTTATCGTAGCCCTTGCCCAGCGACCAGTCTCTGTCTGCATAGGTCATCAGGTCGTTTAGTTTGATCTGTTTGGTAAAATGCCTGATCAGCTTGCTCAAACCACCTGCAATGGTTAGTCCGTTGGCCGAGGCAAACCTAACCAGCTCTGCCGATTGGTAAGCAACTCCTTTTGACTTCATGGGCCTTGCGCTACTAAAGCTTGCTACAGCCAACAATTCATCATGATAAGTTAAACCATAATGGTATTTGGCATGGATATAGCCTTGCAAATGATGCATATCTAAAAAGTGCTGAGCGGTTTTCGAATCGATTTCAACGATTTGGGACTGCCTGCCATGATAAATCTGGTTTAAACCGAGAAAAGACCTGACGCGCATCAGTACTTGCGCCCTCCTGGCCAACCAAACATCTTCCCACAAATGCACCAACTGCTTGCCTTCTTGTTGGTATTGAAACTGCAAGGCGATTAGCTCTTTGGGTTCAAACTGATTTGTTAAAGACACCAAATGAATAAAAAACTGCCCGTTGCACTGCAAAATACAGTAAGGTGCCGGGTGCAGCCATTTGATATCGCGTTGAAATGCCTGTACAGTTAAAAAAACATCTTCCTGCCAAAACGGATTTAAACCCACCCTTTTTGTTTATAAAGCGTAAAACCTGTTTCGAGGGCATTTACAAGGTGATTTAATAATTCGTCGCTTAACTTGGTGACATGGAAGCACGATTTGCCTTTGAGCAACTTAAGCAGATCGGGCTGCAACAATTTTTTTAGCTCAGGTTCGATATAAACCGGCATAAAATAAAAACCAACACTATTCTTCAAGATGCAGACACTGACAAAAAATACCTCATCGTACTTTTTGCCCGCTATCTCCGCCTCCTGCTCGCTCCAAAGTTCATAAACTGAATCGGTATTGTTTCGAACGGCGAAACCTTTGGCCGCATAAGGTTGCAATGAAGCCCTAATGGTTTGGAATATTTCGACAAGATCGGTTTTCATGGTCTATGGTTTAGCTTTTTTTAACAAACACTAATTTAGGGGCAATTGTTCATTTAAACAATTTATAATTCTTTCCACCAAGCTGTCTGCGGTTTGTTTTGCAGGTTAAAGGTTTGTCCTAATTGTGGCGTAACCAATTGCACACCCAGCTCGTCGGCTTTGGCCTTTACTCTTTTAATCGGATCGTCCCAATCGTGGAGAGCCAATTTGAATTTACCCCAATGTACCGGCAGCAAACATTGCGCACCAAGATCGATACTGGCCTGTACCACTTCTTCGGGAAACATATGGATATAGGGCCACATGTCATTGTATTGGCCACATTCGAGAATAGCTAAGTCAAAAGGCCCATAAGTTTGTCCGATGTTCTTGAAATGGGTATCATAGCCCGAGTCTCCTCCCAAATAAAGCTGCTGGGTCTTGGTTTTAAGTATAAAAGACGACCATAGGGTTTGGTTACGCTTAAATTTTCGTCCGGTAAAATGCCTGGCGGGCGCTGCAGTAAAGCGTAGCCCCATCAGCTCGGCGGTCTCGCCCCAAGCCAATTCGGTTAATTGGCCGGGCTTGATGCCCCATCGCTCTAAATGGCTGCCTGCGCCCAAAGAAGTTATAAAATGCTTGGTTTTGTCTTTTAGCTTTAAAATGGTTCCATAATCCAAATGGTCGTAATGATCGTGCGTAATCAGCACGATATCCAAAGGTGGCAGGTCTTCGGCCTTGATAAAACCGGTGCCCGGAAAGTTTTGGGTACCGATAAATTGAAAGGGCGATGTTCTGGCACTGAAAACAGGATCGACCAACAAATTCAGACCATCTACCTGGATCAGGTAAGATGAATGCCCAAACCAGGTAATTTTGAACGATTCTGACGCCGAAAAGTCTGGAACAAGTGGCGAAATAGCCCTTGGAGGCACACCATTCGCATTGCCTTTGATTACTTTAGACAGCATTTGCCACCATGAAACATCTTCTGGCTTGGTTGGTGTTGGCGAAAGGTTTTCGATAGCCCCACGGCCATAATTTGGCAATTGCCTTAGTTTTTCGAGTCGCTTTCCCTTTGGCAAACGCCCAAAAACTGGGAGTTGGAGCACGAAGCAAATAAATATAACGAGCGTTAAAACGACAATAAGCAGCAGATACATGTTGGTCGGTTTGAAATTACATGCAATGATAGATACAATTTCATTAGGGTACAATGTCAGGATGGTTAGCGCAATGTCTTTTTTTTATTCACAAAAAAGCCCAGTTCTTTTACAAACTGGGCTTTAACATAGCTAGATAATATATTATTGTTTTTTCTGTACCCTGCCGCTTTTTCTGTCTTCGGCCCTGCCAATGGCATAACCGGCACCTGCACCTGCCAAACCACCGATAATAGCGCCCCTGGCATTGTTTTTATCAATCAAAATACCGCCTAAAGCGCCAACACCTGCACCAATAGCTGTACCTTTGGCCGCATCGCTCCAGCCTTTTTTCTTGGCTGCCGCAGTGGTTCCGGCCGACGAGGTAGTGGTGGTGCCGCTAGACGAGTAGCTGGTTGTGGCACTTCTTCTGGCCGAGGCCAGTTCTGCCTGGTGTTTTTCTTCGATCAGGCGTTGCTTATTGGCTTCTTCCGCCCTTTTAAAACTATCTAATTTTAAGCTGTCTTTTACGGCAGCGATGGCCTGCTGTTTGGCCAATGCCTCTTCTTTGGCCCTATTGCCACAAGAAGCTAAAACTGTTGCCAAAGCAACTATTGCGATTATCCTTTTCATAATATTTAGATTTAATTTATACCCAACTAATGAAAAAATGATGCCAAAACAGAAACCGAGGCAACGCCAATTCAAAAAATACAGGCTCAATTCCATTCAAAAACAGCAACAAGGGCGTTTTTGTTTAGTCATTTTTTTTACCCATAGTTAAATCAGTTGGCCTTCAAGGTTTTGTTTGAACCACAAAAATGAATATCTTGTCCACTTTAGCGGAGAATCTAACTGAGATGAAATTAAGCGTATGGGGCGCTGCCCAGCAAGTAACGGGCAGCATGAGTTTGTTGCAGACCGAAGGATACAATATATTGATAGATTGTGGACTGGATTATGAAAAAGGTACTTATTTAGACGAAAACCAGCATTTTCCCTTCGCCCCCAGCAACATCGACGTGGTGATTCTGACCCATGCCCATATCGACCATTCGGGTAACCTGCCCACTTTAATCAGGATGGGCTTTGAGGGCCAGATCCTGTGCACGCCACCCACAGCCGATTTGAGCGAACTTTTGCTGTTGGATTCGGTAAATATCTTTTTAAGCAAACAAAAGAAAAAATCGCATGGCCGCAAAAAACGTTCAGGTCCTGCACCGCTTTACCTCCAGAAACACGTGATGGAAACCGTAGATCGCTTCGTCACCATCGGTTTTAACAAAACGTTCCAAATTAACGGCCATATAGCCCTCACTTTTGTTCCCGTTGGCCACTTACTGGGCGCTGCCGCCGTAGTACTGAGCATAACCGAACATGGAACCACCAAAACAATTGCCTTTACCGGCGATATCGGCCGAAAAAACTATCCTGTCCTCCCCGATCCGATGCCCTTGCCACCGGTTGATTACCTGGTTTGTGAATCTACTTATGGCGGACGCCTGCATTCGACGGGAACGACCATTGAACAAAAACTGATCGAAACGATAACGGAAACCTGTATCAAAAACCCTGGCCGGCTCATTATTCCTGCCTTCAGCATTGGCCGTACCCAATCGTTGGTATTTACACTGAACCAGATTTTTAGCAAGGGCCTGTTGCCTCCGGTACAGATTTTTGTGGATAGCCCGCTGGCCAATTATGCCACCGATGTTTACCGCAAGCACCATGAGCTGGTGAGCAACGAAGCCAAAACATTTTACCAGCTCAAAGGCGATGAATTTGAATTCGAGAACCTCACCTATACACACGACCAAAAGGAAAGCAAGTCGATCAGCAACTATTTGGAGCCCTGCATCATCATTTCTTCTGCCGGAATGCTGGAAGGTGGCCGCATTCAAGACCACCTTTACTACAACATCCAAAACTATTACTGCACAATTCTTTTTATAGGATTTTGTGCCAAGGGTACTTTGGGCGACAGGCTATTGCGGGGCGATCCTATTGTGCGTTTGCGCAACCGCGACCTCATGGTTTATGCTACCATTAAACAAACCGACCTGCTAAGCGGGCACGGCGACCACAACGACTTGATGGAAACCGTAAGGCAACAACCCGTGCAGCAGCTCAAAAAGGTATTTTTGGTTCATGGCGAAACCAAAAGCATGCTTGCCTTTGCCGATGCCTTACAACAGGAAGGCTACCAAGTGGCTATTCCCGAGCGGGGCGAAACATTTGAACTTTAAGCCTGGGCAACAATTTTTATTTCTTTTTTCTTTAAGATTAACGAGCTGATGAGTGCAACGATTAGTCCAAGTGGCAGGATTTCCAGATAAGTCATTAAATGATGCCAAAGGGACTCTTGTAAATCTCCTTGAAAGAATCCATCTGGGCAATCTGCTTATTGAGTTCAGCTTGCGACACCTTGGCTTCTTTAGCCTGATTGATTACATAAGCCGAATATTTCTCCATAAAATCGGGGATAAAGTTGTAATACACAATAAGCCAGGCGATAACATACATGGTTGAGGCGATCAAAGCAATTAAGCCACTATTTTAAAGGCATTGCCAAAACTAATCAGGCCACCATTAAACTTATATTTCCTGGCCTTTGCTAACATGCTATAAAACCAATTGCTGGTGCAATCTCTCTAATGTTTCCTGCGCATCTATACAGAAGCCTGGATGTACTTTAGAAGCCTGTACAACGGTGCTCCGGGTGGCCGTAAGCCAACGAAAACGCGAGGCCATATCTAACTGGCCAATAGGCCCTGAACCTTCCTTACCCTCGCAAATCTTTTCGATAGCCAATAGATTGCTCCAAATGAAATCGGTTTCCGTTTCGCAAGCAAAGGCGTTCAGGCGTGCTTCGTTCAGGTGAAAAAGGCTCTTCAGGAATTTCTGTTTGGCACAATACAGAATAATCCCAACATTCAAAAATTCTTCGCGCTCTACCTTGGGCACCACGCGAATAACGGCATATTCAAATAAGTGCAGCTCTTGCATGTTGTGCTTCTTTTACAAAAATGGAAGAATTTTCTATTCGGGTATTTAAAAACGACGCATAAGCTGCTCTTTGGGCCTCGCTGCTTTCGAAAGTTCTTTCGTCAAGCCATGCATCAGGAATGAGGCGCAGCACTTCGTTAATCAATGCTGGATGCAGCAGCTTGCGCAATTCGGCATCAACCTTCTCCAGCAAACCGGCCTGTGGCAATAAAACATGATCCTTGACCAATACAAATGGCCGTTGGGCCTGTTCTTCCCAATTTTGCCACGAATGGTGGAAATAAAGCGATGCGCCATGATCGATAAGCCAAAGCTCCTTATGCCAGAAAAGCATATTGGTATTGCGCGCAGTTCTGTCCATATTGGTGAGCAGGCAATCCAGCCACACGATTTTCGAAGCCAGCAACGGGTCAATCGTGGCCACTGTCGGGTCGTAAGTGATTGCGCCTGAAAGGTAATGTAAGGCCAGGTTAAGGCCTACGCTTGCCTTCAGCAGGTCTTGTATCTCTTCGTCAGGTTCGGTTCTGCCAAAAGCCTCGTCGAGGTTGGCAAAAACAAGTTCTGGTACCTTAAGGCCCAAAGCCCTGGCCAATTCTCCACCAATAATTTCGGAGATGAGCGCTTTATGGCCCTGTCCGGCACCCCTAAACTTAAGCACATACAAAAAGCCGTCGTCTGCTTCGGCAATGGCAGGCATAGAACCTCCCTCACGCAATGGCGTTACATAGCGGGTCACATTGACGGTTCTTAACTGTAAGGATTGTTGCTGATCCATTTGAAATGATAAGGACCAAAAATAACAAATTTTAAACGGCTCCGGCATAAAAAAAGCATTGCGGCAATGGCAATGCTTTCTTCTTTCAAGAAAAGAATTTTAGTTGTGCAAAATCACATGATAGTTCGCTGTTGTCGAATTAGCGGCATCAAACCAAACCGTGTAAACCTTACCCGATTGGAAAGTGGAAGCTGGAATAACAGTTGTGGTTCCCGAACCTACAATTGATACCGTTAAGGCATTGACATTGGCATCTATTAAGTTATAAGCCGATACATTGCCATATTGCAGGCCATTGATTAAAGCCGACCCTCCGCTAATGATAATATTGACCGAGTTGTTGAAAGCCGAGCCCAAGTTCATAAACCTTACTTTAGCCTTACCTGATGCCGGAGCCGTATTATCGTCGCCAAAACCTGTAATTTGACCAGCGCCAGAAGCATCGGTATAATAAAATGCAGTATAAGAGCCATTGGTATTCATGCCTACATTGGCCGAAGCTTTTAAAGTAGCGGTAGTTGCATCCTTAAAAGAAATGGTACTTGAACCTGCTTTTACCGTAAAGTAATCACTGGCATCTCCATAAGCCAAGGCTGTAGTGGTTAATTTGGTACTCCCTTGATAAAAATCCTGGGCGTTGGAGCCTTGTACCGCATTTACAACTTTGATTTTGGCATCGCCACTAACCACTACAGGGTCATCGTTCTTTTTACAAGACGAAACCAATACTGCAACCATACAGACTGCTGCCAGCAGACCAGATGATGTCCTATTCATAAATGTTTTCATAATTTTTAATCATTAAGCAATTTTATGCCTCAAATACCAAGCCAATAGAACCCAAAAACATCTTTTTATTACTATAAGTGCTAAAGCTTTGCTCCTGCAATTTACGCAATGGCTTTCGTTTTACAAATTTCTTTGTGCACTTCATTCCAGAGCTGAATGCGTTGCTGCAATGATTCGCTGATGGCCGCACCAACTTCGGTCCATTTCTGTTCGTCGTCTCCACAAAGCAAGGCCGTCATTTCCAAGGCCAAATGGCTATGGTGGTCGCCGTCAACTTCGATATGTCTTTCCAAATAGTATTTAAAGATGCTGATCTGCTCCGGAAAATCGAGCGCCATATCTTTAATAATAGCCAAGAACATCGACGGGATCAGGTCTTCGCGACCGAAAGTGAAAATACCGGCCTGTAAGTAGGCTTTCTGGCTATGGATTACGTTAAAGGTAAAATCTACAAACTGACGGGCAGCCATTGGTGTATCCGATGTGGCATAGGCTTTTTCGAAGTCTCCATCGGCCTTTAACGAGCCAATAAACTGATTGATGCTGGCTGTACTTGCGCCACACTGTTCCATGGCTTCCAAATAAAGCTCAAAATGGCTTTTGCGTTGGCCATGCTCGTCCACATCCGACTCCTCGCCTACCACAATCTCGTTAATGAGATGCCTTGTGGCCGCGTTGCCGGTAGGAAACCAAGGTACGGAGGTACAAGTCAAATTATTTTGTAGCGCCTTTAAAAGCGACATAAAATCCCATACGGCAAAAATATGGTACTGCATAAACAGGCGCAGGTCTTCTACGCTTTCAATTACACCATAAACCGGATGGTTCACAATTTGTTGCCTCAACGGTTCGATGGCAACCTGGATACGTTCGATGTGTTTGTTCATAACTCGACTAAAACCGCAAAGCTAAGCTTCTTTGCCGGGCCTGATGTCAGCCAAAAATCAATTATTCGAAAATTTATAAACGGAACTCGTCCGATAAACCTGATCAGGCCCAAGCATGGTGCTCGGAAAGTTGGACTGGTTGGGCGAATCGGGAAAATGTTGCGTTTCCAGACAAAATGCCGTCCTAAAACCGTCTTTTGCACCCGATTTAAAGGTATTTTTACTTTGCATAAAATTACCGCTATAAAACTGCAGACCAGGCTCTTGGGTATAAATATCCATAACGATTCCAGATTTATCGCCTTTAACCGTTGCGGCGTGATACATGCCCAAGGCTTTGGTTTTGTTGAGCACATAGTTATGGTCATAGCCTTTGCCAAAAGCCAGCTGTTCGTTTTGCTGGTTGATGCGGCTGCCGATAGGCTGTGGCTGCGTAAAATCGAAAGGTGTACCAGCTACCTGCTGTAATTTGCCAGTTGGGATCAAAGTTGAATCGACTGGCAGGAAATAATTGGCATAAAGTTGCAGGCTGTGTTTGAGGATATCGCCACTGCCCTCGCCATTAAGGTTGAAAAAAGCATGATTGGTCAAGTTTACAACCGTATTTTTATCGGTAGTAGCCTCATAATCCATTTTCAACTCGTTATCATCTGTCAAAGTATAGGTTACTTTGACTTTAAAATTGCCCGGAAAGCCCTCCTCCATATCTTTTGAAAGATAGCTAAGCTCCAGCGTATGGGCATTGGGCTGCTTGGCATCCCAAACTACATATTGAAACCCTTTTTTGCCGCCATGCAGGGTATTAGGTCCATTATTGGCAAATAAGGTATAAACTTGGCCATCCAGTTTAAATCTACCTTTGGCAATACGATTGCCATAGCGGCCAATGGTAGCCCCAAAATAAGGCTCTGTGGCTTCTTGATAGGCTTTTGCACTCGGCAGTCCCACTACCACGTCTATCAGTTTGCCTGCTTTATCCGGAACGAGCAGACTCACTAAACGTCCACCATAATTGGTAAAATTGGCTTCCATATGCTTGGCGTTAACCAACCTGTAAAGTGCAACCGCTTTGCCATCAATGGTCGTTTTAAACGAATCGGCCATTAAGCCATTGCCTGCCGTTGGCTGCTCGTTAGCAGTTTCCCGGTTTGATGAATGACAGGCCTCCAAAGCCCCAAGGATCAGGAAAATAAAAAAATGATGTTTTTTAATATTCATATTAGGAATAAATTTGGTGGGGAGGATTAAATATAAATTAAATGTAGGCAGTACGAGCTTAAATAGCAAAACTAAATCGATTTATTTATCCATAACGACAGCTTCAGTCCGTGGCTTTCATGATTTGGATCAAAAAACATTACATACGATAAACAAATTAAAGAATAGAGAAACTTTATTAAACTAACTAGCTAATTATAAAGGCATTAAACTAAATATATTTTAAGCAGGATCAATCTGGATTTGAACTGCCCAAATCTTATTATGCAGCAATAGTGGACAGTTAAAAACATCATGATCGATCAGCTAATCGCCATTCCGATGCACAAGCGCATGTGGACACATGCCTAGATGGGAAAGAATTAAAAATTTAATTTCGAATATTAAGTTTAAAAAGAATAAAATTTTAAATATTTAATTTTTATATCATTTATATTCTGTAAATTAGGCTTACCTTACCTATGAACAGAATATTACTATGCCTAGCAATGCTACAAGGTAGTGTTGCTAATGGCCTTGCGCAAGCCCATTTAGGCGCAAGGCTGGCTGCTATGGGCAATAACGGCAATGCCATTGAAGATGTTTGGAGCATACAGGGCAACCCGGCAGGCATCTCTGGGATTCCGAAAATAGTGGCGGCCATTGATTACACTAAGTATCTTTTTGCCACCGAACTCAGTCGACAGGCCATTGCCATTGCCATTCCTTTTCAAAAAAACAGCATTGGGATTAGCTTAGACCGCTATGGTATTGCCGAATACAATGAAATCAGGGCCAGCTTGGCCATGGTTAGAAAGTTCGGCCGGCAACTGGCCATTGGACTCAAGGGGAATTACCATCAGCTTAAAATCGACAACTATGGCGCAACTTCGGCATTTTCTTTGGATGTAGGCTTTCTTTATCGCTTCAATAAGCAGCTTTTGCTTGGTTTTTACATCGATAATCCGGCGCTTCAGGCATACAAGAGCCCAGCGGTTAAGCTCATTATTCCGACCTCTTTTCATCTGGGCTTCTCGTATCTCGTCAGCGATAAGGTGCTGCTTGCTAGTGATTTGAGCAAGACACTGCATCTTCCGATTGATGTGGCCATCGGTATAGATTACCAACTGCTAGCGCTATTCAGCCTGCGTGGCGGTTTAACGGCCAAGCCCTTTAAGCAGTATGCCGGCTTTGGCCTCCACTATAAAAAATTCATGTTAGACATGGCCGTAGCCAGCGATCCTTACCTGGGCTACTCGCCTCAAATTACTTTGGGTTATGTATTTTAGAGTTTTATTGATGCTTTTCTTGTATAGCAATATCGTTAGGGCGCAAACGGCCGAAGCGGGTTTTATCAAAGACTTGATGGAGAGCCTGGCAGAAAACCTACCTGAAGATTACGACCTTTTTGAACTGGAAGACCGCTTGATCTATTTCAGCAAACATCCCATCAACCTGAACCAAACCCATGCAGCAGAATTAAAAAGCCTGGTTTTTCTTTCGCCCCTGCAAATCAGTAATTTCTTCGCCTACCTCAAAGCCAATGGGCCTTTCATTGACGTACTCGAACTGCAAAGTATTCCCAATTTTGATGCGGAAACCGTAACACGGCTATTACCTTTTGTTGCTATAGCAAATAATAGCCTGATGAGGAAACCTACTTTGAAGAACCTACGCTTATTTGGCGAAAACGACCTATTTATTCGAGCCGGACGGACATTAGACATGCCAAAGGGCTTCTCCAAGCTAACCGGAAGCAAATATTTGGGCACGCCAGAACGTTTGCTGCTGCGTTACAAATACAATTTTGCCCAACGGATAGACGCCGGCTTGATTGCTGAAAAAGATGCGGGAGAAAAGTGGAGTGCCGACTTTAAATCGGCCCACTTGGCAATTTTTAATACCTGGAGATTTAACAAAATAGTTTTAGGCGATTATAGCCTGCAATTTGGCCAGGGATTAACCCTTTGGTCGGGGTTTGCATTTGGCAAGGCTCCTGATGTAACCAGTGTTGCCAAAAAAGACCTCGGATTGAGACCTTATCATTCGTCCAACGAATATGCTTTCTTACGCGGAATGGCAACAACCGTTACATTAACCAAGTACCTGGTTTTTACCGGATTTTTATCTTACAGAAAGCTCGATGCCAGTTTAAGCCTGAACAACGAAGGCGAAGAAGTGCTTACCACCATCAATGAAACGGGCTATCATCGAACGGAGAGTGAGATCAAAAACAGGAACCGTTTAACCCAATTGTTTTTTGGTGGCGCATTACAGTACCAAAGAAACAACCTCAATATTGGCCTGATTGCCCACCGTACCAATTACAACCGTGCTTTTACAGCCGAAACATCTCCATATCGCTATGATGATTTTTCGGGAAAAACACTGACCAACCTAGGCTTGCACTACACGTACACTTATCGAAACTTTTATCTTTTTGGCGAAATTGCCAAAAGCCTGCAAAGTGGCCTGGCTTATGTAAATGGTGCTTTGATCAGCCTGTCGGCAAAAGCGTCGGCAGTTGTACTTTACCGCAACTATGCCAGCAACTACCACAACTTTTTTAACCAGGCAATGGCCGAAGCAACCCGCGCCACGAATGAAAGGGGTTTGTATGTTGGATTAAACTTATATCCTGCCAAATCGTGGGCCATTGCAGTCTATGCAGATTATTTTAAATTTCCTTGGCTAAAATTCAGGATTGATGCACCATCAGATGGGTATGAGGTTTTGGGGCAGTTGAGCTATATGCCGAGCAAAACCTTCAAAATCCAGCTGCGCTACAAGAGCGAGCTGAAACAGCAAAATACAGACCTGGCTGTTCCCATCAATTACCTCGACGAGGTAAAAAAGGAATCGTACAGGGCAGATGTAAACTGGCAACTGAACAGATCGATTGGCTTTCAAAATCGCTTGGAGGTATCGCAATATCACAAGGGCGCAAGCGGTGCAGAATTTGGCTATCTCGCCTACCAGGATATGAGTTATAAGCCACTGAGAACCAGATTATCAGGAAACATAAGGATTGCCTATTTCAATATCCCCTCTTTTAACAGCCGAATATATGCTTATGAAGATGATGTGCTGTACAGCTTCAGCTTTGGCATGTATAGTGGCAAAGGTTGGAGAAACTACCTGAACCTGAAGTACAAACTGCTCAAGCGCCTGGACATTTGGGTCAGGTATGCCCTTTCATTTTACCCCAGAGCAGGCACTGTTGGCTCCGGTCTAGATGAAATTGAAGGCAACAAAAAAAGCGATATTAAACTACAATTTCGCTACCAATTCTGATTGTTTTGACTTTTAAAGGCGAAATCGTTTTTGTAAGGGTGCTTTTCCCTTTTCTGGCCGGACTAGTACTAGGCTACCATTTGCCCGATTGGTTTCCTAGTTATTTGCCGGTCATATTGGCCATTGCCTTGTTAACTGGGCTATGGCTTACCCATCTGTTTTATAAAAAATGGAGAATATACCATTACAAGGGCATTACGGGCTTGTCATTTTATGTTTTCTGTTGTTTTTTTGGCATTTCGGTTTTTTTGCTCAACAAACAATCTTTAAACAGGCATTATTTTGGCAAATATAGCCCCACCTACCTTAAGGGGCATATCAGCAACGAGCCTCAAACAAACGGCTTCATCATGCGCTTTCAGTTAACCGTTGGCCAGGGCTATCAGCAAAACAGCTGGCAGTTGCGAAACGGCAAATTACTGGTTGGACTGAGGCTGAACAAAAACCGGCCCATCAAGCTCAATTATGGAGACGAGATACTTCTATTTTCGCAACATCAGGAAATAGAACCGCCTTATAACCCCGCCGAATTTAACTTTAAGGCTTGGCTAGCCCATCAAAACATCTATCATCAGGTTTTTATGAATCAGAATCAGTTGGTTCAGCTCCATAGCCAAGGTGGAAATCCCATACTAAAATACGCCATTACCCTGAGGCAAAAACAAGTATCGGTATACCGAAACCTTATCCATAACGATGAAGCCTTTGCTGTAGCTTCTACCCTGATTTTGGGTTATCGATCTGATCTGAGTCCAGAAACCCTAGCGGCCTACAGCAAAACCGGAACTATACATGCGCTCTCTGTTTCAGGCATGCATGTAGGAATTATCTACATTTTTCTGAATTGGGCCTTGTTCTTTTTAGAACGCAAACCAATTTTAAAAATCGTTAAACTATTGCTCATCTGCCTACTTATCTGGTACTATGCGCTATTAACAGGCCTTTCGCCTTCCGTGCTCAGATCGGCCGTGATGCTGAGCATTTACATTATTGCCAAATCGCTCAATAGAAGCACCAATGCTTACAACATCATAGCTTTTACCGCTTTTTGTTTACTCGTTTACGACCCTTTGCTACTTTGGGATGTAGGCTTTGAGCTTTCCTTTTTAGCCGTTTTTGGCTTGATTTATCTGCAACCCAAAATCTACCGATGGTTTTATTTTAAAAATAAATGGCTAGACAAACTATGGTCGGCCACGGCTATTAGTTTAGCCGCACAGCTGGCTACTTTTCCGTCCAGCATCTATTATTTCCATCAGTTTCCCTTGTATTTCATCATCAGTAACCTGTTTATCCTCTTGCCCATTACCGTATTGATGTACTTGGGCATTATAATTTTGATGCTCAGGCTGTACTTTCTGGCTCCTTTGTTCGAATGGCTCATCAATTTTACCAACCATGGTCTCCAGTGGATTGCCCACTTGCCCTTTGCCGGCATTAATGGAATTTGGATCAGCCAAGGGCAATTGGTGCTGCTCAGTTTCGCGCTCGGAAGCCTAGTCTTTGCCTTGGCACGTTACCAAAAACAAAGACTATTTGTAGCCTTGGCCTTGAGCATAGTCTTGCAGTCGACCTTTGTTTACCGGCACATCCAAACAGCTCAACAGCAAAAAATCATAGGCTTCAGCCTCCGAAAAAACTATGCCATGGCCTTTATTAAAGGTAAAAACGCATTAGTGGTTAGCGATTTGAACACAACCGACAAGTCCTTTAAATTCTACGTTGGGCCGGCTCTTGAACAATTGCAGCTCAACAAGCTTACATTCCTGAAATTCGACCAAGATACCGCTATGAAGTATTGGACCAAAAAAGAACATCAGCTACGCTTTGGCCCTTATCAACTGCTATTGCTCGATTCTTCATTTAACTCCAAAAAAATCGGCCAATTGCCCCGGTTCGACTTGGTATGGATTCATCGGGGTTTCAATCGAAAATTGGTAGAGTTGAGGCAGGAGCTCGTCTTTTCCGAACTTATCATCGATGCCAGCCTTAAAGACTACCAAATCAGGCGCTATGAGGCCGAGGCAAATAAAATTGGGATATCCGTCCATATTTTAAAGAAAAATAATTCATATTTGATTGACTTTTAGCTGACCAAAAAAATATGAACGAAGCACTTGTTTTATACCAAACAGCCAACAGGATTGCCACCATTACGTTAAACAGAACGGAGAAGCGAAATGCTTTAAATCCGGAGCTGGTGAGCGAACTGACTGCCTGTTTGCTGCGCGCCGCCGAAGAGGAGGATGTAAAAGTAGTGGTACTCAAAGCAAACGGGGCTGTATTTAGTGCCGGTGCCGATTTGGCCTACCTGCAACAGCTGCAGCAGAACAGCTACGAAGAAAATCTGGCTGATTCTAATCACCTCAAAAAGCTTTTTACCACCATCTACGAGTTGCCCAAAATAGTTATTGCACAGGTTGAAGGCCATGCCATAGCCGGAGGTTGTGGATTGGCTACTGTATGCGATGTTATTTTTTCGGTTCCTGAGGCTAATTTTGGTTATACGGAAGTGAAGCTGGGTTTTGTTCCGGCCATTGTAGCCTGCTTTCTGATGCGCAAAACAAGCGAAACCATTGCCAAACGCCTATTACTAACCGGCGAGCTCTTTTCGGCCGAGCAGGCCCTTGCCTTTAATTTGATAACTTTTGTAACAAAAAAGGAAGAGATTGCTCAAAAGGTAAATGATTTTGCATTAGATTTGTGTAACAACACATCGGCAAATTCCTTGGCGGTGACCAAGGAGCTGATCAACAGAACGACAAATCCTTGGCTAGACCAAAGCTTGGAAAAAGCGGTTCAGCTAAATGCCAGGGTGAGAGAAAGCGACGATTTCAAAAAAGGAGTGGCTTCTTTCCTGAATAAAGAAAAAATTAAATGGTAAAATAAATTCTAAAACTAATACTATGTTCAAATTCATGAAAACGGGCGTTTTGGCCGCAATTTTAATCGCTACCGCAGTTGGTGCCCACGCCCAGAAAAAAATAAACGAAGGCTCGATCACCTATACTTTAGAGTATGGCCTCACTCCAGAGCAAGAGCCGATGGCCGCTCAGTTGCCTAAGGAAACCAAAGTTAAATTTAACGGCACCATTTCTAAAATGGAACTGGAACAAGGTCCGGCTACCATTACGGTATTGCGCGATGGCACCACCAACAACGGATTGATTTTGATTGACGTTCCTGTAGCGCAAATGCAGTTCGCCGTAAAACAAGGCAAAGAAGATTACGAAAAAGCAAAAGCAAACTCTCCAAAACTGAGCGATTTCAAAGCCACTGGCGAGAAAAAAATGATTGGGGCCTATAACGCTGAAAAATACACCTACAAAGACGATAAAGGTGGAAATTATGAGCTTTGGGCTACTACAGAACTTGAATTGCCTGCAGGTTTCTCTGGCGAAGACTTTAAAGATGTAAAAGGCGCTTTGTTGAAATTTACTCGTTTCCAAAATGGTGTTAAAACCACTTTAACCCTGAAAAATGCAGCCGAAGAAAAAGTTGGTCCGCTTACTTTAGATGTTCCTAGCGGTTACGAAGTAAAAACCATGGAAGAAATTATGGCCATGCAAAATGGCGGTGGCGAATAGTCGCTAAGCAACGCATTTGTTCAAATCAGGCTTTTATATTGGCTTTTTTACTAAATTAGTGGCCAATGTTTAAAAGCCTGATTTTTTTTGTCCGTTTTTTTATTTTGTGGCTCCTGTTTTTTGCCTTCGAAAGATTTATCTTTCTGTTCATCTTCCACAAAAAACTGCGCGACATCCCTCTCGATGAGAAGCTAGCCACCTTTTACCATGCCCTGCGGCTTGATCTTTCTATGGCCGCCTACATCACCATCATTCCCTTGCTAGTCTTTATTTTTTGGTATCTGGGCAAGAAACGCCAAGTGGAATTGAAATGGCTGAGGATATACGATATCGTGCTCCTAGCGTTGTTCAGTCTGTTAGCCACCATCAACTTTAACGTTTACCGCGAATGGGGCAGTAAAATCAATGCCAAAGTACTTGCTTTTGTTTTCGATACGCCGAATGAGGCCCTGGCTTCAAGCGCTTCATCGCCATTGTTGCTGAGTGCTATCGTATTCACTGCTTTGCTGCTGGTTGGCCTTTACCTGCATCGGGTGCTCATCAGAGAGAAAATTACTTTCGTTCAAACGCCAATCTGGCTTAAAGTTGTGGTAGCTGTTTTACTTTTGGGTGTTAACTTCCTCATCATCAGAGGTGGTGTAGATGTTGCTCCGAACAGCCAAAGCATGGCCTATTTCTCTAAAAACGAGATTTTGAACCATGCCTCTCTCAATACCGAATGGAATTTGGTATCGAGCATTTTGGCCTCTACCAAAACCAACAAAAATCCATACCGCTATTTCGGCGATGCCCAAGCCCAGCAAACCGTAGCCGAATTGTACAAGGTACCCAAAGACACGACCGTTGCTATCCTCAAAAACAACAAGCCAAACGTTGTTCTTTTTATACTCGAAAGCTTTACTGCAGACCTCACCAAGACTTTGGGCAACGAAGATGGAATTACCCCAAATTTCGACAACATGATCAAAGGCGGCGTATTGTTTAGCCAGATTTACGCAGCAGGCAACCGCACCGACAAAGGGCTGATCGGCACATTAACGGGTTTTCCTACCCTCGGAACCGGAAGCATTGTAAAATGGCCCGAAAAAATGCAAAAAATACCAGCCATTAGTCAAAAACTATTTCAAAATGGCTATCAGACTTCGTTTTTTTATGGTGGCGAATCAGAGTTCGATAACTACAAGGCTTTTATTCTGAGCCATAATTACCAAAAACTGACCGACAAGAACAGCTTCGACAAAAAAGACATGAACTCTAAATGGGGCGCTTACGACGCCCTGGTTTTCAACAAACAGCTGCAAGCCATGAACCAGGAAAAACAGCCGTTTTTTTCTACCATTCTTTCGTTAACCAACCACGAGCCTTTTGAATTGCCGGTTAGGCAAAAATTCGGGGATAAAGACATCATCCAAAAATTTAAGAGCACGGCCTACTATACCGATTCGTGCATCAACGCCTATTTGCTCAATGCCAAGAAACAGCCTTGGTACGCCAATACCCTCTTTATTTTTGTGGCCGATCATGGGCATTTATACCCGAAAAACAAGTTCGAAATCTTTGAACCACAGCGCTACCACATTCCCCTGCTTTTTTATGGCGATGTGATTAAAGACGAATTTAAGGGAAAAGCCTTTAATCAAACTGGAAGCCAGCAGGATATTGCGGCCACCTTATTGGCACAACTAGGCATCAATGCAAAGGATTTTACCTGGAGCAAAAACCTGCTCAACCCCTATTCGCCGCATTTTGCGTTCTTCAGCTGGGACAATGGGCTGGGCTTTGTTAACGAGGGACACTGCGTTACTTTCGACAACATCGGCAAAAGCATTTTGTATAACGACGATCCGAAGAACACAGCGCAGACCGATAAAAATCTTAAATTAGGCCAATCCTACCTACAAACTGTTTATCAGCAATTTATCAAACTCTAAAATGCACACAACTATAAATTATATATGAAAATAACCAAGTATTTAATGGCCGTAGCGGTTGTTGCTTTGTTGGGCAACTACCAGGCAAAGGCACAAGGCCGTGGCGGTATTAACTGGACCAAAGACGGCAGTGGCTATTACCAGAACGCTGGTGGAGAAATCGTAATGATTACCTTGCCCAAAAGCGACAGGAAAACAGTAATCAGCAGAGAATTGCTAACCACAAACGGCAAGACAATTCCGGTACGAAGCTTTCAGCTGAGCGACGATGGCACCAAGGCGCTGATTTACACCAATACCAAAAAAGTTTGGCGCCAGGATAGCCGTGGCGATTATTGGGTAGCCGATATAGCCAACAACAAACTGACCCAGATTGGCAAAGACAAGCCCGCCTCTTCGCTCATGTTTGCCAAATTCTCGCCCGACGGCTCGAAAGTAGCCTATGTAAGCGGACACAACCTGTATGTAGAAGATTTGGCAACCGGCACTTCGAAAGCCTTAACTACCGACGGCACTTCAAGAATGATTAACGGTACCTTTGATTGGGTTTACGAAGAAGAGTTTGCTTGTTTGGATGGTTTTAGGTGGAGCCCTGATGGAAAATCTATCGCCTACTGGCAAATAGATGCCACCAAAATCAAAAACTTTTTGATGATCAACAACACTGATTCGATCTATTCTTTCACCATTCCGGTTGAATATCCAAAAGTTGGCCAAGATCCTTCAGCCTGCAAAATCGGAATCGTAGACATTGCAACGGCGAAAACCAATTGGCTGGCCATCCCGGGCGACAATGTGCAGCATTACATTCCACGCATGGAATGGATTCCGAACAGCAACGAAGTAATTTTGCAACAACTGAACCGTCAGCAAAACGAAAGCATTTTGTTTGTTGCCGATGCCGGAACAGGCAAAGTAAGCCAGGTTTACAAAGAAAACGACAAAGCTTGGATCGATGCGACCGATGGCTGGGTTTGGCTTAACGGCAACAAGGAGTTTGTTTGGCAAAGCGAAAAAGACGGCTGGACACACCTTTACCGCATCAGCAAGGACGGCAAAAAAGAATCGTTGATTACCAAAGGCAACTATGATGTAATCAGCGTAAGCCTGATAGACGAAAAAGAGAACACCGTTTATTTCATGGCCTCGCCTACCAATGCGACCCAAAAATACCTTTATAAAACCAAATTGGATGGCAAAGGCAAACTAGAAATGGTTACACCATCGGTTTTACCGGGTACGCACAGCTATTCTATTTCGCCCAATGGCTTATTTGCCCGCCACAGCTACAACAGTGCTACTGTAAGCCCTGTTACCGAGTGGATGAATTTTAAAACCAACAACCCTTTAACCATGGAGGGTAGCATTACCAACCAGTTGGCTAAGCAACAACCTTCAAAAAACAAGGTAGAATTCTTTAAAG
The DNA here is from genome assembly GCF_016429155.1 of Pedobacter sp. ASV12. Lineage (GTDB taxonomy): Bacteria > Bacteroidota > Bacteroidia > Sphingobacteriales > Sphingobacteriaceae > Pedobacter. The sequence goes on along the minus strand of NZ_JAELUC010000047.1, from coordinate 9,043 downwards.
TAACTACCGAAGATGGTGTGGAAATGGACGGATGGATGAAAAAACCTGACAATTTCGATGCTACCAAAAAATACCCTGTTGTATTTTATGTTTATGGCGAGCCTGCTTCGCAAACCGCTGGCGATACGTTTGGCGCAGGCAGAAACTTCTTGTATGCCGGCGATATGGCCAAAGATGGCTACATCTACATTTCGATGGACAACCGTGGCGCACCCGTGCCCAAAGGAGCTAACTGGCGCAAAAGCATTTACAAAAACATTGGCGTTATCAATATCCGCGATCAGGCAATGGCTGCTAAAAAACTCTTGGCTACCAATGCTTTTATGGATAAAGACCGTGTGGCGGTTTGGGGCTGGAGTGGCGGCGGTTCTTCTACCCTTAACCTCATGTTCCAATATCCTGAGATCTACAAAACAGGGATCGCCATTGCGGCCGTGGGCAACCAGCTTACCTACGATAACATTTACCAAGAGCGTTACATGGGTACGCCATTTCCAAGCACCGAGGCTTATGTAAAGGGATCGCCAATTACCTATGCCAAAAATCTGCAAGGCAATTTATTGTATATCCATGGCACCGGCGATGATAACGTACACTACCAAAACGCCGAAATGCTGATCAACGAACTGATCAAAAACAAGAAAGTATTTCAAATGATGAGCTACCCTAACCGTACCCACAGCATTTCTGAAGGTCCGGGCACCAGCGAACACCTTTCTTTAACCTATACCAAATTCTTAAAAGAAAACTGTCCTCCGGGAGGAAGATAAACAACTACCCTAAAAAAGGCCTCTGCTAAACGTAGAGGCCTTTTTTTTTATAAAGTTAAATTTCGATATGAAGCACGGCCATGGCTACAAGCAGTGCCGTACCGAAACTTAGCAACGTGCCAATCAGCACATATTCGGTAAGTTTGATATCGTGGGCATCCTTTAAATCGCCAAACCTGAAAATAGATTTGGCGGCCAGCAAAAAGCCTACCGCTTCAAAATGGTTGGTACATACGAAAAGATAAATCAGCAATCTTTCTAAAATGCCGATAAACTTGCCCGCATTTTGCAGCGAAGCCGTTCCGCCACCCGTGGGTATCCATTTGGCAATGATTACCCTAATCAATACCGCAGCTGGCGTAGTTAAGAACAAAGCGCCAAGCAACAACAGCCAAAATTGGTTGCTTTGCAAGAAAGCAAGGCTCACGTGGGGCTGGTAAAAATAATTCCAACAGCCTAAAATGACAGCGATATGCAAAGCCTGGTCGGCAAAGAACCAAATTCTTTTGGTGCCGGCTTTCTGAAAAAGCAGCTTAACCGCATCTATTATTCCGTGCAGCAAACCGATAAGCAAAGCCAATGGCCAAACGGCAAAAGACATAAAAACCACAAAAATCAAGGCCATGTGGATGGCAACATGCAGGTAAAGCTTCGGCGATTTGAGCTTGATGCGTTCCTTTTCTGCCACCCAGGCATCGGGTTGCAGCACAAAATCGCCCAGTACATGTGCCAGCAAAAGTTTAAGCAAGGCTATTTCCATTATCTTTTAATGAGTTGAACAATCCGGTTTCTATATCTGTTTTCGAGCTCCATAATTTCTGTGTAATGGGCCCTTTTTAAGGCTTCGCTAACCGACGATTGGCTCCTCCCCGATATCTTGGCAATCTGGTCTTGCTTGGTTTCCTGATTTTCGATGGCATATTTTACCATTTCGGCACCTATCTGCCCCCAATTATCCATCGCAATCAGCGCCAAGCGGATGGAAAAGTTAAAATCATCGTCAAAATCAGGCCAAGGTGTTTTAATGGCCATATTGGTTTTATAGAGCTTGAGGTTATCAAAAGCCATACCCGAGCTGATAAAAGCCTCGCCATTGGCTTCTGTAACCTTAGCCGAATCAATACTTTTCTTGCCCAAGCCAATGCCAATGCGCACATCTGCCTTTTTCAGGGTTTTGATACAAGCCTTAATGTAAATGGCATTAAGCAAGGCATCTTCGGGGCTCAGTTCTACCTGAAAGCTATCGCCTCTAAAAATTTCCCATTTTGGCTTTTTTTTGCCCAATAGATGCTCTAAAGCCGATTTCAAGGTACCGATCCATTCGTCGGGCAATACCCTCGAATTGACTATATCTCCTGTAATTACTGCTATCATTTTACTAATATCGGCTAAATACCCGATATTTCCAATTATCGGCTAAATACCCGATATTTTAATTTATCGGCTAAATACCCGATAATAAATGTAATCGGCCCATGCCCGACCCAAAACTTTGTATGGACAATATACGTTAATATAGCTATGGCAATAATCAAATTTACCAATAAAGGCATTTATTGCCCCCAAGGCAATTTCTACATCGACCCTTGGCATCCGGTTGATTATGCGGTAACAACCCACGGCCATGCCGACCATGTGAAATGGGGCAATAAAAACTACCTCTGCCACGAACTAACCAAGCCTATACTACAACAACGTTATGGCCTGAGCGATAATGTACAAACATTGCCTTACCACGAAGAAATAGACATTAACGGGGTTAAACTAAGCCTGCATCCAGCTGGACACGTCATAGGTTCAGCACAAGTCAAATTGGCCTACAAAGGCGAAATATGCGTGGTTTCGGGCGATTACAAAATAGAATACGATGGCATCAGTACTGCTTTCGAACCTGTAAAATGCCATACTTTTGTAACCGAGAGTACTTTTGGCCTACCCATTTACCACTGGCAGCCTCAGGAACTGATTTTCGAACAGATGAGAGACTGGATAGCTATTAACCACCTCAAAGGCAAAACAAGTATCCTGATAGCCTACAGCTTGGGCAAGGCACAACGGCTCATCAAAAACCTGGCCGGTAACTACCCAATTTATGTACATCAATCCATTGCCAATTTGAACGACGGCTTTAAAGCGGCCGGCGTAGACCTGCCCAACACCATCAGAATAACCTCCGAAACCAAAAAAGAAGAAATGCAAAAGGGAGTCGTAATCGTTCCACCAGCCTTGGCCGATGGCAAATGGATCAAAAGCCTGCAACAACCCGCTACAGGTATCTGCTCGGGCTGGATGATGGTACGTGCAGGCAGAAGATGGCGAAGCGCGGATGCAGGTTTTGCCCTGAGCGATCATGCCGACTGGCCCGGCCTATTGACCGCAATTAAGGCCACGGGTGCCGAAAAAGTATTTGTTACCCATGGCTCGTCGGCGGTTTTTGCCAAATACCTGAACGAAATTGGAATCGGTGCCGAAGAAGTAACCACCAAATATGGCAGCGACGACGACGAAAGCTTGATTAACCTGATAGAAAACACGAATTGAAACGTTTTGCCCAACTGATACAAGAACTCGAGCTCAGCAACAAAACCAACGATAAAATAGAAGCCTTAGTAGCCTATTTTAACGAAGCTGATGACAGGGACAAGCCCTATGTGATTGCTATGTTTACCGGAAAAAAGCCAAAAAGACCGGTAAATACCGCCTTGATTAAGCAATGGGCCATTGAATTGAGCCAGTTGCCCGAATGGCTTTTTACCGAAAGCTACCACAACGTAGGCGACCTAAGCGAAACCATTGCCCTTGTTTTGCCACCAGCTGCCCAAAACATAGCCAAACCCTTGCACCAATGGGTGGCCGAACTGGCCGAATTGGCTCAAAAAGACGATGAAGCCAAAAAAACATACGTTACTAATGCCTGGAACAGCCTCAATACCCAAGAACGTTTCATCTTCAACAAGCTTATTTCCGGAAATTTCCGCATCGGGGTTTCCAATAAAATGCTCGTTAATGCCATTGCCAAGCAAACCAGACAAGAGAGCAGCAAAATCATGCACAGCATCATGGGCAAATGGCAACCCCACAAAATCACTTATGAAGCACTGACTTCGGGAAGCCACGTCAATACCGACAACTCCTGGCCCTATCCTTTTTGCCTGGCTTATGCCTTAGATACAAAACCCGAAAACCTGGGCGATCCGGCAGCCTGGCAGGCCGAATGGAAATGGGATGGCATCCGCGGACAAATTGTGAAGCGCAATGGCGAACTGTTTATATGGTCGCGGGGCGAAGAACTGGTTACCGAACAGTTTCCCGAACTTCATTTTTTAAAAGACGAATTGGAAGACGGCATCGTGTTGGATGGCGAAATCCTCTCGGTAAAAGAAGGCAAGGTACAATCATTCAGTACGCTGCAGCAACGGCTAAACCGGAAAACCATCAGCAAAACGCAATTGCAACACGCGCCCATCGGATTTTTCACTTACGACATTTTAGAATACCAAGGCGAAGACATCAGGCAATATCCCCTGGCACAAAGGCGTACCCTGCTTGCCAGCCTGGTTGAAAAGCTCGAAACCAAACAAATCGTCATGCTGTCTCCGCTTGTAGCGTTTGCCACTTGGGAAGAACTGGCTGAGCAAAGGTTAAATTCGAGAGCCATCAATAGCGAGGGTATCATGCTCAAAAAACTGGATTCTGTTTTTCACACCGGCCGTAAGCGTGGCGATTGGTGGAAATGGAAAATCAACCCCTACACCGTAGATACCGTGATGATTTACGCGCAAAAAGGAAGTGGCAGACGCGCCAATTTCTACACCGACTATACCTTTGCCGTGCGTGATGGCAATCAGCTCATTACCATAGCCAAGGCTTATTCTGGCCTTACCGACAAGGAAATTAAGGAAGTAAACAGTTTTGTGAACAAAAATGCCATCGAGAAATTTGGTCCCGTACGCACCGTAAAGCCCGAACTTGTGTTCGAAATCGCTTTTGAAGGCATAGCCGAAAGCAAACGCCACAAAGCCGGATTGGCTCTCCGTTTTCCGCGTATCGCCAGGTGGCGAAAAGACAAAAAAGCAGACGAAATCAATACCCTGGAAGATTTGAAGCAATTATTGGTGGCTGCCGAAACGTTAAAGCCTTAAAGTCTTATATTCGTATTGCGATGCAAAAAACAGTAGGTTACCAGAAAATAGTTGCCTGGCTCAAAGCGAGCAAAAAGAAGCCTTTCGATTTTCAGCAAGAGGCCTGGAACTATTACCTGCAGGGCTATAGCGGCTTGGTAAACGCACCAACCGGCTTTGGCAAAACCTTTTCATTGTTTTTGGCAGCAGTAATAGCAGGGCTTAATGCCGAAGCCGACCCCATAGATTCTAAGTATAGCAAAGGCCTGCAGCTCATTTGGATTACGCCCCTGCGTTCACTAGCCAAGGATATTGCCCGGGCCATGCGCGAAGTACTGCTCGAATTGGAGTTGGATTGGACCGTTGGCGTCAGAAATGGCGATACCACGCAGGCCGAAAAACTGCAACAGAAGAAAAACCTGCCCGAAGTTCTGCTCATCACCCCCGAAAGCCTGCACCTCATGTTGGCCCAAAAAGGCTCAACTTCCCTGTTCAAAAACCTCAAATGCATTGTAGCCGACGAATGGCATGAACTATTGGGCAGCAAAAGAGGCGTATTGGTGGAGTTGGCCATATCGCGCATCAAGGGGCTGCAGAAAGCTAGCAACAATCAGAAGCTGAGGGTTTGGGGTATATCGGCTACCATTGGCAATATTGAAGAAGCACTCGAAGTAATCGCGCCTGAAGCCGGGGCCAAGAAAGTAATCGTCAGGGCCAGGCTGGAAAAGAAAATCGCCATTAAATCTATTTTGCCCGACGATATCGAAACCTTGCCCTGGGCTGGGCATTTAGGCCTCAAACTGGCCTACAAGCTCCTACCCATTATAGCAAAGAGCAAAACCACGCTCATTTTTACCAATACACGCGGACAGGCGGAAATGTGGTACCAGCACCTGCTCAACATCGAGCCAGACTTAGCCGGGCGTATTGCCATCCACCACGGATCGATAGATTTCGAGCTGCGAAATTGGATCGAAGAATCGCTGCATACCGGCCTGCTCAAAGCGGTTATCGCCACCTCGTCACTCGATTTGGGCGTAGATTTTAAGCCTGTCGATACCGTTGTACAGGTAGGATCGCCCAAAGGTGTAGCCCGTTTCCTGCAAAGGGCCGGCCGTTCGGGCCACTCGCCCGGCCAAACTTCCAAAATCTATTTTTTGCCCACCCATGCCCTCGAACTGGTAGAAGCCGCCGCCATTAAGGAAGCCGCCAAATACCACAACATCGAAAGCAGGGAGCCCGTAATTATGGTGTTCGATACGCTGATCCAATACCTGGTTACCTTGGCCATAGGCGATGGTTTCGACGACCAAACCATTTACGAAGAAATCAAGCAAACCAATGCCTTCAAGCTGCTACTGCCCGAAGAATGGGCCTGGATAATGCAGTTCATCACTTCTGGCGGCGATAGTTTGAGCGCCTACCAAGAGTTTAAAAAAGTGGTGAGAGACGAAAAAGACGGGCTTTGGAAAGTAAAAAGCCGACAGATTGCCATGAGGCACCGCCTGCATATCGGTACCATTGTGAGCGAAGCCATGCTCAAAGTCAAATTTCTGACCGGAGGCTATGTTGGCATGGTTGAAGAATATTTTATATCGAAACTTAAACCCGGAGACAGCTTTACTTTAGCTGGACGGATTTTAGAGTTTATCCAGCTAAAAGACATGACCGTAATGGTGCGCAAAAGCAAAAGAAATAAAGCCATTTCTCCCAGTTGGATGGGCGGACGGTTGCCCCTTTCTTCGAATTTAGGTATGGTTTTGCGCAAAAAATACAATGAGGTACTCGAACCCAGCCAGCCGGAAGAAGAGCTTGACGTGGTACGCCCCTTATTCTTGGTCCAGCAGGAACGTTCGCATGTGCCCCAAAACAGCGAACTACTCATCGAAATGATCAGCAACAAAGAAGGCTTCCACCTTTTTGCCTATCCTTTCGAAGGCCGGCTGGTGCATGAAATATTGGCGGCCCTGGTAGCCTATCGCTTGGGCAAATTGGTCCCAATTACCTTTTCTATAGCCATGAACGATTACGGCTTCGAGCTTTTGAGCGACATCGAAATCCCGATGGACGATGCGATTGCCTACGAAGTTTTCTCGCCCAACAACCTTACCGAAGATATTGCCCTGAGTATCAACGCCACAGAAATGGCTCGTCGCAAGTTCAGGGATATTGCCTGCATTGCAGGCCTGGTTTTTCAGGGCTATCCGGGCAAATACGTCGCCAACAGACACCTGCAATCTTCGGCAGGCCTATTTTTCAACGTATTTAGCGATTTTGACAGGCATAACCTACTTTTGCGACAGGCTTACGACGAGGTGTTTTACCAGCAATTGGAAGAACCCCGTTTGGCGGCCGCCCTACATCGTATACAGCAAAGTCTAATTGTAATTACTTATCCACAGAGGTTTACCCCCTTGTCTTTCCCCATCAAGGTCGACAGCCTGAGGGCAAACATGAGTTCGGAAGAATTAGAACAACGCATCGAGCGGATGAAAGGCGAAGTTTTCAAGTAAAAACATGATCATTACCCTCAAAGACGAAGAATTGATATTAACCAAAGAACGGGCCGTTTTTTTTCCAAAAGAACAGCTCTTGGCTATCAGCGACCTTCATTTGGGCAAATCGGCGCATTTTAGAAAAGCCGGCATACAGGTGCCTACCACCTTGGCACAAAGCGACCTGCAGAGGCTCAGCAGCTTGCTCGAAAAATTCCAGCCCAAAACACTGCTCATTAACGGCGATATGTTTCACCACGACCACAACACCGAAGTAGACGATTTTGCACGTTGGAAACAGCAATATAACCCAATCGAATTTGTACTGGTAAAGGGCAATCATGATCAGCTTGACGAACAAAGCTATCATCATCTGGGCATCAAAATCTACGACCCGAGCTATTGTACCACTAAGTTTTGTTTCATCCACGATTTTGTAAAGTGCAAGGAAGAAGCGCTTTATCCCATCAGCGGGCATATCCACCCAGGAATAACCCTATTGGGCAAAGCCAAGCAAAGCCTGCGTTTTCCCTGCTTTTATTTCGGCGCAGATTATGCCGTACTGCCAGCCTTTAGCGCCTTTACAGGCCTCAGCATGATCAGGCCCAAAACTAACGACCAAATATTTGCCATTACACCTTCAAAAGTGATTAAAGTATAGTTATTTATATATTTGGCCCCATGAGAAAAATCTTCGCTATTTTATTCTTTTCGATTGTTTGCGGCCTAAAGGCAGACGCGCAACTCAATATCAATCCCGGAGTAGACACTACAGACCTTACGATTAAATCGGCCCTTAAATTCTATGCGGACTACATGAGCGAATTTAAAGGCAAAAAACTGCCCGATTTTAAGAAATATTGGAGCGAAGAAGATTGCAAAAGGTACAAAATACCAGATCTTTCTATTTATGGCATCGGTGGCGATTATCCGATCTACGCCATGGCACCCATCAAAACCATTACTTATGTCAAGCCCTTGGCAAACGACATAGTCATCCTAAAATCTGTTGGCGGCTGGATTGATACCCTAAAGATTTTGAATGTGATGTATATCTCTAATCACATCATCAAAAAAGACAAGAACCAGCAATTGCATTTTGTAAAACCCATTACTTTCTACAAACAGGACTGGCAACACAAAGACCTCCGAAATATCCATTATACTTTTCCCAAAAAGCATATTTTCAATCAAAAAAGAGCCGATAGCCTGATTAGGCAAATAGAAAGACTAGAGAAAGACTGGGAGCTCAAGCCCATACAAATCGAGTATGTTTTTGCTCCTACCTACGATGAAATACAACAGATCAGGGGTTTCGATTTTACACTAGGCCTAGGTAACAGCGAGAAACCCTCTGGTCTTTCAAACCAAACAGACAATATCGTGTACGGCGCCGGCAATGGCGAAAACTACTTCCACGAAATTGTGCATATTTACCTCAACCCTCTACATCCCAAATCACCGTTAAACCTGTCTCTTATACACATCTCCGAGCCCACGAGACAGTACTCATGATCTCGTATGCCGTCGTCGGCTTGAAAAGGGGGGGGGGGGGGGGGGGGGGGGGGGGGGGGGGGGGGGGGGGGGGGGGGGGGGGGGGGGGGGGGGGGGGGGGGGGGGGGGGGGGGGGGGGGGGGGGGGGGGGGGGGGGGGGGGG
>NZ_JAELUC010000403.1 GCF_016429155.1 Pedobacter sp. ASV12 | reverse complement strand
GCGTTCAGGGCCTTCCGGGCACTTCTGGCACGCCGGGTACGCCTGGTTCCGGCCAGCCCGGCGCTCCCGGCGCTGGCATCACGGTAGTGACCAACGACAGCGGCACCTGGGTCTACAACCCCACAACAAATACCTGGACCAACATCAACGGTCCGAAGGGGGATAAAGGCGACAAGGGCGATGCCGGCGTGGTTGGCGTTCAGGGCCTTCCGGGCACTTCTGGCACGCCGGGTACGCCTGGTTCCGGCC
>NZ_JAELUC010000046.1 GCF_016429155.1 Pedobacter sp. ASV12 | reverse complement strand
CCCCCCCCCCCCCCCCCCCCCCCCCCCCCCCCCCCCCCCCCCCCCCCCCCCTTTTTAGATGTGTATAAGAGACAGGTTGATGCTTTTCTGAAAAAGGAAACGCCTGCCAATGAGCTGGTTGATGTGATAAATGCTAAAAAAGGCAGCGAGTTTTATACCAATAGAGTCAACAAAAGTAATGCGAGTGTTTATAGCGATATAGATAAGCCGATTATTAACAAGTTCAGGATTTCGAAGCAGGAAAGGGAAATCATTAAACTCATTATCAAAGGATTAACCAGTAAAGAGATTTCGAATACCCTGTTTATTGCCAAAACTACTGTAGATACGCATAGGAAGAATATTTACAAAAAGCTGGAGATCAGCAACAGCGGCACGCTTATCAAATTTGCTCATGAAAATAACCTGCTTCATTAGCCTGCTGCTATGTTCTTTTTTCGCGTGTGCACAAATAACAAGCAAACAGCTATTGGTAAATTCTGGCTACGCTGTAGATACGAATTCGTTGTGGACCAAAGCCGATCTTGAACGGCAAAAACTTTACCGGTTTAATCCACACCAAAAAGTTGATATTGGCTATAACAAAGACGCGGCGGTATGGTGCAGGTTCACCATTCAAAATACGGATCCCTCGCAAAGCGCAAGAACTTGGCTCTGTTTCAACAACAACCACATCGATAGCCTTACGCTGTTCGATGGTGGAACCACCCAAACCATAGGCGATAGAACGGCAATGAAAAGCCCTTTCATTGAAGCTTTGGCGTTTGAGCTTAACCTGCAGCCGGGCGAGGAAAAAGTTGTTTGGGTGAGGGCTAAAAAAGAGACCTCTTTCCTGGATTTCTCTTATAGTTTAGAGAACCAAATTGATTTGGAAACAAAGTCATCGCAAAAAATAGCATTGACTTCCTTTTTTATCGGGATGGTTTTTTTGCTGCTCATGATCAACGGCATATTGTTCTTGCTCACCAAAAATCGGCTATACATTTATTACATTGGCTATTCTTTGCTCACGGTATTTTATGTGGCCATTACAACCAATTTTGCCAAACATGTTTTATTTCCGCAGTTTAGGTTTTTTAGCGAGGGCCGGCTTTATCTGGGTGGGCTTTGGTATATCGCCTTAAGTATTTTTTTGAGCCACTTTTTAAGGCTAAAAGAGAACCAGCCAGCAAAGTACAGGATTGTTGTTGGGCTTAACAGCATAAACCTTATGCTTATTTTGGTTACCATTGTGTTGTTGGTTTTTTACAAGCATTTTGATTTCAGGTATTTTTTTATGCTGGCGTATTTCATGTTGCTGGCTTCTATCGTAACGATTTTCTGGGCTGCATTGGTATATTTAAAAATAGAAAGAACAAAGGCTGTTTATGTGTTGCTGGCCTTTTTGCCGCAGCTTATTTGGTCGGCCTGCCTAATCCTAAAAACATTCAAGGTTATTCCAGAATCGTTGGGTGGTAATTGGTTATTGTTCATTAGCCTTTATGAAGTGTTTTTGTTTGGATATGTGCTATCCAAAAACTATATAGAGATCTTTTTGAAGAACAGCGCGTTGATGGAACAGGTTATCTTGGAAAAAGAAAGCTCGTTAAAAACAATCAACGAGGTTCAGCTTCGGGAGCGTAGAAATATCGCCAATATCATTCATGATAAGGTGGGGAGCAAAATTGCGCATATTATTCATCTTTTCGACATGAAAAATGCAAGGCTGGCCAAGGAAACCATCGGCGAGCTGGCAGAAGACATCAGGGATATTTCCCATAAGATTCTTCCCAAGGCACTTGATGATGGCGCACTATTTGCAAGCCTGCAAAGCCAGATTACGAGTTTAAACGCCGGTTTGTCTGATTGGAAGATTGAGCTTTTTGGCTATGACTTTCCCGAAAAGATAGAGGAGCCCTGGATTTACGACATGTACCTGATTGCCCTGGAAATTATCAGCAACGCCATTAAACATGGCCAGCCTAGCCTAATAACCATTGAATTTTATCAATACACCAGCTACTATCATTTTCAATTTATAGACGATGGGCTTGGCTTTGATGTGCAGCAAACCAGCAAAGGCTTTGGGCTCGAAAATATCGAAAAGCGGATCAATTACTACAAAGGCAATTTCGAGATCAGTAGCGTTAAAAACGAAGGAACCATTATTCAGGTCAGCATCCCGGTTGGCAAGAGCTGATCAAATCACGAAAGCTAAAAATACTCATTATTGGGTATTTCACTAAGTTGTGCTTGCGATTACCTTAGTTTTGCTAACGGGAAATGTTTTCTTGTATACATGCTGCAATAAAAAATATGAAAAAATTAATGTTTTTACTTTTTTTGTGCCATGGCGCCTTCGCCTATGGCCAGATCAAATTCGAAGACAAGAAATTGGCGCTCCTTCAGGATATATTTTATAAAACAACCAGGCAGAATGTGGTGTCTTTCTTGAAAGACAAAGGATTTGAGAAGGGAGATGAAGATGAAAACTATAAGGATGGAGATGAGGAAATGCTTGTTTATGGTTCGGAATTCGACGAGCTAAGCATAGCATACAAAGCCAACAAAATTAAATCTGTATATTCTCTCTTTGTCGGTGCCCCAAACACCATATTTATCGAAATGGAGCTTAAAAATAAGGGCTATAAGTCAAGGGTTGTTAAAGAGGAAATCGCGGGCGAGACCGTAACAAGAAACTTGTGGAGCATAGCAGGCTCTAAACTTGAGTTTTTTACCTTTTCGGATGAAAAAAAGAAATTGGGAGCGGTAGGCTATGGAACCTTTAAATAAAGATAAAAAGCAGATCAACTGAAGGTAAAATGGAAGACGGAAAATGTGGCTGGGACCTCCAGGTTTGCTTGCCCTTTTTAGTCTAAATCTGTCTCCAAAATCCGTAAATCTTGAATCAGCTTATTTTTTCTGCAAAACTCAATGAGTTCTTTTAGTCTTTTCTGGTTATTGTACCTCAAATTCCAGAACAGTTTCTTTTGGAATTCAGCGCAAAGCCTGTGGTGCAAATGTCTGTTTTGCTCAAGGTGTTGCTGCCGTTCATGGTGCATTTGGCAAAAGTGCAGTGCGCCATTGTAAACAGGTGTAAAATTTCATGACTGGCAATATTTGTCAGCCTGCTCAGGCATAGATCAAAATTCGAAGCTGCCAACTCTTTTTGCCATAGACTATTGACCATAAACTATCCACGGAGAGGCTTTCCGCTAAGACTTGTTTAAAACTTATCGTTCAAAATCCCGTCACAAGCCTTATATTTACGCATCCCAAATACTTTTATAGCGAATGAGTGACGAATTAGAAAACCTAAACGAAGCCAACCTGCCCGAAGAAACCGAGAACAAGCATACCGTAACGCCTATTAACGGGCTTTATGAAAACTGGTTTCTCGATTATGCCTCTTATGTAATTCTGGATAGGGCGGTGCCGCACATACACGATGGGCTCAAGCCTGTGCAGCGCCGTATCATGCACTCGCTCAAGGAGATGGATGATGGTCGTTTCAACAAAGCGGCCAACGTAATTGGGAATACCATGAAGTACCATCCGCACGGCGATGCCTCTATTGGCGATGCCATGGTACAGATCGGACAAAAAGATTTGCTTATCGATTGCCAGGGAAATTGGGGCGATCCGGTAACCGGCGATAGCGCCGCCGCGCCACGTTATATCGAAGCCCGGCTCTCCAAATTTGCCAACGAAGTAGTTTTTAATCCAGATACCACCGATTGGCAGCTCAGTTACGATGGACGTAACAGCGAGCCGATTACCCTGCCGGTTAAATTCCCCCTGCTATTGGCCCAAGGCGCCGAAGGTATTGCCGTAGGTTTGGCTACCAAGGTAATGCCCCACAACTTTGTCGAATTGTTAGATGCTTCTATCGAAGTGCTCAAAGGCAACAAAACCAATATCCTGCCCGATTTCTTTACCGGTGGCATGGCCGATTTCTCCAACTACAACGAAGGGATGCGAGGCGGCAAGATCAGGGTGCGGGCCAAAATCACCGAAAAAGACAAGAAAACTCTCGTTATTACGGAAATTCCGTACAGTACTACGACAGGTTCTGTAATTGATAGCATTTTGGCTGCCAATGATAAAGGCAAAATCAAAATCAAAAAGATTGAAGATAATACTGCCCAAAACGTAGAGATTGTTGTACAATTGGCGCCAGGCATTTCGCCCGATGTAACGATCGACGCCTTGTATGCCTTTACGGCCTGCGAAGTTTCCATCTCGCCAAATACCTGTATCATTAAGGATGAGAAACCTCAGTTTTTGAGCGTAAACGATATCCTGGCGCAAAATACGATGCACACCAAGGCATTGTTAAAGCGAGAACTCGAAATCCGTTTGCACGAACTGCAAGAGAAGATTTTCTTTAGTTCGTTGCTCAAAATCTTCATCCAGGAAGGCATGTACAAAAATGCAGAGTACGAAAATGCCGCCGATTTTGAAGCTGTAGTTACGGTATTGAACCTCTTGTTCGATCCCTTTAAGCCCTCGCTGTACCGCGAAATCTTGCCTGAAGACTTCAAAAAGCTGATCGATAAGCCGATGAGCAGCATTACCCGCTTCGACGTGAAAAAAGCCGACGAAGCAATGAAAGCGCTGGAAGATGAAATCAAGGTGGTAAAAGGACATTTGCGACACCTAACCGATTATGCCATCGCCTGGTTTCAAAAACTTAAAGATAAATACAGCAAAGGCCGCGAACGTAAAACCGAAATCCGCCTGTTCGATAAGGTAGAAGCTTCTAAGGTAGCCTTGGCCAACGTTAAATTGTACATGAACCGCGAAGATGGATTTATCGGAACGGGCTTGCGTAAGGACGAATTTGTAGCCGATTGTTCCGATATTGACGAAATCATTGTTTTTAGGGAAGACGGCAAGTTTACCGTTACCAAAGTAGCCGATAAAACCTTTGTGGGTAAAGGCATTATCCATGCCCAGGTTTTCAAAAAGAACGACGAACGTACTGTTTACAACCTCATTTACAAAGATGGGGCAAGCGGCACCAATTACGTGAAGCGTTTTGCGGTATTGGGGGTTACCCGCGACAAGGAATACGACCTGACCAAAGGGGGCAAAGGCTCTAAGGTTTTATACTTTACAGCCAATCCGAATGGTGAGGCCGAAATTGTTACCGTACAGCTGAAGCCGCATTCTAAACTCAAAAAACTGCAATTTGACCTCGATTTTGCCGAACTGGCCATTAAGGGCCGCGGATCAATGGGTAATATTGTGTCTAAATATCCAGTTAAAAAAGTATTGCTCAAAAGCAAAGGCGTTTCTACCTTATCCGGTCTTAAGATTTGGTACGACGACCTGTTGAAGCGCCTAAATGTTGATGGCAGGGGCAAATACTTGGGCGAATTTGATGGCGACGATAAAATCCTTCAGGTCAATGCGGCGGGTTGGTACGAACTCACTTCGTTCGACTTGAGCAACCACTTTGATCCAGGTATTGTATTGATGCAAAAACACGATCCGGAAAGGGTTTATGGCTTGGTGCATTACGATGCCAAGGCCAAAAACTATTTTGTAAAGCGATTTGTGTTTGAAATGCAGCCTGCAGGCAAAGAGGTGACCATTATTAGCGAAGAGCCAGGTTCCAAAATGATTTTTATCACTGGCAAACCCGATGCGCAGGTACAGATCGATGTAGAGAAGGGCAAATCCAAAACGCCTGAAACCCTGGTGGTTGATTTGGCCGGGCTGATTGATGTAAAAGGAATGAAGGCCAATGGCAATCGCCTGTCGCAACATGAGGTAAAAAGCGTTAGCCTGGTTAATGCCGAACCAGAAATTGGAACCGAACTGATAGAAAATGCACCGGTAGAAGAACAGGAAACAACCGAAACCGAAACAGCTACGGCAACTGCAACTGCAACAAACGAAGTAGCTACCGAGGCTATGGTGGAGGCAACCACCATTGAAGAAGTGGTGCCTGAACCAGTCGAGCTTACTGAAACAACCGATAGCGAACAAGTTCAATCGGCTGAAGAGCCACCGGCAGCACCTAAGAAAAAGCCCTTGTTTAAAGCTGAGCCAGTTAAAGAGAAACCTGTTGTAGAAAAGGCACCTGTTCAAAAAGAGGAGCCGAAGCCAGAACCAGCTTCTGCCACAAAACCTGTAGAGGAAGATAAGCCGGCCAAAAAAATAGACTTGGAAATTACCAACCCCGACGATATCAAAATTGACGATAAAGGTCAACTGGGATTTTTTTAAGTCGCAAACATGAAATATTGCTATACCATTGTACTAATGCTGCTGTTTTTTGCTGAAGCAAAAGCCCAGGAAACACTAAGCAAAGAAAGAAAGGACCAGGATAAACGCGTAGAAAAAATCCTGAAAAATTGGATTAAGTTCTTCAATGAAAAGAAATATGAGGAACTGTATAGCCTTTATTCATCATCTTATCAGGGAAAAACGCCTTTAAAAGCCTTTGAACAGAATATAGCTACAGCCCTAGATATGGTTACGGAACTTAAATCGGCAAAGTTTAAATTTTATAAGAGCAATTCCTATAAGTATGGGTTCTTAAGCAAAAAGGGAGAAAGAGAAATGGACGTCGTGTTCTTTATGGATCAGGATTTCAAGTTTAAATATTTTGTAATCGAAAGTATTGGCGGATATGGAGATGCTCCGCCAATGATGTAGGGTAAGGTCAAACAACCCAAATTGACGAAAAGAGTCAACTTAGACTTTTTAGCTTTATACCAAAGAATTGCCATTTTAGAAAAGAGGTCGGGATTAATGAGCCCGACCTCTTCTTATTTAATAGTAGTTAATACTGAACATACCGTTAAAGCTAGATTTTTGTGCTTAAATCCAAGTGTGCTAGCGCTCAACCGAAAAGTATCTGCCGAAAACTTCGAACTGCTATTAATTGTTTATATTTGGCCAACTCAAAGGGGTGCTGTTCGGTTGTGTAAGTCTTTACCAACTGTTCGGCTGAGATTATACCCATTTTGAGGTTAAAGGTTAAAAGTCAAAAGTTATAAGTCGAATTACTTTATACTTTGAACTTAATACTTTAAACTTCAAATGCACCTGATTCGGGTAATGCCGACGTAGGGAAGAGGTTATTTACAATGCTGTTTCGCCCTGAAAGCAGTTTTCCATTAATTTTAAGCTGTAAAAAGCACTGTGTTGTAAATGAATTTTCAAGATTGGTTCGTGCTGTTCAAAAACCAAATTGCACATACCCCGATTGTCGAATGGCTGGCGGTTGGTTTTGGTGTTTCAGAAGTTTTATTAGCCAAAAAGAACAGCATCTGGCTCTATCCAACAGGCATTGTTTCCATTTTGCTGGGCATGTACCTTTTGTTTAATGCCCATCTGTATGCAGAAATTATGCTGAATATGTATTATTTGGTGATGAGTGTTTATGGTTGGGTCATCTGGAAAAACAGGGAAGACCACCAGCATAAAGAGGTTTTATGGAGCACCAAAAGTGAATTGGCTATTGCTATAGCCATAGCTGTAATTGGTTTCCTGTTTTTTTACTTCCTGCTCACGCACCTGCCAGAAAAAACATGGTACTTCAGCACTTTTGATGTCACGGTAAATTTCATCAAATCAGATGTGCCTGTAGCTGATGCTTTTGTTTCCTCGTTTGCCTGGGCAGGCATGTGGCTTTTGGCGCGAAGAAGGATTGAAAACTGGATTTTCCTCAATATATCGAATATTGTGGCCATTCCGTTGCTCATCCATAAAAAACTGGCCTTAATGGCTGTACTTACGCTCTTCCTGTTTATCGTGGCCATCTTCGGCTATTTCGATTGGAAAAAAATCAATGCGGAACAAAAACTTAAATCCATCGCGTAATGGAAAACCTTTTAAAACCGATCTGGAAAGAAACCCTTAAAAAATATGCACCGCTGGCCGAGGCAGCTGGAGAGTTGGAACCCGAAATTTTGGAAATCGTTTATCGGGAGCAGTGGTTTAAACTGTTTGTACCGGAGGCCTACGGCGGACCAGGCAAGAAATTGCCGGAAATCTTAAGGCTGGAAGAAGAACTGGCCAGTGTGGATGGGAGCCTGGCTTGGACGGTTACCTTGTGCAGCGGTGCGGCCTGGTTTGCCGGTTTTCTTGATCCGGCATTGGCCAAAGAAGTGTTTGCCGATCGTAAGGTTTGCTTTGCCGGCAGTGGCGCGGTAGGGGGGACAGCCATTAAAACCCTCGATGGCTACCGGATTAATGGCCATTGGAAATATGCCAGTGGCGCTTTGCATGCCACCATATTTACGGCAAATTGTGTGTTGCAGCATGAAGATGGAACAGATCAGCTCGACGAAAACAACGAACCCATTATCCGTTCCTTTATCCTGAAAAAAGAGGAAGTGAACATTTTGCCGGGCTGGTCTTATTTCGGACTGGTAGCTACCGGAAGCCATGCCTTTGAGGTGGTTAATGTCGAAATTCCTGCCAATAGGTCTTTCAGGATCAATAATGAGATTAAAGTAGCCGACCAAGGTTTTGATTACCCTTTCCTGCAACTGGCCGAAACTACGCTCGTGGTTAATAATTTGGGCATGGCCAACCACTTTATCGAACTGGTAGAAGAATATTTTTACAAACGCTCTGGATTAAAGCGGTTTAACGAAGAACAGGTTGCTTTTTTTAAGGCAGAACTGACCCGTTGCAAGAAAGAGATAGCCGCTTTGCGAACAGCATTTTATGAGGCTTTCGACGATACTTGGAACCAATTGATAAATAAGGGAAAGATAACTGAAGCCAGCCTGAACGAAGTCAGCAGGCTGAGTCGCGAACTGGCCCATGTTGCCCGTACCAACGTAGACAGGCTTTATCCTTACTGTGGTTTGGAAGCGGCTAAAAGAGATAGCGAAATCAACAGGGTTTGGCGCGATATCCATACGGCAAGCCAACATGCCCTGCTTACGTTCAGGTTTTAAGCCAAGTTTTATGTCATAAAAAAGGCGACCAATTGGTCGCCTTTTTTTATTATTGATATTGGATATAAATCGGTTTAGGTTTAAGCTTCATCAGCTCTTCTGGTGTCATCAAGCGGTTTGGCGCTTTTTTAAGGTCGTTTTTGTAGAACAGTTTAAAACCGGTAAACTGTACAGGTTCCCCATAAATAAAGTGACGGTAAGTACCCAGTTTTAAATCAGGTTCGCCCCAGCCATCCATGTGCATCACGATCTGTACTTCTGGCCTTAGCTTGATGTTTTGGTAATTGGTTACCATTTTCTTGGTGAAACGGTGTACGGTTAGCACTTTTGGAGGCAGGTTGTATTTTTTCACGATGTCTGCCAAATATTGACTTACATAGTTGATATCCGCTGCATCGTAGGTGCCGATTTTTTTGCCTGGCAAAGAACCATCCTTCATCGAAAACTCCGGATCGATGCCCAAGTGTACCTGAGGAAGTTCCAAATACTTTTCAATATGTGGCAATTCGGCCTTGATATTGCTCAATGCCACCTGCAAATCTAAAAATACGATGGTATTCGGTTGCATTTTGGCAATTTTCAATACAGAATCGATCTGTTTGTTGCCCATACGGTTAATGTATTTGCCGTCTTTGCCTGCAGTGCCACTGGCTACCGCCGCAATGTAGTGCAAGCCGACCTGTACAGGTGTGCTTGGATCTACTTTTTGCCAGTGTTTTACTTCGGCATTCAAGCGTTGCCACATTTCTTTTGGCGGATATTCGCCCAATGCACCCATTTTTTTCGAATGCAGGTTACCGTAATAAACCACGATACGTTTAAAAGGCAGGATGGCCCCGGCTAAGGGATATGGCTGGTTTTTTACAGGCCATTTTCCGGTAGTATCGCCATTGGCCAATTTAGCCACTAATTCGTTGTATTTAGCTGTATCAACAGGGGTACGCGGCGTTTCTTGTTCAACCTGCGTCGAATCTGTCTTTGCCGATTTCGCTGTTTTACCATCGGTCTTTTTTGCATCAGAAGTGCAGTAAGCGAAAGTACTTACTGTGGCTGCACCTAAAAGCAGTACACCTGCAATGTGGGTTAGTTTCATACGTAATAGACTATTTTAAGGGTTAGCTGTAACCTTTTGTTAATTGGGTTTTCCAGTTTTGCCAAAAGTACATCAATTAATCGGGCAATTGCATGATAATTATCAACAGATTAACAATGCCACATTTAAAATTGGCTGAGCTTTTCGAACCCCCTGCAAGGATAACATTTTTTTGAGAAGAATAGAAACCCTCTTTTTCAATACTTTAGCAATTCTTTTTTAAATTATTTGTAATTAGTCTAAATAAGATTTAATATTGCGTCATTATTTAAAATCGTTCTAAATAGTAAGCATGAAAAAACTCCTACCCTTTATATTTTTGCTATTTGCCTCTGCTTTATTTGCCCAGCAAAGCAATGAGCTGGTATACCTTACGGGCAAGGTCATCACCGCCGATGGCCAGCCAGCCTCGGGTTTGTTGGTGGCCATTAAAGACACCAAAAATATGGCCTTTACCCAAAACGACGGCTCTTTCAAAATCGCATCGCCTGTTGGCGACAAACAACTGATAGTCAAATCAGGGCTGTCAACCCTGTCGCAAGATATAGCAGTAAGCGCTGGCCAGGCGGTACTGCCCACCATTACTTTAAAGGAAAAAGCCTATGAGCTGAAAGAGGTGGTGGTAACTGCTCAATATGGACCACAGTCGATGAGAAATGCGGTATATAATGTAAAAACCATCAGCGCCGAGCGAATTAGGCTCAGGGCGGCCACCAACGTGCAGCAGGTGCTCAATACCGAATTGGGTTTCAGGTTCAATAACGATTTAACACTGGGCACTACCGACGTGGAACTGATGGGCATGAGTGGCCGCAACATTAAAATATTGCTAGACGGCGTACCTGTGGTTGACCGCTCGGATACCCGCGAAAGCCTAAACCAGATTGACATTAACACGGTTGAAAGGATAGAAATTGTAGAAGGCCCTGTTGCAGTGGTTTATGGAACTGATGCATTGGCTGGTGTAATCAACATCATTACCAAAAATGCGGGCAAATCGTTGCTCAATATTTCGGCAAGAGTGCAGGAAGAAACGGCCGGCACTGAATACCAGGCTTTGAAGGGAAGTGGTATCCACAATCAGAACCTGAGCGCCAGTTGGCAAAACAAGGGCTGGAGCGCTTTGGCCGGGTTTAGCCATAATGAGTTTGGGGGCTGGAATTTGGCACCAAAAACAGCATTCGCCGACGAAGTAAACGCCGAAACCAACAGATGGAAACCCAAGGAACAGTTTTTGGGAAATACCAAAATCGGCTACAGGAACAATAATCTTAACATCTGGTATCGCCTGGATGGCCTAAAAGAAACCATCGATACGAGGTTGGGCATTAACCCCAACAATTACAAAGGGAAACTGCAAACCTACACCACCAAACGCTATACACAACAACTCCAGTCGGAATACAGGGTTTCCGAAAAACTCGAATTGAACGCGATTATAGGTTATACCGATTTGCAAAGGGCTACCAGATCCGTGATCCACGATTATACGAATAACACTGTGCAACTCACCAGCGATGCAGGCGAACAAGACGTAGCCAAGTTTAATGCCACCAGCGTTAGGGTAACGGCCCAGTACTTTGCCAGCAAAACATTGTCGGTACAGCCCGGTTTTGAGTATAGCAGAGATGCAGCCAGTGGCCAAAGGATCAAAGGCTCGCCCGTAATCAACGATTATGCTTTTTTTGTTTCTTCAGAAATAAGACCAACCGACCGCATCAATATCCGCCCAGGGTTAAGGTTCATTAAAAACTCGGTTTATGATGCCCCCGCTGTTATTCCTTCCTTAAACACCAAGTTTGGACTAAGCCAAAACTTCGACCTGCGCCTGTCGTATGCCAGAGGCTTCCGCGCCCCGGCGTTGAGGGAACTGTACTATAATTTTATCGATGCCAGTCATACGATACTGGGCAACGAAAACCTGAAGGCAGAACAATCGCATAGTTTCAATGCCTCTTTGGTTTGGTCGGGCCTGCAAAAAGACAACATGCAGTTGAAGACTACGGCTACAGGTTTTTATAATCTTTTTACCAATAGGATTGACTATGGCATGGATCCGTCAAACGCGTCGGTTACTACTTTGATCAATGTGTCGAGATACAAAACCATAGGTGCCACGCTAGACAATGTTTTCATTTGGAATAACCTGCAGGTGAACCTGGGATTCTCTTACATAGGCAGGTACAACAGGTTGGTTGAGGAGCCGGCTTTAAACGTGCCCGAATTGATGTGGGCACCTGAACTGAACGGCAATGCAACTTATCGTTTTCCAAAAATCAAGGGCAGCATAAGTCTCTTTTACAAATACACAGGCAAAAGGCCTGGTTATGAAACCGTAACGATAAGCGGTTCACAAGCAGCCCGGATGGTGAAGATCGGCGATTTTAGCTTGGCCGACCTGATGCTGAACAAAAACATTTACAAATATTTTACCCTCAATGCGGGTATTAAAAACCTGTTCGACGTAACCCAGCTCACCAATACTTCAACGGCAAGTGGCGCAGCGCATAGCAGCGGTGGAGCTACCGTACCTTACAGCTATGGCCGTTCGTATGTGCTGGGCTTAACCTTTAACTGGAATAAAAACTAAAACTCAAATTAATAAGAACATGATGAATAAATTGAAATCGATGCTTGCCCTTGGTGCAGCAGTAACTGTTTTGGCCGCTTGTAGCAAAGGCAAAAACGAACCGATCGTCGTTCCGCCACCGTCAGATGGAAGTACACTAACCTTGAACGGCTTAATCGGGGCAGAAGCCGGAAGCAGTGCCGGTAACAGTGTTTATGTAGATTTTAGCGCCAACAAACAAACTGCTGTCGATAGAGATAGTTGGGATTTGGGCTTTTATTCGGGCGCAGATTTTAAGGTGATTTTAAACGCAACCAATGGATCTTCAGTGATCAAAGTTGAAAAAACCGATTTGAATGCCGTTACTGTGGCCGATTTCGATCCGAATAACCTCAAAGTTGGTCAAGGAGGTGGTACTTTTGCTTTGATCGACGACCCCAGGGAAGCCAATATCCTGAATAAAACAGCTATTGGGGTAGTAGCAGCTGCCGATGCCGATAATAAGGTTTACATCGTGAACAGAAAAGGCGGTGCCAACAATGTATTGGCGACAACAGATTTGTTCAAAATCAGAATCCTGAGAAAAGGATCGGGCTACACTTTACAATATGCCAAAATTGGCGATGCTACCTTCAAAACCTTGGACGTTGCTAAAAATACAGTCGCTAATTTCCAATTCGCTTCGTTGATTAAAGGCACAGTCGTGAGCGTTGAACCAGAAAAAGCAAGCTGGGATATTGTTTGGGGTTATAGCATGTACTACACCGCTACTTTCCCTTATGCCTTCTCTGATTTGGTATTCGTTAATAACCTAGGTGGGGTTACGGCAGCTGCGGTTGCCACCAGCACCAAAAGCTATGCCACCTTTGGCGAAGCCGATGTGGCCGGTATTACGTTTTCTAATGCCCGAGACATTATTGGTGCTACCTGGAGAAATACCACCGGAACAGCGATTGGCGTAAAAACAGATATTTTCTATGTGGTTAAAGACGGTGCAGGCAACGTTTACAAACTGAAGTTCAACAGCTTCATTTCTAATGACGGTGGCGAGCGTGGTAAGCCGGTTATCGAATACAAATTGGTGAAAAAAGGATAGATATTTAGTCCTCGATAAATACTTAGTTAATAGTTTATTGTTTTGTTTAGAAGTTGGCTTTCGGTTTCCGGAGGCCTTCTTCTTTTATGCCTAATCAGATTTAATTTGGAAAAAATGCAACAGCCGATTGCCAAATTTCGCCATCATTTATTATCTTAAATCCATAATCTATAACTACTTATGAAACGAAGAACTTTTATTCATACCGGCTCCTTGTTTTTGGCAAGCACCGGCCTGGCAAACCTGTTGCCATTGAACGCTTTTTCGATGGGCCAAGGCAAAGCCGATAAGATCCGCATTGGTGTAATTGGCATTAACGGTATGGGCTGGTCAAATTTAACCGCCTTGCTTAAAGACCCCAGGGCGCAATGTGTCGCGCTTTGCGATGTAGATCAAAATGTGCTCGATAGAAGAGTTGCCGAACTGGCTAAGAACAACATCACTGTAAGCACCAGCAACGATTATCAAAAAATACTCGAAAACAAGCATGTTGATGCTGTCGTAATCGGTACGCCAGACCACTGGCATTGCAAAATCATGGTCGATGCACTTGCCGCTGGTAAAGATGTTTACGTAGAAAAGCCTGCAGGCAATTCTATAGCCGAATGCAATGAAATGGTAGCCGCGCAGCAACGCTACAACAAAGTAGTGCAAGTTGGACAATGGCAACGCAGCCAAAAGCATTTTGCCGATGCCATAGCCTATGTACATTCGGGCAAGCTTGGCAATGTGCGTTTGGTTAAAGCCTGGGCCTATCAAGGCTGGATGAAAGCCATACCCGTGGCCAGCGATACTGCGGTTCCAACAGGAGTTGATTACAACAAATGGCTCGGACCGGCAACCATGCGACCCTTTAACCCCAATCGTTTTCACTTCAATTTCAGGTGGTTTTGGGATTATGCAGGGGGCCTAATGACCGATTGGGGCGTACACATGATTGATTATGCGCTGATGGGCATGAAAGCGACAACACCCAAAAGCATTGTGGCCACCGGCGGAAAATTTGCCTATCCCGACGATGCTTCTGAAACCCCGGATACACTGACTGCTATTTACGAATTTAATGGATTCAATTTGCAATGGGAACAGGCTACAGGCATTGATGGCGGACCCTATGGCAGAACCCATGGTGTAGCATTTATCGGCAACAACGGTACCTTGGTACTTAATCGCCAGGGTTGGGAAGTTATTCCGGAGAAAGATGGCGGTAAAGACAAAATAGAAGCCGTTCCTTTGCAAAAATCGGTAGACAATGGCTTGCAATTGCACACGCAGAACTTTTTGGATGTGATACAATCCCGAAAACTGGAGGATTTAAAAGCCCCTATACAGGCAGGCGCACACGTGGCCAACATCTGCCAAATGGGCAATATTGCTTATCGCACCGGTAAGAAAATATATTGGGATGCTTCAAAAGGCAAATTTACAGATAGCACGGCAAACAAATATTTGGCCGCACAATACCACAATGGTTATAAAATGCCGAAGGTATAGCTCCCAAATTAGTGACTAATGAACTAGTTATTTAAACTTGTTGAATTTACCAAACACGCCCAATGGCAACTTAATGCCAGAAGTAGCTTGCAGGTAAAGTTCTCCGGTTTCGAGGTTTTGCACTTTTGGAAAAGAGGTTTTGATCAGGTTTTCTACAATCACCGAAGAAAATCCCAAAGAATAGGTATTTAGAATCAGGAAGTGTTCTTCTTCATCCAGCAGTTGCACTACGTCTTGCATCATTTCCTGGATATGGTCTTCCAGTTTCCATTTCTCGCCGTTTGGACCATGGCCATAAGCTGGTGGATCTAAGATAATGCCGTTGTATTTTTTGCCGCGTTTCAGTTCGCGCTTTACAAATTTCAAGGCATCTTCTACCACCCAACGGATATCTTTGAGTTGCGAAAGTTCTTGGTTTTCGTTGGCCCAGTTGACTACCTGCTTGATCGAATCTACGTGGGTGGTATCGGCTCCGGCGGCTTTGGCAACCAATGAGGCCGCGCCGGTATAGGCGAACAGGTTCAGTACTTTGGGCGTAGGGTTTTTGAATTTTTTGATGGAAGAAGAAATGTAATCCCAATTTACGGCCTGCTCCGGAAAAACACCCACGTGCTTAAAAGAAGTAAGTCCGAGGCGTAGGTTAATGCTGATTTCGTCGTTTTTGTAATTGACGTTCCAGCGATCTGGAATATTACGATCATTTTTGAGCCATTCGCCGGTAGTAGCCGAGCGCCCTTTAAAATTGATATGCGTCTTTTTTTTCCACTCTTGTGGCGATAAAACTTTTTTCCAAACCGCTTGTGGCTCCGGACGCGAAAGCACGAGGTTGCCAAAGCGTTCCAGTTTTTCGAAGTCGCCACAGTCTAATAGCTCATAGTCTTTCCAGTGGGTTGGGGTCAGCAGCTTGATCATTATAGGTGTTGAAATGTTGTAAAGTTATAAGGTTACAATTAACCTGTAAACCGAAAATGGTGTACGGTTAACTAAAGCTTGTCTTTGGCCGCCTTCATAAACCGGCTGGCAAAAACAAAGTCGTTAAGTTCTTGGATGTCTGTTTTGGCAATCTCCTTGTTTGAGCCTTCCCAGAATTTTTTTCCTTCGTGCAAAAAGATGATGTAATCGCCAATGCCCATTACCGAGTTCATATCGTGGGTTACCACAATGGTGGTGGTATTGTACTCTTCGGTAATTTCCTTGATCAATTCATCAATAACGATCGAAGTTTTGGGATCGAGGCCCGAATTGGGTTCGTCGCAAAAAAGATATTTCGGGTTCATGGCAATGGCGCGTGCAATGCCCACCCGTTTTTTCATCCCGCCCGAAAGTTCGGCCGGATAAAGTGCGTTTTTGCCTTCCAGGTTTACCCTTTCCAAACAAAAGTTAACGCGGTCTAATTTCTCGCTTCTGGCCTGATCGGTAAACATATTTAAAGGAAACATGATGTTTTCTTCAACCGTCATCGAATCGAATAGGGCCGAACCCTGAAACAGCATGCCGATTTCTTTCCTGATCTCGATGCGTTCTTCAAAATTAAGCTGGGTAAATTCCCTGCCGTCGTAATACACATGGCCTTGTTCTGGATGGTGCAGGCCAATCATACACTTGAGCAGTGTAGTTTTGCCCGAACCAGAGCCGCCAATGATCAGATTGGTAACCCCTTCCTGAAATTTGCCCGAAATTCCCTTCAGCACCTCGTTGTCGCCAAAAGATTTATGGATGTCCTTGATCTCGATCATAATAATAATTGGGTTACAATATAATCACAAGCCAAAATACTGATACAGCTGATTACAACTGCTCTTGTACTGGCCTGGGCTACTTCGAGCGCGCCGCCTTTTACGTAAAAGCCTTCGTAGGCCGGTACTGAAGTAATGATGAAACCAAAAACAAAGGCCTTAACCAAGGCTACGGTAATGGTATAAGGATTAAAATCGGTGGTAATGCCTTGCATATATTCTGCAGCGGTAACCGCTCCAGAAAGTGTACCGCCAATGTAGCCGCCGGTGATGCTCAAAAACATAGAAATGATTACCAAAACAGGCACCATGGTAATGCCAGCCAATATTTTTGGCAAAATCAGATACCCCGGTGCGTTGATGCCCATAATTTCGAGTGCATCGATCTGCTCGGTTACACGCATGGTGCCTATTTCTGAGGAGATGGCAGAACCGATTTTACCGGCCAATACAATGGCACTAATGGTTGGACTGAGTTCCAAGATACTCGAATCGCGGTTAACCGAACCAATAATGGTTTTTGGAATCAGATCGCTTACCAACTGGAAGGCGATTTGCAGGGTCATTACCGCACCAATAAATGTAGAAATAATGCTGATTAGCCCCAGAGAGCCCCTGCCAATAAAATCCATTTCCTGGAAAATAGCCTTGAGGTAGATTTTCATCTTTTCAGGCCTTCTGAACGCTGCCTTGAGCAACAGGATATACTTGCCAAAATTGGTGAAGTTCATTGAATAAATGTAGCTCTAGTGTAAATACAATATTATACAAAGAAACAACAAAAAATGTTCTGCACTGATGTATTTATTAAAAAATATTATTGTTTATCAATATTAATCCTCTTTTTTGTCCTAAAAACATATCCCAGCAGATGAATGCAATTGTGACGGGGGCTACCAAAGGAATTGGCAGAGCCATAGCCCTTAAACTGGCCGACGAAGGCTATAATTTGGCCATTTGCGCCAGAACAACGAGCGATCTGGAAATGCTGCGCGAGCAGTTAAGCACCAAAGGCGTTAAAGTATTGGCCATCCCTACAGATTGCAGCCTTAAAGCCGAAGTAATGGCATTTGCGCAACAGGCAGGTGAAGCGTTTGGAACAATTGAAGTGCTGGTTAACAATGCCGGCACTTTTTTGCCGGGCAGCTTGCTGGACGAAACCGACGAGGCTTTCGAACTGCAGCAGCAACTCAACCTCAACTGCGCCTATTACCTGTCTAAATTTGTCGGAAAAATGATGCGCGAGCAGAAGTGCGGACATATTTTTAACATCTGCTCGGTGGCCAGCACACAACCCGTAGAAAATGCGGGCAGCTACAGTGTAACAAAAGCGGCCATGCTTAGTCTTAATCATGTATTGCGGAAAGAATTAGCTCAATACCATGTAAAAGTAACGGCAGTTTTGCCAGGTTCTACATTAACAGCCTCCTGGGAAGGTACCACAATCAATCCAGAAAGCTTTGTACAGCCCGAAGATATTGCCAGCTCCATCAGCAGCATTTTAAAGCTGAGCACCGGGGTAAACGTTGACGAGCTGATTTTGAAGCCACTGAATTTTAACCATAAATAAAAAGCATCATGGAAAAGAGATTGTACAGAAACGAGCATAACAAGGTTATTGCAGGCGTTTCGTCGGGGTTGGCAGATTATATGCAGGTAGACATCACCATTATTAGGTTATTGTTTGTGCTTTCTACCATTTTTTTAGCCGGAACAGGCCTATTGGTTTATATCATCATGTGGATTGTGGTTCCGGTAAACAATGATCCGGTAGCTCGCTACAATAAATTCAACGAATTTTATAAAAAAAACCAAGATAATGCCATGTTCAATTCGCCAAATGCCTTTAACAATCCATCAAATGCCGGTGAGCAGACTAAATGGAATACGCCTAATGCAGGCCCAGAGTTTAACAGTCCCTTCGACCAAAATAATTTTAAGCAGTTCTCTAAAAGCAATGATACAGGCCGTACCATTGGGGGATTGATCCTCCTGATTTTAGGTTTATACTTTCTGTTAAGGCAGTTTGATGTCATTCCGCAGTGGTTCAACATCTTTAAAATCTATAAACTGTGGCCTTTGGCAATTGTGGCGGTAGGTATTAGCCTGATCTTCAGAAACCAGAGAAGAACCGAGTGGGATAATTTTAAAAAGACCACTGAAGAAGCCCAACGCAATGCCGAGGCAAAGCCACCGGTTCAGGATGATGCCACTGGCGCAGACAAAAAAGAGCCTGAACAGCCTGGGGCATAACTAGATCAATGAAATAATCAACTATTTACGGCGGTTCGTTTGTTTAATACAAACTAAAGTGCCACCGACCACTTAAAACCTAAAGAAGATGAAATTTGATAAAGTAATATGGGGCGTACTGCTATTGTTTATTGGTGGTGTGCTTTTGCTCGACAATTTTAATGTAATTGAATTCTACTGGCGCAACGTTTGGAACTTTTGGCCAATATTCTTGATCATATTGGGCGTAAACATTCTCTTTAACCGCAACAATTCGCAAACCGGAAGCATCATTTCATTGGGCATTTTAATCATTGCGCTCTGCTTTTTGTTTGTAAAAGGACAGGAAAGACCAACGCATGGCTTTTGGTGGAACCATTCGAGAAATGGTGTAGACATCGACATCAACGATGATAACGACAACGATAGCGACTACAGCAAGCTTCATTTTTCAGAACCGCTCATTAGTGCCGATACAGCCAAGAAAACCATATTGAACATTTCCGGAGGTGGGACCTCATTTGAGCTTAAAGGAGAAACTGATAGCTTGTTTACAGCCGACGTAAAAAGAAGGTTTGGCAATTTTTCTCTAACCAAAACTACCTCAGACAGTGTAAATACCCTGATTTTTAAAACCCACGACAAGAGCAAAAAGCAAAGATGGTCTATTGGCGATGGGGGCAACAGCGTAAACCTTTATTTGAATACGGCTCCGGTTTGGCAAATGGATATGAACATGGGTGCCGGCGAAATCGATTTTGATTTGAGCAAATACAAAGTGCGTACCTTGAACTTTGATGGAGGCGCAGCCGAGCTGAAAATCAAATTGGGCGATTTGTTGCCAATTACGGATGTGAACGTTAAAACCGGCGTAGCCGATGTAAAAGTCCGTATTCCACAAGGATCGGGTTGCCGCATCAGAACCAAAACCGGTTTGTCGTCGAGAGATTTCACGGGCTTTACCAAAATCAGCGATGGTGTTTACGAAACGCCCAACTACCAATCGTCGACCAAAAAAATATTCATCAATTTTGATGGTGGCCTGAGCAGTTTCGAAGTAGACAGGTATTAACGGCCTTGTAGCTTGCCAAAGGGATTGAGTATATTTGTGGTTCGAAACTTACAGAGAGGTTAAATGCAATATACTGTAGTCATCAATGGCAGGCCCACTGGTCCTTATAGCTTAGAACAACTTAAAGAATTGGCCATCCAACCAGGCACCTTTATCAGAAAGCCCGGCATGGACGATTATAAGGAAGCTCACGAGTTTGCAGAACTCCGTGAGCTTTTAGGGTTTAGCTACCAGCGTACCGCACCACAGTATTTTGCTTCTTTCGATCAGCGATTAATGGCCTCGGCAATCGATTATTTCATGCTTACCTGCGTGTATGTGCTGGTGGTTTTTGTGTCCTATCTTTTTGTCGAAAACAAGCTTTTCCGCATCGGGAGCCTGCTTTTGTTTGTGCCCATTATTCCGGTGGCCAAGTTTTTTTACAGCAGCATTGCCGAAGCCTCGGCCAGGCAAGCTACCATTGGCAAGCGCCTTATGGACATCAAAGTAACCGACCTGATGGGCAACCGAATCTCGTTTGGCACCTCGTTGGCCAGAAACCTGTTTAAAATATTTTCGGTATTGCCCGCGTTTATAGGCTATCTGTATTGCTTTCTGAACAAGAAGCAACAATGCCTTCACGATACCATGGCCAATACATTGGTTATTAAGCAAAGGTTGTTGTAACAACAGTTGGCATCGAACGGTTTTAACAACCCAAGAATATAACAATAGGTCAATAGAACAATCCAACAGAAAGCCTATCTTTGTACCGCATGCAAAAAGTAGCTCCTATCGATCAATTAGCCGGTATTTACTGCAACAGTTTAACCCGCTATTCTCGTTTTTTAACCCGGGAAGTGTCTATTGGTAATATTCCTATGGGCGGACTGAACCCGATCCGAATCCAATCCATGACCACAACCGATACCATGGATACCTTGGCTACGGTAGAACAGACCATTCGTATGGTCGAATCGGGTTGCGAATATGTGCGCATTACGGCGCCGAGCATTAAGGAGGCCGAAAACTTGGCCAACATCAAGAAAGAGCTGCGTGCCCGAGGCTATGACGTGCCCTTGGTGGCCGATATCCACTTTACGCCCAATGCTGCCGAATCGGCGGCGCGCATTGTAGAAAAGGTAAGGGTCAATCCCGGTAATTATGCCGATAAAAAACGTTTCGAAAATATAGAATATACCGCCGATGCCTACCAGGCAGAGCTGGAGCGGATCTATAAAAAGTTTTCGCCCTTGGTAAAAATCTGTAAGGAATATGGCACGGCCATGCGCATTGGCACCAATCATGGTTCGCTGTCAGACCGTATCATGAGCCATTATGGCGATACCCCAAGGGGAATGGTCGAATCGGCGATGGAGTTTATCCGCATGTGCGAAGACCTTAACTACTACAACCTGGTTATTTCGATGAAAGCCAGCAATACGCAGGTAATGGTGCAAGCCTATCGTTTATTGGTTGAAACGATGGTAAAAGAAGGAATGAACTATCCTTTGCACCTGGGCGTTACCGAAGCCGGCGATGGCGAAGATGGCCGTATTAAATCGGCTGTGGGCATTGGCACTTTGCTGGCCGATGGCTTGGGCGATACCATCAGGGTTTCCCTCACCGAAGATCCCGAATTTGAAGCGCCCGTAGCCAGGGCATTGGCCAATCGGTTCGAGAAGAGGGGAGAAGGCCTAGGGTCTAAAGACCAAAGTCTAAGGTCGGGCACACCAAACTCTCCTCGCGAAATATTAAATACGCCGTGCTTAACCTACAGCCCTTTCGAATATGCACGCCGCGTAACTAGCCCCGTTGAACAAATAGGCGGGCACTTTCATCCCGTTGTGATGGTTGATATAACCCAACAGAACCTAAAAGATCCATATTGCTTAGGCCAATTGGGTTATCATTACAGTGCGGGCCTAGACAAATACAATATTTCCGATTTGGCCTGCGATTTGGTTTACTTGGGCGACGAATTGCCTTCTTTTTCCTTCCCTGGTGGCTTAAAACAAGTATACAACTATCAAACCTGGTTGCAGTTAAAAGATAAATACAATTGCCACCCTTTATTTGGTTGGGAAGAATACCTGCAAGCCGAAATCAAAGACAATGCCCTGAACTTGGTGCGTATCGACGCAGCCGATCTTTCGTCGGCCGATCTTTCGCTTTTGCAACCCGCAACCATCATCTTGCTCGAAACCAAGCAAGCGATGGGCATGCAAGAACAACGCACATTTTTTATGGCGTTGCAAGCGCAAAACTGCCAAGTGCCAGTCATTATTAAAAGAACCTATGCCGATTCGGCAGCCGATCAGCTGATGCTTGATGCCGCCAGCGATATGGGGGCTTTGCTAACCGATGGCTTTGGCGATGGCATTTGGATAGATGCCCCCCAAAACGAACTGAAACTAATCAATTCGGTAAGTTTTGGCATTTTGCAGGCCACACGTACCCGGATTTCTAAAACCGAATACATTTCCTGCCCAAGCTGTGGCCGTACCTTGTTCGACCTGCAGGAAACCACCCAATATATCCGCTCGAAAACCGATCACCTCAAAGGCATTAAAATTGCCATTATGGGCTGTATCGTTAATGGCCCAGGCGAAATGGCTGATGCCGACTATGGCTACGTGGGTACCGGTCCAGGGAAGATTACGCTTTACCGTGGCAAGGAAGTGGTGAAGAAAAACGTAAATACGCCGTCAGCGCTCGATGAACTGATCGAAATTATCAGAGAAGACGGCAATTGGGTAGAAGTTGAGGGCTAAACAAGTACACAAGCTAATTTCCCCAAGCGGTAATCACTATTTTCCGGCTGCCTCCATGGTTGCGGTGCTCGCAAAGGTAAATGCCTTGCCAGGTGCCCAAGGCGGGCTTGCCATGGCTAATCGGAATTAAAACCGATGCACCCAATAAAGCGGCTTTGAGGTGGGCGGGCATGTCATCGGCACCTTCGTAGTCGTGTTCGTAATCGGGGTCGTTTTCGGGCACCGCCTTGTTAAACCACATTTCAAAATCTGTTCTCACTGTTGGATCGGCATTTTCGTTAATGGTTAACGAAGCAGAAGTGTGCTGTATAAAAACCTGCAGCATGCCCGCCTTTAAATTCCCGATTTCAGGAATTGCCTGCAAAATCTCGTCGGTAATAAGATGAAAGCCTCTTTTGCGGGGCCTTAAACTGAGGGCATGTTGAAACAGCAGCATAAGTCAGTATTTGAAATCTTCCCTAACCGGACTAAAAATATCCAATAGGGTACAATCGGTCAAGGCTTTGCCACCATGAGGTACACCACCCGGAATAAGTACAAATTTGCCCGTATCTAAAATTTGGGTTTCGTTGCCCACCGTCATTTCGAATTGTCCCTTCAGTACAAAGGCGCATTGATGGTGCGGATGGCTATGTATAGGCGAATCGCTACCAGCTTTGATGTCGATAAAATTGATGGTATTGTGTTCGGTATGGATGAGTTTGGAAAAGAAACCAGGGGTCATTTCCTTGATTTCGATATCGGCAAATTCGCGAAAAATTTCATTCATGGCTTAAAGTTAAGGAAAAAAAATGCCCAAAATCTGTAATATTAATGCATGCAGCCGATATAAACTTTCGAATAGAGTTTAAATGCCTGTGGATTAATTTGTTTCACGGCAGTTAAGGCACTGTCGGCCCTTTTTGGCTCGGCATACATACCGGTAAACAACGCAATGGTTTTTTGTCGGGCCTTATCCGAGTAGTAATTCAGGTACTCCAGGCTCAGGCTTTCGGAGGGTATCCTTCTGGGGTAATATTCGCCAGCGTAAATTTCGTCCTCACTAGATTTGGGCAACGAAATGAGGTTTTCTTTTTCGTTATAGTAGCGTCCTAGGGTGTCGATTTGCATCCGGAGTGCTTTGGCCAATCTCTTCATTTGTAGGTTCAGTTTCGGATAGCTCAAGCCGGTATCGGCCACAATAATATAATAGTTGGCATAGTTGAGCGAATCGTCGGCAATGCTATCGGTCAATTCTTTCTTTTCGATTGGTATTCTCGCCAAGGTTTTGGTTGTGTCGGGCGCAGCAGCCTCCGCTACTTTAGGCATTTCCCTACAGGCAGCCAGTAAAAGCACAAGTCCTACAATGAAGTGATATCGGCTAATATTCATCAGACCAAGATACGATTTATCGACTGTTTTGTCAGGTTTGTTGGAGACTAATTTAACCCAATCCGTTTAAAAAAGTGAGACATTTCTCGCAAACCTGTAAAAGCTGTGGAGGCAAAGAGTGGCCCGTAAAAGGATGCGAAGCACCATACACGTGGTTGGCACCTTCAATTTTGATGAGCCTGCTGGCTGGGTTGGCACTGGCCAGTTGCCGTGCGGTTTCGAAAGGCACGTTTACGTCTTCATCGCCTTGCACAATCAGCCAGGGAATGTTGATGTGCTTGGCGGCTTCTACAATATTCAGTTTTTCCTTGTTGGCTTCAAAATCTTCGAGCAGGCTCACATTTAAAGGCATCTGTTCTTTGGTGCGGGCATTGATTACGTATATTTTGCCCGCTTTGCGCCATTCTTCCTCCCGCGATTTGCCCCAAAGGCTGCTAAAATCAGCAATTGCGCTCCAGGTGATCAGGGCTTTTACAGCCGGGTTGTTGCTCGCCTGTAAAATGCTCAGGCCACCACCACGGCTATGTCCAATCAGGTAAAGCGACTTGGCCTTTACGTGTTGCACCGCATAATCGATCACCAGGTCTACATCTGTCATTTCTTTCGAAACCGTATTGGAAGCAAAAGTCTCCAAATCGTTTACGTCGCTGGGTTGCTCGGGCCTTACACCGCTGTGCGAAAGGTTAAACTTGAGGTAACGATAGCCGTTTTGGGCAAAATACCTCGCAACCAGGTTGTGCGCGCCCCAATCTTTAAAGCCTTTGAAGCCGTGTACAAAAATAACCAGTGGTGCATTTGTATGTTTAACGTCATAAGTAAGGTCGCCCAAAATGGTTTTTCCGTTAGCGCCTAGCAATGAAAATTCTTCCTGATGTATCATGATTGCTCAAAAACTAATATTTAACAATAATAACAAATTTAAGAACACTCGGTTTGCTGACGGAAAGTTAATTTAAAACCTTTCTAAATTACCCTAAATTACAGCATAATGACAGATAAGCGGGTTTGCGTTTATTACTTTTGTTGTCGCTAAATTAATAGGCTGTACCCATTTTGGAATATTTAAAGATTATTGCATTTACACATCAGCAGATTGACCTAAAAGCTTTAGGAAAGTTAGTTATATGTGAGCAGACGCTGGATGATAGGTTGAGGAATATCCAATCAGAGCTTGGCATCAAGGAAATATTTTATGTTGGCACCTGTAATCGTGTCGAATTTATATTTACCGCCTCAGCTACGGTAGACAGAGCCTTTATTACGCGTTTTATGCATGTGCTCGACATGGGGCTTCCCGAAGAGTACATGGAGCAGTTCATCAAAAATGTTTCGGTATACGAGCAGGTAGAAGCGTTCAACCATTTGCTCCGTACTTCATGTTCGCTAGAAAGTTTGGTGGTTGGCGAGAAAGAGATCCTGGCTCAGGTACGCAAGGCCTACGAAGCTTGCCGCTTGGCTGGCTTTACCGGCGATTACATGCGCATGATCATGGACCGCGTGGTCAAAACCGCCAAAGAAGTATATACCCATACCAATATTTCCAGAAACCCCGTTTCGGTGGTTTCATTGGCTTACCGCAAATTGCGTGAGCTGAATATGTGCGGCAATGTGCGCTTGCTTATAATTGGTGCCGGCGAAACCAATATGAATATTGCGCAATACCTCAAAAAGCATAAATATTCAAATTTCTCTGTTTTTAACCGGACCATTGAAAAGGCCGAAAACCTGGCCAAAGCCCTCAACGGCACAGCCTATCCGCTTTCGGCATTGGCCGACTACAAAGAAGGTTTTGACGTGATCATTACCTGTACTGGCGCCACAGAGCCTATTCTTACCGAAGAGCTTTACACCAAATTGCTAAATGGCGATACGGCCAAAAAAGTAATCGTTGATTTGGCTGTTCCAAACGATACCGCACCAGAAGTGGTGCAAAACTTTCCTTTGCACTTTATCGAAGTCGAATCGCTCAAGGAAATTGCCCGCAAAAATATCCAAGAGCGCTATGATGAATTGGTTCATGCCGAACATATCATAGACGACAACATCAAAGAGTTCGAATCGGTATTGCGCCAACGCAAAATAGAAATCGCTATGAGCGATGTGCCTAAAAAGATCAAGGAAATTAAGCACACAGCCATGAATGCTATTTTTGCCGACGAGATCAATACCATGGACGATAACTCGAAGGCTGTTTTAGAACGCATCATGGACTACATGGAAAAAAAATGTATCAGCGTTCCCATGGTTATGGCCAAAGAAATTTTGGTTAAAAACAGCTAGGCTTAACTCAGGGTTAATCATTTTCTTAGAATCCCCCTCTTTCGAATTTTTAATTAAATTTGCGAAAAACTAAAATTATAAGGTGAAGACAATTATTATCGGTACGCGTGGAAGCGATTTGGCATTATGGCAGGCAAACTATACCAAAGATAGGCTGGCCAGCATCGGCATTGATGCAGAACTGAAAATCATCAAGACACAGGGCGATAAAATCCTGAACCTGCGATTGGACAAGTTGGAAGGCAAAGGCTTTTTTACCAAAGAACTGGAAGAAGAGCTGCTCAACGGCACTATCGATGTGGCGGTACACTCGCACAAAGACTTGCCAACCACCAACCCACCAGGACTCACCATCGCGGCGGTTACCGAGCGCGAAGATCCTTCAGAATTGTTGCTGATCCTTAAAGACTGTGTGGATGTAACCCAAAAACTGTCGCTTAAAAAAGGCGCCATGGTGGGCACTTCCTCTAATCGTCGCAAAGCCCAATTGTTGGCCTTGCGCCCCGATTTGAATATAGAAGATTTGCGTGGCAATGTGCCAACACGCATCCAAAAACTACGCGACGAAGATTACGATGCCATTTTGTTAGCTAAAGCGGGTGTTAACCGGCTGAATATCGATTTGAGCGAATTCCATGTCGAAGTGGTTGATACCACCGAATTGGTGCCTGCACCTGCGCAAGGTGCCTTGGCCATCCAAATCCGCGAAAACGACACCGAATTGTTTAGTGTATTGCAACAACTAAACGACCAGGCCACAGCCGAAGAAATCTCGGTAGAACGTAAGGTGCTGAATCTTTTTGAAGGCGGTTGCCACATGCCCTTGGGCTGCTATTGCAAAAAAGAGAATGGTCTTTTTGAAGTATGGACTTCAAAAGCCGAAACCGATGAGGATTTTCCGGATCGTTTGTTTTTGCGCACGGCAAGCACCGAAGGGCTGGCCGAAAAAATCGTATCGAAATTCAGTGCCGACCGTAAATTTCCGAGCAAGGTTTTCATCTCGCGAGAAATTGGCGAGCACAGCTATTTCAGAAAAGCATTAGCCAAGCACCATATCGAAATGGACGGCCGTTCGTTGATCCGTACTTTTCCGATTGTCAATATTTTAGATCCTTTCTTTTTGAAAAATGTAGATTGGATCTTCTTCAGCAGCCGCAACGGCGTAGAATATTTTTTTAAACTTAATCCGGTACTTTCTAAAAAAGTAAAGTTTGGCGTGGTAGGCCGCGGTTCGGAAGATACCCTGCGCAAATTTGGCCATTTGGCCGATTTTGTTGGCGAAAGTGGCGATATCACGGAAGTGGCCGAAGAGTTTGCCAAATTGGTGCACGGCCAAACCGTCATGTTCCCGAGGGCGCAGGATTCGCTGCAATCTATCCAAAAATCGCTAGGCGAAGATACCAAAGTGGTTGATTTGCCGATTTATGAAACCGTAACCGAAGACAATATTGATGGTACGGCTGCCGAAGTGCTGATTTTTACCAGTCCATCCAATGTGGAGGCCTACTTTGTAGATAATTTACTGGAACCAGAGCAACAGGTTATCGCCATTGGCAATTCTACCGGAAAGAAATTCGAAGAAATGGGCGTGAAATATATATTGCCTTACTCGCCTGATGAGATAGGATTGGCGGAAGCAGTTTTTGGAATAGAAGTAAAGTAATTTTCAGTTGACAGTTTGCAGTTGACAGGTAGATAATTCTCAACTAACAACGAATAACAAACCAACTAACAACGAACCAACCAACAACTAAATGTTACTTGAAGGTAAAGTCTTCAGATATGACAAAAGTCTAAATTGCTTATCAAGCCAGATACCGACCTTTGAAGCGATAACTAATTTTAGAAATATTAATATCTTAATAACCGGTGTTAATATTTTGACCATCAAAACCAAAAGAAATGTTGCAAAGACCCCGTAGGCTAAGAAAAAATCCTGTTGTAAGAGAATTGGTTGCCGAAACGCGCCTATCAAAGGACATGTTTATTTATCCTTATTTTGTAGTGCCGGGCAAGGGTGTAACCAAAGCAATTGATGCCATGCCGGGCGTAAACCATTTCTCTACCGATACTTTGATAAAGGATGTTGAAAAAGGATTGGCCCTGGGCGTTAATAAAATCATGCTTTTTGGCGTGGGCGATGAGAAAAGCGAAGATGCACATTCGGCCTACGATCCGCATTCGCTGGTGCCGGTAGCCGTAAAGGAACTGAAGAAAAACTTCGGCGACGATTTGTACGTGGTAACCGATGTTTGTGTGTGTTCTTACACCACACATGGCCACTGTGGCATTTTGAAAAACGACTACGTACAAAATGATATCACGGTTGAACTGATTGCCAAGATGGCCCTCAATCATGCCGA
Organism: Pedobacter sp. ASV12; assembly: GCF_016429155.1. Classification (GTDB taxonomy): domain Bacteria; phylum Bacteroidota; class Bacteroidia; order Sphingobacteriales; family Sphingobacteriaceae; genus Pedobacter. The sequence goes on along the minus strand of NZ_JAELUC010000046.1, from coordinate 2,727 downwards.
AGCCGGTGCCGATATGCTAGCCCCGTCTGATATGATGGATGGCCGGGTGGCTGCCATCAGGCATAAACTAGACGGCAATGGTTTCGAAAATGTAGCCATCATGTCGCACGCCACCAAATTTGCCTCCTCGTACTATGGCCCATTCAGAGAAGCTGCCGATTGTGCGCCAAGCAAAGGCGATAGGAAAGCCTACCAAATGGATTTCAGAAATGGCACCGAAGCCTTAAGAGAAGCATTGTTAGATGAAGGCGAAGGAGCTGATATCTTAATGGTAAAGCCTGCCTTGGCCTATTTGGATATCATCAGTAAATTAAAGCAAAACACCGACCTGCCTATTGCCTGCTATAATGTATCGGGAGAATACTCGATGATCAAAGCAGCGGCGCAAAAAGGCTGGATAGACGAACAAAAAGTAGTAATGGAAACCATGCACGCTTTTGCCAGGGCAGGAGCCAGCGTAATTACCACTTACCACATTAGAGATATTGTAGCACAAAAATGGATGTAAGAGAGTTTAAAGTCTAAAGTTGAAAGCTCAGTATGCCAAATGAACTTTTTACCTTCTACTTTTTACTTTTAACTTAAAACAAATGTTAGAATCGTTAAAAAAAATCTTCTCGGGCAATGAGGCCGAAATGCCGATCAACACGAGCAGCAAACCAGACATTAGCCGCGAAAAATCAGCAGCGCTTTATGCCAAATCGAAAACTTATTTTCCTGGTGGGGTAAACTCGCCGGTAAGGGCTTTCAAATCGGTTTACGGAACGCCACTGTTTATCCAAAAAGGCGATGGCTGCATGATTTGGGATGCCGATGGCAACCAATTTATCGATTTCTGCGCCAGCTGGGGTCCGCTTATTTTAGGCCATAACAATGCCAAAATCAGGGAAAAGGTAATCGAGGTGATGCAAAATGGCATGAGCTTCGGCGCACCTACGGCCTTAGAAAACGAATTGGCCGAACTGATCATCAAAAACAACCGTTTTGTAGAGAAAATCCGTTTTACCAGTTCAGGCACCGAAGCGGTGATGTCGGCCATTAGGCTGGCCAGAGGCTATACCGGTAAAGACAAAATCATCAAGTTCGAGGGCTGCTACCATGGCCACAGCGATTCGCTGTTGGTAAAGGCCGGTTCTGGCTTGGTTACTTTCGGCGAAACTTCGTCGGCGGGCGTGCCACAGTCATTCGCGGCCGAAACCATTGTTATTCCACTCAACGATAAAAATGCCATCACCGAGGCTTTTGCACAGTTTAAAGATCAGGTAGCTGCGGTTATCATCGAAGGTATTCCGGCTAATAACGGTTTGCTGATCCAAGATAAGGAATACATCGAATTTTTAAGAGAAGCCTGTACCGCCAATAGAGCTTTGTTGATTTTCGACGAGGTAATTACCGGCTTCAGGTTAGGTTTCGAAGGTGCCGCGGCCCATTATGGCATCAAGCCTGATATTGTGACTTATGGCAAAATTATAGGTGGTGGTTTGCCGGTAGGTATGTATGGGGCTTCGGCAGAGATTATGGGCCACATTTCGCCCGATGGCGGCGTGTACCAGGCTGGAACTTTATCGGGCAATCCGGTAGCCATGGCCGCAGGTATTGCCACCCTAACCGAACTCCTGAAATCTGGATTTTACAAAGAGCTCAATGCCAAGGCGCAAGAATTTGCCGAAAGCATCCAGCGTTTTGCAACCGCCAGAAACTATAAGTTAAAAGTATTTACCATTGGCTCTATTTTCTGGTTCGCCTTTACCGATGCCGAGCAGATCCAGACTGCCGAGGCTATCGATCCGGCTAGCATGGAGAAATTCAAAATGATGCACCGCGAATTGCTCAACCGGGGCATTTACTTAGGCCCATCGGGCTACGAAGTAGGATTTGTTTCGGCTGCCCATACAAAAATTGAATTAGAAAAGGCAAAAAGAGCTATTTTTGATGCATTGGATTTAGTATTCAGAAAATCGTAAGAAAGCAGCATGAAAAAATCGATCTTGATATTCTACTTTTTGTTGCTCTATGCCTTGCTAGAGATGTTTTGGTGGGGAACGGTGGTGATCCGCCTGCAACCTCAACGTATGGCCATGGTGATGGGCGAAGGCTCGGTTTTCTTGTTTTTATTGTGTGTGGGTGCCTATTTTATCCACGCTTCCATTAAAAAAGAAGACAAACTGCATGAGCAGCAACAGAATTTCCTGCTGTCGGTAACGCACGAACTCAAATCGCCTTTGGCCGCCATCAAGCTGTCGCTAGAAACCATCAAGAAAAGAGATCTGGATAAAGAGCAACGTACTACTTTATTGCGAAACTCCTTAAAAGATATTGAGCGATTAGACGATTTGGTAGAGAATATGTTGCTCGCTACCAAGATCGAAAGCCGTACCTATTCCTTTCCGAAAGAAGAATTCGATTTTTCGGAACTCGTTAATAAAATCACTGATCGATTGCAGGTTCATTCTTGTGGCAACCAGCAGCTGATCAATACAGCAATTAAACCTGGCATTAAGGTAGTTGGCGATCAGTTTGCGCTTTCGTCTGTAGTAACCAACCTGGTTGAGAATGCGGTTAAATATTCTGGCCCCTGTGCCGAAATTGCAGTAGCGCTCTGTCAAAATGACGGAAAGCCCTTTTTAACCGTTTCAGACAAAGGTCCGGGCCTGTCTCTTATACACATCTAAAAAGGGGGGGGGGGGGGGGGGGGGGGGGGGGGGGGGGGGGGGGGGGGGGGGGGGG
>NZ_JAELUC010000402.1 GCF_016429155.1 Pedobacter sp. ASV12 | reverse complement strand
TATCGCAAGGTGCCAATGCCAGCAGAATTGAAGCTACTGGCTACGGTCCTGATCAGCCAATCGCAACCAACAAAACTGCAGCTGGTCGTCAGCAAAACAGAAGGGTAGAATTTACCTTGTATTAGGCCTGTCTCTTATACACATCTCCGAGCCCACGAGACAGTACTCATGATCGCGTATGCCGTCTTCTGCTTGAAAAGGGGGGGGGGGGGGGGGGGGGGGGGGGGGGGGGGGGGGGGGGGGGGGGGGGGGG
>NZ_JAELUC010000401.1 GCF_016429155.1 Pedobacter sp. ASV12 | reverse complement strand
CCAACGTAACCGTAACCGACAACAACGCAACCGTTGCTGGCGGTCCGATTGCCTCGTTGGCGCCAGGCGCAAGCAACAACAGCACCTTCACCGCTTACCACGTATTGACCCAGGCCGATATCGACAATGGCGGGGTGTTCAACCTGGCAACGGCCAAAGGCAAGGATCCGCGCAACAACGATGTAACCACGACTTCAAACGACCCTACGCCGTTGGCGCCAGGCGATCCTAACTATCCGGTAACGCCTCCAACGC
>NZ_JAELUC010000400.1 GCF_016429155.1 Pedobacter sp. ASV12 | reverse complement strand
AGCCGGGCTATGCCATCAACGATGCCACGGATGCGGTAAAGCTCTGGACGGTCAACGCCTCGGGCGCTTCTTCATCAGCCAACTACCTGCCCGGCACGCTCTACAAGACCATTTCCAAAGACGAGAATTGGACAAGCGGCAGGGCGGGCACCACAGAAGAGTTCAAGGATATGGAGGGCAGGGTGGTGCTGAAGAAGGTTTGGGAAAGCGAAAGCTCCGCCCTGTCCACCCAGTACCTGTACGACGACATGGGCA
>NZ_JAELUC010000399.1 GCF_016429155.1 Pedobacter sp. ASV12 | reverse complement strand
TGCCCATGTCGTCGTACAGGTACTGGGTGGACAGGGCGGAGCTTTCGCTTTCCCAAACCTTCTTCAGCACCACCCTGCCCTCCATATCCTTGAACTCTTCTGTGGTGCCCGCCCTGCCGCTTGTCCAGTTCTCGTCTTTGGAAATGGTCTTGTAGAGCGTGCCGGGCAGGTAGTTGGCTGATGAAGAAGCGCCCGAGGCGTTGACCGTCCAGAGCTTTACCGCATCCGTGGCATCGTTGATGGCATAGCCCGGCT
>NZ_JAELUC010000398.1 GCF_016429155.1 Pedobacter sp. ASV12 | reverse complement strand
CACAGCCAGCAGCATTCCTCCCGTGCTCGGGATGTTCGTCTTCGTTCCGGTAGGCAGTCCCCTGGTGCGTCCGCCGCCGGCCTGCGTACCCGTAGGGGCGCCGAAGCTGTTGCCCAGGAAGCCGTAGCCGTCATAATAGCTGATGGTGAGGCAGCTCGTGATATCCGCGCTCGGTGAGGCAACGTTCGTGTAGCCAGTTCCGCTGGCGCTTGCATTGGCATCGTCGCGCGTTTCCCAAAATACGGTCTGCCCGTC
>NZ_JAELUC010000045.1 GCF_016429155.1 Pedobacter sp. ASV12 | reverse complement strand
CCCCCCCCCCCCCCCCCCCCCCCCCCCCCCCCCCTTTTTACTCCCCCGCCCCCCACCCCTCTCTACACATGTCGTGGTTCGTCGGCAGCGTCAGATGTGTATAAGAGACAGTTGTAGAGGTCATCGTCGTCAATCTGTTTATCAACGATTTTATCAAAGGCTGTACCTGCAGCTACTCTATCAAAAGAATACGCTGAAGCAATGATCATTTCGGCATTGGCCTTTAAGTCGTTTGGAAACTTCTTTAATACTTTTGCCAATTCTCTTTTGGCGGTGAGGTACTCTTTGTTTTCGATGGCCTTTTCGCTTTTGCCCAAATCAATAGCGGCCGAGATATAAAACTGTGTGCGGATAATACTAACTACAATTACAACGCCCAAACAGATGGCAAAAATTTTGATCCATTTAGGTATCGGGTAGTTAATAAGGCTTGTTCGACAAGAGGCGCATAAATTAATGGGATGGCCTGCCTCAAATGGATTAACCTGGCAATTAACACACAGGCTTTCATTAAGCTCGGTCTCTTGAACAGCTGAGGGCGTATTTTCTTCCATAAGTTTAGTTTGGTAAGCTAAAGATAAACTAGATTTTTAATTTATCAACCGCATTCTAAAAATACGCTTTCACTTCTACCTTTTCCCTACATGAGCGTAATCCCCACACTCCAGCCTACCCAGCCCTTGTAACGGCCCACATCCTGATGCCGACTAGGCACTATCTGCTGTCTATAGTTTTTGCCACTCGAACCCAAGGGGGCTTTGCTCACGTAATAATTGTAGCTAGGTCCGCCGAAAATGCTTAAACCCTTAAACAGTCTGAACTGCAGGTTGAGCTGGCTTTTGTACAGCATGTTGGCATAATCCCAGTTGCCCAGGTACAGGTGCTGCGCACTGAGTTCGGTGGCAAAGGAAAAGGTTTTTCCCAAAATGAAATCGTGACCCATGCCCAAGCCGAAGCTGATGACCTTAGCGGTATCCGAAAAATTATAGCCACCGATCAGCAACGTATACAAATTGGCGTTGCCCGATTTATAGGCTACATTGGCATTGATGGTTTCGTTGGTAGAAAAGCTCAACTTATGGTAGCCGGTTTTCACCAAATTGATCAGGCCCAAACTGGTACCCGACGAAGTATCGGAAGCATTAACCAGCGCCAATTGAAAGCCCTTGTTGTTTTTGGCATAGTTAAACAAGCTTGAAAGTTGCATGCCCCGCACGGTACGGGAGCCGATGTTGCCAAGCCCTGCAACCTGTATGCCATTTACTTCCCGACTGGTTATATTGCTTAGCCCAGAAACCTGTACGCCGCGCAAATTTTGGCTTACAATATTAACCAGGCCTGCAACCTGTACCCCTTCTGCATTTTTCTTGACCTGATTAAGCAATCCCGAAACCTGCACGGCCTTAATGCTGCCTTGCACGCCGTTGTGCAAGCCCGCTACCTGCACCCCCGTTACGTTACGGCCCACCACATTGAATACGCCGGCAACCTGCACCATTTTCATATCGCCTTTGTTCAGGTTAAAGATCCCTCCAATTTCTACGCCATCTACACCGGCCGTATAGCCACCCAGTACATTGAGCGAAAACTTGTTAACCACTTGCGAGCTCATCATGCCATGCGAGCTTAGACCCGGTGTTAGCGACGCCTGAAATGGGGTATTGGCAAAAAAGCTGGGAATATTGAGGTTCTGGAGCCGTTGTTTTGAAGAGAGGAAAAAACGTCCGATTCCCAATTCTTCCAAAGCATTGCCAAAAAAAGTACCTTTTTCCTTGTCGGGATCGTTATAGCCTTCGGGCTTTACATTGATGCTCGACAGAAAAACCAAAGCGGTATCGCGATAGGTTTCCTTGCTGGCCGTTAAAATAATCGACTGGTGCTCGCCCTTGAATTTGAGCGTAAAAAAACCATCATTGTCGGTAATAGCCGATTGCAACAATTTCTTTTCGTATACGCTGGCCTGCTTTACTTTTTTCCCCGTCTTGGTGTCAATTACATAACCGCTAATCATGTACAGGTTTTCGGCGGTGGTAATGTTTTCGGGCTCTATGGTAAAATGGTTTACGGCATAGCGCAAAATAATGTACGAATCGTTTTCCTTGTAATCTACCTTGCCATCAAACATCGCATCGAGCACTTCCCTTACCGGCTGGCCCTTGGCATTGAGGTTAACCAAGCTATCCTGGTTAATAAGCGAGCCGTTGTAGGCAAAGTAGAAATTGCCTGCATTGCTGATTTTCTGCAACACATCGCCAACACGCTCCTGTCGGGCACTAAAAGTTACCCTTTTCGACAGGTTGTTCTGGTAAACCGAAGTTTGGGCCCTAACCCAGGTTGCCAAGCAAAGTAAAACAAGGGCTATTTTTATTTTCATTTCTGCTTTTTAGACAGCACAAGCTGCTGTTGGTTACGAACAACTTCCAAATCTAGCGCATCGCAAATGATATCGAGGTTCTTGGTAAGCGAGCTATATTTTAAAGGTGCGGTAAAAGGAAGATCCCTCACGTTGTCGTTTACCACCACATGGCTGCCATAGGCTTCGTTCAAAATATCGACCAATTCGTGCAAGGGCGTATTGTTTGACACAAACATACCAGTGCGATAATAGCTATACAATTGGTCTTTGCTTTGCTGCTTGGCCAGCTGCTTGGTCGCTGGGCCTATGAAAATGCGTTCGCCTTTAACCAGCCTCACTTCTTCGCCACCAAGCCTCACTTTTACAATGCCGCTTTCTACCACTACTTCTGTTTGGTTGCGGTTGAGGTGCTTGATGTTAAATGAGGTACCGACTACCTGCACCGAAACCTGGCCAACATCGATCACAAAAGGCCTGTTTTGATCGTGGGCTACCTTAAAAAAAGCCTCTCCGTGCAATAGTTTTATGCTCCGGTTGTTTTCGAAATTGCGTGCATAGCTCATGGCTGTGTTTTTATTGATGGTAAGTTCAGAACCATCGGGCAGTACCTGATTAAACACCAGATTGCTTGACGAAAGCTCGATATAGGCTGGTCTGAGCAAAGTATAGGCCGTCCAGCCACCAATAGCCAGCACTAATGCGGCGGCTAGGCTTAGCCAACGCCTACCATTTGTTTTTAAAGGCTTAACCACAGGCTCCCGTTGCGTTGGCAAGGCATCGGCCTTGGCTTTGAATTTTAGCCAGGCGGCCTCCACATCAGGTTCTTCATTGGGCGCAATGTTGCCACTGGCCTGCCACAGTTTTTCGAGCTTGGCAAAGTACTTGGCATTTTCGGCATCGGCAACGAGCCATTCGTTTACCTGCCTATCTTCTTCTTCGTTTGTTTCCTTGAGCAGGAACTTAATCAGTATTTCATCGTTCATCACTCTTCTCCTTAATTTAGATAGTCTTGGTAATACATCATCCCCAATAGGGCCAGCAACAGAAAATCAGACAGTTTTACGCGCAGCAGCCTCAGCGCCTTGCCCATCTGGTTTTCTACGGTTTTGATAGAAATATTAAGCTTTTCGGCTATTTCCCTGTACTTGAGTTCTTCGAAACGGCTCAGTTGGAAAATGGTACGGCATTGCTCGGGCAATTCGTTGAGGGCTTCCCGCAATTTGATTTCCAGTTCGCCCAGTTCGATTTTTGCCGAAGCCGAATCACTGAGGTGATCAGCCGTATGCAGGGTATAATCGTGGTATTTTAGCTTTACTTTTTCGTGCTTCAAAAAATTGAGGCTGTCGTTGTACACGCATTTGTAGAGGTAGGCCTTCATGGAAGTTCCCACCTGCAACAATTCGCGCTTTTCCCAAAACTTAAGAAATAGCTGCTGCACTACTTCCTCTGCCATATCTAGGTCTTTCAGGATAAGATGGGCATAAGCATGCAGGGCTTTGTAGTGGGTTTTGAACAATTGCTCAAATGCCTGGTCTGTATAGTTGTTCACTGAAGTAATTGCCACTAGATTCAATTTGCTGCGTAAATATATTAAGTTAAATCCTGAACCGTTCTGCTTTGTACCAAAATCGTTTAGCCCAAATTGATCCTTTTCAGTACTTCGGCGCCGCTCTCACTGTTTACCGTAAACAAGTCGATGTACTGTACCTTGGGGAACCAAAAAGATCCTCCGTTTATTTTGACGAATACGCGTTTGAGCAAAAGATTTTTCCCCTCGTCCTTAATGTACATGCGGTATTGCTGGTCACTTTCCGATTTGATGAGGTATAAAGGCATTTTTTTATAGGCCGCCAACCTGATTTCGAACTGATCATTGCCCAAGGCCTTGCATTTGACACCGTAGGCAAACTTCTCTTCAATGCCGCTCAGGTTCTGGCATTTGCCTTGCTCCTCGTACCTGATCCATGAGCCTTTTACCGGATTTTCCTGATTAACCGTCCCATCGCTTGTATAGTTAAGCTCATAAATAACCGTGTTGGCATCGGGTGTGCGCTGCAAAAAGAAAAGCAGGTTTTTGCTTTTGGGCGTTGGCAAAGCCACCGGTTTTTTTTCCTGTGCAAAAAGTAATTGACCCAATGCCAAAAGCACCATGACCAAGGCGATTTTGAACAGCCAATTGCTTGTTCTTTGAGCTCTTGAAACAAGTTTCGGTGTCCGCGTCAGTTTATGCCGGTATATTTTAGCCGGACTGGCGAAAATGAAGAACAGCATTTCGCCTATTCCATCGCTATGCCTGATGTCTCTGAGCATATCGCGATACTCGTGAAAATTAAGGATAAACGGATTGGTTTTGCTCTCTACCGGCGTAGTTATGCCATATACCGGCTGTTCTTCTTCATATTGGAACGAGCCAAAAAGATGGTCCCACACCATAAAGGTGGCCCCAAAATTCTTGTCTAGGTATTTCTCCTGACTGCCATGGTGTACCCGATGGTTGGATGGCGTACCCAAGTGTTTTTCTATAAACGGATGCAATTTGCCAATGGCTTCGGTATGTACCCAAAACTGGTAAAGCGTACTGAGCTGGCTAGCCACCAACACCACAACGGGATGAAAACCCATGAGCACCACCGGGATAAAAAACACGGTTTTAAAGTGTTGCACCCAGCTTTGCCTAAAAGCCACGGTAAGGTTGTAATGCTCGGCCGAGTGGTGTACCACATGGGTTGCCCAGAAGAAACGGCAATAGTGCGAAATACGGTGCGACCAATAGCTGCAGAAATCGTAAAAAACAAAGCAGGGGATTAGCGTATACCAGTTAAGCTGCATGCGCCAGGGCAACAGGTTATATACCCAAATGGCACCTGAAACCAGCACGGTTTTGAGCAACAGGTTAACGGTCAAATTCCCCAAACCAATCAGCAACGAGCCCTTGGTTTCCTGTGGCTCATAAGTATGGTGTTCGCTAAAACGGGCTGCGATAAACTCTACCAGCGTAAAAACGAAAACAGCAGGCAAAGTGTAGGCCACCAGATTGGGCGTGCTGTGCTGCAGCTGATAAACAGCTGTTAACGCGATAGGCGACGCACCAAAAAGTTCGGAGAGCGATTGCCAAAATGTTTGGATAGTTGACATATTTGTGTGTGGTTTGTGTTTAGAATTTGATGACTTTACCCGACCCGCTAACGTTGGCTTCTACAACAGGATTACCCGCGTAGTAAACCTTGCCGTTGCCACTGATGTTGGCCTTCAGCTTATCTTGGACCGTAACACGGGCATCGCCGCTACCTGATAGGCTGACCTTGGCATTTTGGCAGTTCAGTTTCTCAAAATCTACGCTTCCCGAGCCAGAAATATCAATGTCTACTTTATTGGCTGCGGCGGCTTCTTTCATCAAAACCACTGCCGAGCCGCTGATGTCTACACTCAGGAAATCGATAAGCGGAAAAGCACCACTAAGGTCTACCCGGCTGTTGCCACTTAGCGAAATGCGACTCACTGTTGGCATGGTTACCGTTACCTCCACATCGTCGTGCCTCACGCTCGCCCTTTCGTAACCAACTTCGAGCTTGCCGTTGCTTACGGTAGTTTTAAAATAAGGAATCAGGTTGCTTGAGCCTTTCAGTTCAACTTTATACGTACTGCCATAAACAATATGTACAGGCGTTGAGCCACTGTTGTGCAGGGAGGCAAAAACTGCCAGATCTCTTGTTACTGCTGTCATGTTACCGTTAGCCGTCAGGTTATCCTTTTTACAAGAGCCTAAAAGAATCGAGAAGGTTGCAAGCCACAAGAGCCCTTTCGTGTTAATAAATGTTAAAACCGATTTCATAATGGATTAGATTACAATGAATGAATTAAAAAATAACATGGACACCACCGCCATAGCCGATGTAAAGGCGCTGCAGGCGGTCAGACCCTTTGTTTTGCCACGAATGCAGGTGCTGCATATGGAGCAACTTGCCTTCGGCGGTATTGGTAGAAGTATAGTTGAAAGAAGGGCCTCCAAAAATTTCGAGGTGTTTGCCCAGTTTAAACGCAGGCAGCACTTTAAACGACGATTTGAAATAATCGCCCGCCTTGAAGTCTTCCAAATGGCTGGCTGTTAACTCTACATTGAGCCTGAATATATTGGAGGGGAAGAAGTGAGCCCCAAAGCCTGCTTCGGCTGCATACACTGCCTTTTTGTTTTTTAGGTTATAGCCAATACCCAATATGCCATACAATACCTTGCCCCCAGAGCGGAAAGTGAGCATGGTGGTTTGGCTCTCGTCGATACTCAAGCCTAGGCTTTTTTCTCCGTTTTTTACAAAGTTGAGGATACCGATTGGGCAGTCGCTGCTATCGGCCACATTGATGAAACCAGCTAGCTGTGCGCCTTTCACTTTTCTGGCCACATTGATAAAGCCGGCAATTTGTGTACCCTTAATGTCTTTGGCCACGTTGATGAAGCCCGCAAACTGCGAGGCACGCCCATTGGCAGCGATATTGGCAAAGCCCGCAAACTGGCCTCCTTTTAAATTTTTGGCTATATTGGCAAAACCGGCAAATTGCGTACCTTTTACTTCGCCACGCGCTACGTTGGCAAAGCCCGCCAAGGCAACGCTGCCACCCTTGCCATAAACATTGGCAAATCCGGCAAATAATGGTCCTGTAGCTTTTTTGCCGATATGGTTAGCAAAGCCCGCAAATTGCGGCCCATCAGCATGATTGAGCACAATGTTGGCCAAACCAGCGAAAGCTACGCCTTTCTCTACCGACGAGACCCCGGCAAGGAGGTGGATAGAAACATTATTGGTGTCTAATGGCGCATGTACGCCATTGCTGCTCAGTGGATAGATTAATCCGAAATGTATTTTGTTGCTGCGACTTTGGGCAAAACCCGAAAACCCGGCGCATAAAAGACTTAGCAGAACCAGGTTTCTTAAAATGAGAAGGTCATTAAAGGGGTAATTTTTGTTGATCATTTTCGTGTGATTTTAAAATGAGACAACAAAAGGCCGGCACACCCCTACGCGCTTACCGAAAAAAAATCAAAGCCCAAACAATCTGCTAAAAATCAATGCATTAAGAACACATCACAAACAAAAAACAGCCCAAACTCAATTGAATTTGGGCTGTTTGCCATTAAGCGAATGACGAAATCTATTCGTCTTCATTCTTTTTCCAGATATCTTCAAAATCTTGCGGATGCCTTTTAAATTGGGCATGCACATAAGGACAAAGTGGAATGACCTTCAAGTGGTTTGTCCTTGCATAGCTTACCATAGCATTGAGCAATTGCTTGGCCAGCCCCCTTCCTTCGGCCTGTGGCACCACCTCGGTATGATATACGATCATCTCGTCGCCAGTGATGGCCAAAGCCATTTCGCCTAGCTGTTCGCCATTTTCTGTGACTACAAAAGCGCCTTGGTTACGTGCATCTAAATTCAGTTTAAGTTCTTCCATGATTTTTAAGAGATAGGTATTATGATTTGGGTTCTATGATAATTTTTCTTTGTTATGTTAACCAATTAGGACTTTTTCCCATCCATTTCCAATAGGCCATAATAGCCACAACAACTATGCCTATTCAATAAAATTTGGGGCTTCGCTTTTATCGCCGATAGCATGATCAAACAACAACGCGACTTTCCAAATCCTTGCTATAAGCTTAAACAGTTGAGCAGGCCAAAAGAATATGCTAGTTTTAGAAGGGACACAGCCCGAGTGTATGCCTGGCCAAACGGCGCAGTTAATGCCATAAACGCGATTAAACCTAGCTGGTGTGCTTAGTTTTAACCAAGAGTGGCCAAGGAGAGTCTTCATCAGATAGCGTGCTAGAGCGTAGGCGAAGATAAGGATTAGATGAAGCCTTTTGCGGTTGGTAATGTAAAAATTTAGAGCAAAAAACAAATTGGTGTTTTAACCAAAAAATAATTTCGGCGAAATACGCCAGGTGCTATTTTTTTTCATGGAGCAAGTCTACACCAGTCACAGCATTTAGCCAGCTTTTTGTTCGATAAAAGGCAAAATGTTCGAAATCGGGCGTTTTTCGATTCTTAAAAATACATAAACATCTAATTATCAATAATTTAATATTGGCATCTTGCTTGTAAAACCTTGTTCAAAAAAAATCTATAAATGGACAAGCTCATCGAAGAAGAAGTAATCACCAAAAGAAAAAAGAAGCGTTACCTCGTGGCCGGCATCGTATTGGCCTTGTTGGTTTGCGGCATTTGGCTGGTTAGGACCTTTCTCAATCCCTCGATCAATACCAACCAGTTTACCACCGCCAAAGTAGAAATCGGCGACATCGAAAATACCATTAATGCAACCGGCGAAGTATTGCCAGAATTTGAAGAGGTATTGGCCAGTCCCATCAATGCCTCCATCAAAAACGTAGTGATGGATGCGGGCAATAAGGTAAAAGCCGGACAATCTATTTTAACGCTCGACAAATCGCAGGCCCAAACCGATTATGAAAAGCTCCAGTTTCAGATCGAATCGAAGCAGAACGAAATAGCCAAACTCAAACTCGACCTGGAAAAAAGCTTTTACGACATCAAATCGAACAACAACATCAAACAGTTGCGCATCAGCAACCTCAAAGATATGGTAGCCGGTGCACAGCGCTTGTTTAAAGCCGGAGGTGGCACCAAGGAGGAAATTGAACAGGCCCAGCTCAATCTTAAAGTAGCCGAACTCGAAAAGCAGCAACTCGAAAACGAAATCAAGAGCAAGCAGCAAACCATGAAAATCGAAATCAGGGAAGCTGAAATTGCACTAGCCATCCAACGGAACGATCTGGTCGCCTTAAAACGCAAACTCGACCTGGCCAATGTGGTAGCCAGCAGGGATGGCGTAGTAACCTGGGTAAACAAAAATATCGGCACCAGCGTACAACAAGGCGAGGCCATTGCCAGAATTGCCGACCTGAGCAGCTTTAAGGTAGCGGGCAGCATGACCGACAACCAGTTGGAGCAACTGCACAACAATATGCCGGCCATTATCCGCATCAACGATGAGCAGCTGCGCGGAACGGTAACCAACATTTCGCCTGCCATTAAAAACAGCATTGTTTCGTTCGATATCCGTTTCGACGAAAAGAACAACAAACTGTTGCGTCCTAACATGAAAGCCGATGTATTTTTGGTTACTGCGGTACACCACCAAGTAATCCGCGTGGCTAATGGCGCCACTTTTAACGGTTCTAACCTGCAGGACATTTTTGTATTGACCAGCGAAGGCAAGGCCGAACGCAGAACGGTTAAAACCGGACTCAGCAACTTCGACTATATCGAGATCGTCAATGGCCTGAAGCCCGGTGACGTCATCATCACTTCCGACATGAGCAGCTACAAGCATTCCAAAGTATTGACCATTAATAAGCCATAGATGATGAAGACTTTACTATTGGCCTTATTTTTAGCGTTTGGCTTTTCGGCCGCTGCCTTTACCGGGCCAGACACCCTGCGCCTGTCGCTGCCACAGGTGGTAGAAATGGCCAAAAGCAATTCTATTGCCGCCAAGCAGGCCATTACCGTAAAAGAAACCAAATATTGGGAGTGGCGCACGTTCAAATCCAATTACCAGCCTCAGTTGGCCTTAGAAGGCATCTTGCCGGGCTACAACAAAAGCTATACCCAAGTTTTGCAACCTAACGGTACCATTTTGTTTCAGCCGGTACACAACGACAACTCGTCGTTAACCATGAACTTTAAACAGAGCATAGCGGCCACGGGTGGCACCATTTATGGCACTACACAATTGCAGCGTTTTGTCGATTTCGATCGCCATAACGTATTGTACAATGGTATTCCCTATGGCCTGGGCTATACCCAGCCCTTGCTACAGTTCAATAGCCTGAAATGGGACAAGAAGATAGAACCCCTCAAATTCGACGAAAGCAAACAAGCCTATATCGAAGCGCAGGAAAAGATTTCGATTACCGTAACCGAGTATTTTTTCGACCTGTTATTGGCGCAGGTCAACCTGAGCATTGCCGACACCAACCTCGAAAATACACAACGGATACTGACCATTGCCAATACCAAATTCGAACTGGGCAAAATTGCCAAAAACGAGATCCTGCAGCTGCAGCTCGAACAGCTCAACGCCCAAAAAGCCGTAGGCACGGCCAAGCGCGACATGGAAATTGCCACCCTTAACCTGCGCAGCTACATTGGCATAGAAGGCGAAGATCGCATTGTTTTGGACATGCCTACCGCGGTTAAACAAATGACCGTGGCCACCGAAAAAGTACTTGAAGAGGCTTTTGCCAACCGCTCTGATGCCATTGCCTTTGTAAGGCGCATTGCCGAAGCCAAGCGGGACGTAGCCAAAGCCAAGGGCGAAAACGGATTAACCGCAACGCTAAGAGCCAACTTGGGCTTTTCAAATGCAGCCAACAACGCTTTCGATGTGTATCGCTCGCCCAAAAGCCAGCAATCGGTACAGCTGCAGCTCTCGGTTCCTATCCTCGATTGGGGGCGCTCCAAATCGCGCAGCAAAACCGCCGAGGCCAACGAAAAATTTACCACTTATGCCGTTGAGCAGGATAAGCAGACTTTTAAGCAACAGATTGTTACGCAGGTTACACTCTTTAACATGATGAAAGAGCAATTGCAACTGACAGCAGAAGCCGAAAAAATTGCAGCCGAAAAATATAAAATTGCCAGCGAACGCTATGTATTGGGCAATCTGAGCATTACCGACCTCAGCATTGCCTTCCAGGAAAACGATCGTGCCAAGCGCGACTATGTTAGCTCGCTGAAGGACTTCTGGGGCGCCTATTACCAGTTGCGCTACCTCTCGCTTTACGACTTTGAAAAAAACCAGAAAATAACCTACCAATGATAAATGAGTGAATGTATACACGAACCATAAACCTTAATCCTTTAACCAATTTTTAATATAAAATCATTAACTATACGACATGATACGCTTACAGAACATTGAAAAAGTTTACCGCACGGCTACGGTAGAAACCCTGGCCATCAATGGCATCAGCCTTGACATAGCCAAAGGCGAATTCTTATCTATTATGGGGCCTTCTGGCTGTGGCAAAAGTACCCTGCTTAACATTATGGGTTTGTTAGACGAGCCCTCAAAAGGAATTGTACAGATAGACAATCAGCAGATTTCGAGCTTTTCAGACCAGCAACTGGCCAAATTCAGGAACCAGAAGCTGGGCTTTATTTTCCAGAGCTACCATTTGATCAACGATCTGCAGGTATTGGATAATGTAGAGCTGCCCCTGCTTTACAGAACGGCATCGGCCAAAGAGCGCCGGGTGTTGGCCACCGAAGCCTTAGAAAAAGTTGGCTTGAGCAACCGGCTCAAACACTTCCCTTCGCAGCTTTCGGGCGGGCAGCGCCAAAGGGTAGCCATTGCCCGGGCCATAGTGGGCAGACCGCAAATCATATTGGCCGACGAGCCTACCGGTAACCTCGACAGTGCCATGGGCA
Source organism: Pedobacter sp. ASV12 (assembly GCF_016429155.1). Lineage (GTDB taxonomy): Bacteria > Bacteroidota > Bacteroidia > Sphingobacteriales > Sphingobacteriaceae > Pedobacter. Next base: position 19,940 of record NZ_JAELUC010000045.1, on the reverse strand, counting down.
ACGAAATTATGAATATCCTCATTAACCTGAACCGCAACGACGGCACCACCATCGTTATGGTTACCCATGATGAAAACATGGCGCACAAAACACATCGTTTGGTGCGCTTATTTGATGGTTCTCAAGTTCAATAATCCTGTATCATGCTTAAAAATTATTTCAAAATAGCCATAGCGGTACTCAAGCGAAGAAAATTCTTCACTTTCATCAGCTTGTTCGGCATCAGTTTCACGCTCACCATTTTGATGGTAGCCACAGCGTTTTTAGACAAGGTAATCAGTGCGGGGTATCCCGACAATAAAAGAGACCGGAGCCTGTACGTGGCCACTATGGAATTCAACAACACCAAGCAAGGCTGGATCAACAGAAGCGATGTTTCGTTTTACTTTCTAGACCATTACGTAGCTACGCTGAAAACACCCGAAAAACTGGCCATTTCTTCGAGTGCGCAGGCCACTAATGCCTATATCAACAATAAAAAGATAGTTATCAATTTCAAATTCACCAATGCGGCCTACTGGGAGGTTCTAGAATACAATTTCTTGGAAGGGAAACCTTACAGCGCCCAGGAAATCGCGACAGCCAGCCAGGTAGCGGTCATTTCTGAAGATACCAAGAAGGCTTATTTTGGAGATATTCCCAGCGCATTAGGCAAATACATCCTGGTAGACAATGTAAATTACAGGGTAATTGGCGTGGTAGACAACGTAAACCGAACCATGTACAACATTTACGGCGACGTTTACCTGCCCTACACGGTCTCTAAAGCCGATTATAAAAAGGTAGAGCTGATGGGCGGCTACAATGGTATTTTGCTGGCCAAAAACAAAGCCGATATGCCCAAAATACAAGCCGAGTTTGATCAAATGATGACCAAGGTGCCCATTCCCGACAAAGAGTTCGATAAATTGTACAGCAACGCCGATCCTTTTTTTGAAAGCATGACCAGAAGGATTTTTGGCGATGGCTCCAATTCGGGAAAAAGCAAGGCGCTTGCCATATTGGGCACAGTGGTATGCTTGTTCGTATTGCTGCCTACGCTCAATTTGGTTAACATTAACATTACCCGCATCATGGAGCGTTCTTCAGAAATTGGGGTACGCAAGGCCTTTGGCGCCTCTTCCAAAACACTGGTCTATCAGTTTATCGTAGAGAACCTCATCCTAACCCTGCTGGGAGGCTTCATCGGCATTGTTTTGTCGGTATTGATTATTTATGCGATTAACGATTCGCAACTGATTCCCAACCTTAACCTCACTTTTAACCTCAAGGTTTTAGGCTATAGCTTGCTGGCCTGCTTGTTTTTTGGGCTTATTTCTGGCGTATACCCAGCTTGGCGCATGTCGAGGTTAAACGTAGTTACAGCATTAAAAGCCCAATAACATCAACTATTAAAAGAAATTATCATGTTTAAGCATTTATTCAAATTATTGTGGAACAAAAAGAAACAAAACTTCTTGTTCCTCTCAGAAATACTGGTGTCTTTTTTGGTCATCTTTACCGTATGCTCTTTTTTGGTATTCTACTACCAAAACTACAGTAGGCCTATGGGCTTCGAATACAAGCAGGTATGGCCCATCAGCTACAGCAATGTGCCCCAGTTTAAAACTGCCGATTCGGCCATTGCCTATTTCGAAAACCTGCGCCAAGGCATAAAGGCCATGCCCAACGTAGAGGCCGTTAGCTTTGCCAGCAGCAACTATCCTTTTTCTAACAGCACCATGAGTACGGGCATTCACTACAAAGGCAAGAAATACGACCGGGTAAACCATTACGAGGTAGACCAAGAATACAACAAGGTAATGACCATCAGTTTGCTGGAAGGCAGATGGTTCAACGCCAATGATGCCATTAGCAAAGACAAACCAATACTAATCAATGAAACGCTAAAAACAGCCATGTTTGGCGACCGTCCAGCTACTGGGCAACTGATTGGCGATTACGATGACAAGGAAAAAATGAAGGTTATCGGGGTAATGAAAGACATCAAAGCCAACGGCGATTACTGGCCCGCAGGCAACGCCATGTTTGTACCGACTGATACGGCGACCAGCAGATGGCAAAACAACATCCTGGTAAAAGTTAAACCGGGCTCCGATGCCGCTTTTGAGGGCAAACTCAACAAGTTTTTGGCCAATTACATGAAAAACTCGACCATAGAAATTTCACATTTGGACCAGATGCGGGATTCGAAAAATTCGGAAACCGTTATCCCCATGATTATTTTTATCATCGTGGCCAGCTTCTTGGTCATCAATGTAGCCTTGGGTTTGTTCGGGGTACTTTGGTACAACATCAACAAGCGTAAAGGCGAGATCGGTCTGCGCCGTGCCATTGGCGCCAGTGGCAAATCGGTGGCTTACCAGCTAGTTGGCGAATCGCTCATTCTGGCTACCATGGCTTTGATCGTAGGTTGTTTCTTTGCGGTTCAGTTTCCTTTGCTCCATGTATTCAACCTGCCGGCCAATGTTTATATCATGGCCATGCTGTTGTCTATCAGTTTTATTTATTTGCTTGTTTTTATCTGTTCGCTTTATCCGGGCAAACAGGCCGCCACCATACATCCGGCAATTGCATTGCATGAAGATTAATTCATTATCTTAACTTCGCGTATGATCTTAATTGTTGACGACGACATTGCGGTTAGAACCTCTTTGCTCTTATTGTTGCAGAACCATAAGTACGAAGCCATCGGTGCCGAAAGTGCCGGCAAGGCCTTAAAAATAATAAACCAGCAAACGCCCGAGCTCGTTATCCTCGACCTGAATTTTTCTATAGATACTTCTGGAAAGGAAGGGATGGCCCTGCTCAAAAAAATAAGAGAGAACCATACCATGCCCGTGCTACTCATTACCGGCTGGGGCAGCATAGCATTGGCCGTTGAAGGCATGAAATTAGGTGCGAATGATTTCATTAACAAGCCTTGGAACAACGACCATCTGCTCCAGTCGGTAAAAACACTGCTGAGCCTGCAAAACCAGCAGCCTGCACCACAAAACCGCAAGCAGTTAGACAAACAATATAACTTTAAGCAGCTGATTGGCGAAGATGCGCGAATGATTGCCATTTTAGAAACCATTGGCCGTGTGGCCGCCACCGATGCTTCGGTACTGATTACCGGCGAAAGTGGTACCGGCAAGGAACTGATTGCCGAAGCCATCCACGAAAACAGCAAAAGAGCAAATAAACCCTTTGTAAAAGTAAATTTGGGTGGTATTTCTGCTTCTCTTTTCGAAAGCGAAATGTTTGGCCATATTAGAGGAGCCTTTACCGATGCCCGTTTTGACAGAGCCGGACGCTTTGAACTGGCCAATAAAGGCACTATATTTTTAGACGAAATTGGCGACTTGGAAAGTGGCAGCCAAGTGAAGCTATTGCGGGTACTGCAAGACAGAACTTATGAAGTGCTAGGCAGCAGCCGCACCAAAACAGTAGATGTACGGGTAGTTTGTGCCACCAACAAAAACCTGAACGAATTAGTTGCGAAAGGCCTTTTTAGGGAAGACCTCCTCTACCGCATCAATTTAATCCACATCCATTTGCCTCCGTTAAGGGAACGCAATGGCGATATTCCTTTGCTGGTCAACTTTTTTATTGGCAACATGCAGGAAATCTATGGCCGCCCTGGGCTGTCGGTAGCTCCCGCCGCCATGAAGTGGCTGCAAAAGCTCCAGCTTCCAGGCAACATCAGGCAACTGAAAAACCTAATCGAACGAACGGTATTGGTTAGTGGCAACGAGGTGCTTAACATTGAAGATTTCCAGTCGCAACTGGAGCTTTCGCCGGTTCAAAAAGACAAAAATCAATTACCAGGCGTGGGCACCATGACTTTGGAAGAAATGGAAGAGGGCATGGTGCGACAAGCCATGAGTTTTCATAAAAACAGAATCAGCAAGGCCGCAGCGGCCTTGGGCATTACCCGCAATGCGCTTTACCGCCGTTTAGAAAAATACCAAATCCCGTTTAATGAGGCTGAAGATTAAATATATCGCGTTCATCATGATCATTCACCTGGTAGCCCTGGTTTTAAGCTATTTGGTGTTCGAAAAAGACAAGCTCATCTTCATGGTAGCCGAAATACTGGTTATTTTTTCCATTCTCATTGCCCTTAGCCTGTACCAGCAACTCATCAGGCCTTTAAACTATCTGCAAGAAGGCATCAATGCCATCAAAGACCGCGACTTTACAGTCAAGTTTCTGCCCACCGGCAAAAAAGAAGTCGATTCGCTGATTGGCGTTTACAACCAGATGATCGATGAGCTGCGCCAGGAAAGAACAAGGCAGGAAGAACAGCATTTTTTCTTGGAAAAGCTAATCCATACCTCTCCTACCGGCATTATTATTTTAGATTACGATCGTCAGGTTAAACAGATCAACCCCAAAGCTGGAGAAATTTTAAATGCCAATCCCGAAATACTGCATAAATATGTACACCAACTCCAGGTTGGCACGGCCAAAATTATCCGCGTGCAGGGCCTCAGGACTTACAAGCTACAGAAATCTCATTTTATAGATCGTGGTTTTGAAAGGGTTTTCATTTTGCTGGAAGAGGTAACAACCGAGATACTTGAAACCGAGAAGAAAGTATACAGCAAAGTCATCAGGATGATGGCCCACGAAGTGAACAATACCATCGGGCCGGTAAATTCGATCATCAGCACCGCTCTACAAACCCAAGACCTTTGGCAAAACGCGGCACACATCCCATTGCAAAATGCACTTGAAATAGCTTTAGACCGAAACCAGAACCTGAACCTGTTTATGCGCAACCTGGCCGATTTGGTAAAACTGACGGCCGTAAACCGCCAGCAAGTCGACCTATCGGCACTGCTCAGGTCTATTGCGCAGCTGCTGCATTTCAATGCTACGCAAAGAGGCATCGTTTTCCAATTCGACCTTCCAGAAGCTCCTTTTTATATCCAGGCAGATATGCCGCAGATGGAACAGGCCCTGCTCAACATCGTAAAAAATGCCACCGAAGCTGTCAACGAAAACGGATTAATCAAGTTCATGCTTTTCGCAGCGGAGAAAAAACTCATCATTGCCGATAACGGGCCCGGCATTTCGGAAGAACACAGCGAACAGCTGTTCAGTCCTTTTTTCAGCACGAAGAAGGATGGCCAAGGCATTGGCTTAACTTTGGTCAGGGAAATTTTATTGAACCATGGCTATGAGTTCTCCCTCAAAACCATTGGCCCAGGCCAAACCTACTTTACCATCTACTTTTAAAAAATATTTCAAAAAACTATAAAGTTAGTTACAGTTTGGTTAACTTTATTTCAAAGGTTTAAGACATGAAATATGCTGGCGTTTTTTTATTGCTCGCCTTGATGGCTGGCACTTGGATTTGGCTACTGGCAAAAGACCCTGTAACTGCCCAAACTACCCCTACTGAAACCCTTTGGAGCGATTCGCTTTTACAATACCTGCCCAAAAGCATAGATAGCAGTATTTTGGTGGAAGACAATCAAGGCAATCAGCTCAAGTTTAAACAATACATTGCTCCCCTTTTTAATCAGGAGGCGATGATTTACCAAGACAATGGCCAATGGAAACTGCAACGTTTTAACGAAAGCGCAATGGATTCGCTCAGAAAAGACGATTACGCGGTCGCAAGATCGGCCAGGTGGGAAGCCTATAGAAATCGGAATACAAGCAAGGCCTGGTCCGACAAACTAAAAGACATTGCCAACATGCTGGCCCTGGGCGATCATGTACTGGTTTTAAAAAGCCAAAGAAAATTACTGGTGAGCCGAAACGGCATTAAGCTTTTAGAACTGCCCATTAACCTGGGCTGGTCGCCGGTGGGCAACAAGGTAAGCGATGGCGATGGGAAAACACCCGAAGGAATTTATCACCTAGACTTGAAAACCGAACGCAACGACAACTTCTATAAAAGCATCTGGATTTCCTATCCCAATGCCGAAGATAAGCTCATGGCTAAAAAAAGGGGCGTTAAGCCAGGAGTCGGCATCATGATCCATGGCACAACGCCTGCCAAAAAGAACGCCAAAGATTGGACGGCAGGTTGCATTGCCCTATCCAATAAGGACATTGACAGCTTGTTTACCCACATTGGCCCAGGAGCCAGCATAGAAATCCGCAAATAGGCAAAAGCAATGGCTAAGGTACGGTTTTTATGCCCGCGCTTAGCCTGCCCCATGCTATTGGTTTTTAATCTGGTTGCCTCAATAATCAATTTTTCCCATATGGGTATTGGTCTAGTTTAGCCGTAAGCCTGGCCGTAAGTTCAGGATAATCGCTTTTCAGGTTCACGCGTTCTGCCGGGTCGGCCTCGAGGTTATACAATTCGATAGTCGTTTCATCTTTTTCTTTGATGCGTCGAAGCTTCCAAATGCCATCCCTTACCGCTTCGGGTACGCCATTGTTTACATAATAAAATGGTTGGTGCGCCACCGCACGCTTGCCGGTAAGCAGGTTGCTCACATTTTCGCCATCCAAGGTTTGGCCCTTAGGCAGGGTACTGCCCGTAATGCTAGCCAAGGTTGGCAAAATATCCAAACAAGTCAATGGTTTTTTCAATACACTGGGCTGCGTTTGTCCGGCCCAGTAAAAAATAAAGGGAACTCGGTCGCCACCCTCATAAGTAGTGCCTTTGCTCCCCCTAAAAATTCCGGCGTAACCGGCGTGGTTGCGTTTGGTCACATGGTCTTCGCTCATCCTGTCGGGATAGTTGGACCAAGGGCCGTTATCGCTCGAAAAAATAAAGATGGTGTTCTTGGCAAAGCCCTGTTGCTCAATGGCCTTCCAAACCGCCGCAATGCTTTTGTCCATTTCGTTGACCACAAAGCCCAGTTCGCCACCTTTTTCGTTATTGTTCTTGTTCTTCTGCGCAGCAAACCAAACCGGCAAATGGGGCATGTTGTAAGCCAGGTACAGAAAGAAAGGCTGGTTTGCTTTTTGTTTTTTGATAAAGCTGATGGCCTCCTTGCCGTATAAATTGGTTAATGAACTATCGGCCGGCTGTATAATTTCGGCTTTGTTGCCCCGATAAATTTTTAAGGTCGAATCTGTTTTTACGTAAGGCGTGTGGTAATCGTGGCTGTACAACATGCCATAATAGTTTTGAAAGCCCTGTTGCATGGGCAGGTTTTCGTAATGATCGCCCAAATGCCACTTGCCCACCATAGCTGTTTTGTAGCCGTTTGCCCTAAGCATTTCGGCCAGGGTCACTTCGGCCGCGGCCAGTCCCTGTTTTTGGCCCGGCGCCAAGGGCGATGGGATGTCGAAACGCGTAGGGTATCTTCCGGTAAGCAAGCTGCCACGCGATGGCGAACACGAGGGCGAAGTAACCGCATAATTGGTGGCTTTTATGCCTTTGGCCGCCATTTGGTCTAAAAATGGGGTTTCGATTACCGGATTGCCATAGCAGGATAAATCGGCATAGCCCAAATCATCAGCCAAAATAAGTACAATATTGGGGCGTTGCTGGGCAACAACAAGTTGCGTTAAGCCCGCAAAGAGGAATAGAAAGCCTCCTTTTAATAGGTTGTTGATCATGGTAAATGGTTAAGGATAGATTCTAGCACTAAAGTTAATCCTTATTTTCTATTTTACCACTTTCTATCGAGTTAGATTGGCATAAGACCTGCCTTAGCCCTAAGCAGCCAAGGCAGATTGTGCCTGATGTGCGCTTAAACTAAAGCTGTTCTGTATATTTCTTAAAGTTGTCTAAAATCGCCTGCCAGCCACCTTGCTGCATTTCGATGGGATTCGTATCTTCCGGGTCGAATGTTTCGGTTACCTTGGTACTGATGCCTAGATCTTCGAAAACAATTTTCACTTTGCGGCCATCTTCCATGGCATAGGCAATTAATTGGTGCGGTTCTACCTCGCTGTAAACGCCGCCGAAATCAAAACTAAAGCTACCATCTTTGGCGGCCATGGTGGTTTTAAATTTTCCATCTTTGCGCAGGTCGTTCTCGGCATAAGGCGCATGCCAATCAGGCGAGGCTTGGCACCACTGGGTAATGTGCGCTGGTTCGTTCCACGAATTCCAGACTTTTGCAATAGGCGCATTGATAACGGCGCTAACAGTAATTGGGTTTTTGGTTGCAGTTTCCATGTTCAAATTATTTTTGTGTTTTTTAATCGTTATTGGATAAAGCAAAGTTAGTGCAAGCCAGTAACACCAGACAAGGGCAAATCTGACAAATATAGGGTGGAAAAGCACGCAAAGAGACAGGGAGATTGAGCTCTAGCTATTCGAGGTAACGTTCTACCCGATGCTGAAAATCGTCGATATTAAAAGGCTTGCCGATAAAATCTTCGGCACAGGCATCTTTATAAACCATTTTTTTATCGGCGTTGGCCGACATGATGATAACGGGCACCTGTGTAAACTTCTGACTCGATTTCAGTTCCTTGCAAACTTCTATGCCGTTGCCATCGGGCAACATCACATCCAACACAATTACATCTGGAACGGCCCGTTGCATCGCGAGATGAAAAGCCGCCACATTAGGACAAATGGTAACCTCATAAGTTTCGCCACTCAAGATGTATCCAATCAGTTCTCCTATATCTTCGTTATCTTCAACAACGTAAACCTGTTTTTTCATAGCTATTAGATACAACAAAGCTGAGGGGCTACTGTTTAAAAAAAAGCAAGAAAATATTGACAACTAGCGTGTTAAAAATAAGTTGAGCCAAAAACAAAGGTTAATTTTAAACTATTTATTTAACTTTCTCCCCGCAAGTTTATAAATTTGTGGCAAGGAAATGGTGTCTTCCTAATTGAACCGCCCTAAAAACGCTGATGACGCCTGGTTATGGATGTTAAAACATTTAATCAGGATTGTTATGCCCTTTAAAACAGAAAAGACCATCAGCCAAAAAACCAGCTTGCAATTTCGCTTATGCTTCAGGAAGTACCCTGCCCTGCCCTATTTACTCAAATGGCTTTTCATTTGTGCCATCATCGGCATCATGGTAGGATCGGCTTCGGCTGGCTTTCTGCAATCGCTTAATTGGGTAACCGCTTACCGCGAAAACCATGTTTGGCTCATTGCGTTGCTACCTCTTGCAGGCCTGCTCATTGGTTTGCTCTATCATCATTACGGAAAGGATGTGGAAGCGGGCAATAACCTGCTCATCCAAACCTACCATCGTCCGCAACAAACCATTCCCTTTAAAATGGCACCCTTTGTTTACCTGGGCACCTTGGCAACGCATTTGTTCGGCGGATCTGCAGGCCGTGAAGGCACTGCCCTGCAAATGGCCGGCGCCCTAAGCGATCAGCTCTGCAAACCTTTTAAACTGAGCCCAGCCGACAGGCAAACGCTGCTGGTGGCTGCCGTAGCGGCAGGCTTTGGCTCTGTTTTCGGCACCCCTTTGGCCGGTGCCATTTTTGGCCTCGAACTTTTCCTGATCGGCAAATTAAAATACGATGCCATTTTTCCGGCATTTATGGCGGCTATACTGGCCAACCTGACTACCCAATGGTGGCAGGTACATCATACCACTTACCAGATGGGCGATATTCCGCGCCTTGCGTTGTTGCCCATGGGCTATGCCCTACTAGCCGGTTTGGCTTTTGGGCTTTGTGCAGCTGCCTTTAGCAAACTGATGCATTGGGCGAGTACTGCCTTTAAAAAGTTCATCAAATATCCGCCACTTAGGCCCGTTGCTGGAGGCCTTATGGTAGCCTCGGCCGTTTGGGCTTTAGGCCATACCCAATACATTGGCCTAGGCATTCCTACCATTGTTGGTGCTTTCCAGGCACCGTTGGGTTTTGAGGTATTTGCCCTTAAAATGGCTTTTACCATTATAACACTGGCGGCAGGCTTTAAAGGTGGCGAAGTAACACCACTGTTTTTTATTGGAGCGGCGCTGGGCAGCGCACTTTCCTTTTGGTTGCCCCTACCTGTTGGCCTCCTAGCCGGGATGGGTTTTGTAGCGGTATTTGCCGGGGCCACCAATACGCCTCTGGCCTGTACGGTAATGGCTATTGAATTGTTCGGGTCAGATTGTGGCGTTTATGCTGCACTGGCTTGTGTAACCGCTTACCTCATTTCTGGCCATACGGGAATCTATCGTGGACAGGTAATCGGCGAGGCCAAAAATACCCGATTTAAGCGTTATAACAATAAGCGTCTGGAAGAACTTTAGGCCTCAGGCAAGCCACTAGCAGGCAACAAATTAGCTGAAATTAAATTTGCAAATTACTAATAAATTTAGTAATTTAGTTTCCCGATCCTAATTTTTTTGCCATGGCTAAGAAAACCGCTTATGCATTTTACGAGCACTTGTTGCTGCTTTCGCCCGACCAGAAAGTAAACGCCGAAATTATGGACATTAAAACGGCCTACAGCAACGATTATGGGCTGGCCAGTGCCATCAAATCGAAACCGCACATTACTTTGGCCAATTTCGGGCAGTTTGAAAGTATGGAGAGGCCAATTGTTGAAGATTTTGAAAAACTTGCCAAGGCCATTCCGCCCACAACCATCAAATTGTCTGGTTTCGGCCAGTTTAACTACCGTACCATTTATGTGAATGTAATCAACAACAAACCTATTGCCCAAGGTGTTAGCGCCATGAAACTGAGGCTGAGCAAAAAACTGAATGCATTGGATACCTTTAAGCCTTCGTTTAGTAACAACCTGCACCTTACCATTGCCCGCAATATGGCCGAACCTCAGTTTAGACAAGCCTGGGAAGAGTGGGGAAAAAGGCGATACAATGCTTCTTTTGCCGCCAATGGCATGCTCCTTCTCAAACGCGAAATAGATCCGCTTACTTTCAGTCCCAAAGAAAGCTACCGATTGGTCAAGTATTTCCCTTTTACCGGCAAAGAACAAGAGGCAGAACAGCTGGCTTTGTTTTAATCGCGTGTGGAGTTAAGCATTTCCTTTTCAAAGATCTCTTGTATCTTGGCCAGCTGATCGGCATAGATGGTCTTGCTTCTCGTACCGAAATGCAAGGTGTTCTCGATGGGTTTTTCGCCTTCCCAAACCACTTTTACCTGACCCGCATCCAACTCTTTTTTAGAAAGGAAATCGGGGACCACCGCAAAGCCGCTCCGACCGCTTAGGCAACGCAAAATAGAGCAGATGTTGGGTACGATAAAGTTGGGCCTAAAATCGGGGCGTTTCTCAAAGTTCTGATACCAAAAGCGTCGCAAGTGCTCCATATCTCCCGTTGTACCGTACCAGGTCTGTGTTTTTAGCCATTGCTGCGCCGCGGCAAAATCCCGATGGGCAATCAGCGCTTCAAATTCCTTCGTAGCTGTTTCCTTACCGGCTACCAGCACCAGTTTTTCCTTAAAAAAAGGCTTGTATACCAAATTCTTGTAATCGCCTTTTTGTGGCGTAATGATCATGTCTAAAATACCATTGTCTAAATCGGCCAACATTTCGGGGTATTCGCCAAACTTGATGATTACGTTAAAATCCAGGGTGGGCAGATAAGGTTCGAGGGTAAACTGAAAGGTTTCGAAGCACATGCCAATGCTTACGGTAGGAATATCTTTTTCCGTACTTTTTTTAAAGTGTTCTTCCGCTTCCTGCAATTTGCCAATAGGCTCTAAAATAAAATTATACAGGATCTTGCCACGCTCGGTAGGCACCATTTTTCTCGAGCTCCGATCAAACAGCTTGTAGCCTACATAAGATTCGAGCGAGCTCAGGTGCAAACTTACCCCTGGCTGCGAAACATACAGCGATTCGGCAGCCCCGGTGAGCGAGCCCGTTTCGTAAATCGCTTTAAACGTGCGGTACCATTCTAGATTGACCATAATTCTATTTATTATAATTATGATACAAATATATAATTTATATTATTTTAATAGTAAATAAAGAGGCGGTAATTTTGCTTCATCAATAGAGAAACAACATGGACTTTAAAAAAATATTCATCATTAACGGTGGCCAGGTTTTCGGGCATTCAGGTGGCCGTTTCAATCAGACCATCACCAATTTCAGCATCAATTTTTTAGGCCAATTGCCTGGCGTAAGCATTCGCTCTACCAACATCAACGAGGTTTACGATGCCAACAAGGAAGTAGAAAATTTTGTATGGGCAGATCTGGTGATTTACCATACGCCTATTTGGTGGTTTCAGGTACCCAATGGCTTTAAAAAATACATAGACGAGGTATTTACCGCTGGCCACCAAAAGGGCATTTACCATAGCGATGGCCGTTCGTCCGATAACCCGAACATCAACTACGGCACCGGCGGCCTGTTGCATGGCCGACACTACCTGGTTACCAGCAGCTGGAATGCCCCAGCTACGGCATTTACCTTGCCCGGCGAGTTTTTTAACGAAAAAAGCGTAGACGAGGGCGTACTTTTCGGCTTCCACCGCATGAATGCCTTTGTGGGCATGCAACCTTTGCCAAGCTTCCATTTTCACGATGTAGAAAAGAATGCAGATATTGCGCGCGATTTAAAGGCATACGAAAAACACCTCATCCAATTATTCAGCATCAAAAACAAACCTCATGAGCATCTATCTCACAGCATTGGTTAAAAGCAAACCCGGCAAGGCCGAAGAACTGAAAGCCGTTCTTCAAAACATGGTTGTCCATTCGAGGCAAGAAACCGCCTGCCTCCAATACGACCTGCACCAATCGACCGAAGACGAAAACCTTTTCATCTTTCAGGAGGAATGGACGAGTGCCGAGGGTTTGGCGGCCCACAACCAACAAGCCTATATTACCGACTTTGTGGCCGTGGCGCCCGAGCTAACGGAAAGCGCACCCCTGATTTACCTCACGCAAAAAATAAGTTAAAATAGCATTAAAAAAGGCCTCAGCTTAACAGCTGAGGCCTTTTGATTCATTGAGCAGTTAGGGCTTAGTTCTGCGCATCGTAAATGACTACTTTTTCAAAGAAAATGCGGAATTCGTCTAAAAAGACTTTGTGTACCGGATGCACCTGATAAACATCATGCGCAGCCAAATCCTCGAAAAAAAGAACCAGGCTGAAGGTATAAGTGGTATCAACTACGGCTCTTTCAATAGGCGCAGGCGTGCCAATATGATAGTTTTTTACAACTTCGATCTGTTCAAGCGTTTGCAGGCCCTTTAAAAAAGCCGCTTTCTGTTCGTCGCTGGTATCGGCTTTTAGCCAGAATAAAACGTGGTGTGCAATCATGTATTAAATTTTTGGCCAATTTAGGGATTGTTATCCTCATATTCCATCACGGCTATCTAATTAATTGGCGTAAAGGAAGAAACATTCATGAGGCTTAAAGGCCTAAAGTTTAAAATACACGCACCGAGGTAACATTGAGTTAACATGAAGTTGGTTTATTTGAAGATTGTAAACCTGCTTTTTGGCGTATGGCAAAAGTACCTTTGTTGTTTTGTTTCCTGATGGTCCTACTTGGCGTACCCCAACTTTTGCGGGCACAGTCGACAGACTTTACAAGCATACAGTCCATCAGCCAAAAGCATCCCGATACTGCACTGATCATCCTCAAAAAACTGCATGCCAAGGCATTGGCCGAAAACAATGAGCTGGCCGAGGCCTTGTGCCTGCAACAAATGGGCAAAGTATGCTACAACCAGGGGCACTATGCACAGGCGCTCGAATTTTACCTGCATGCCGATAAGCTATTCTCTACCCATAACCAACGCGATTTATTAGCCGCCAACCTGGGCGAAATAGGAGTGCTTTATTATTACAACAAACAGCTCGACAAATCGCGTGCGCAGTACAACAAAGCCTTGGCCTTGTACCAACAAACCGGAAACTTAAAGGGGCAAGCCCAGATTTTAGGCAACATAGGCCACTTGTACGAAAAGCGCCAACAATACGACAGCGCTTTTTATTATCAGCATTTGGCACTCGAGCAATACAAACTGACCAATTACAAGCAGGGCATTGCCAAGATTTACGAAAACCTAGGCAGCATTTACGAAGATCTGGCCAAATACGACTCGGCGCACGCCAGCTTCGCGCACTCGCTCGAGCTATACAAATTAGACCATAACGAAGTTGGCAGCATAGAAGTACTCAATAATTTAGGCGATATCCTAAGAAAAACAGGCCAATATGCCGCCAGTATCGCGCGCTCAAAACAGGCGTATGACTTGGCCCTGCAAAACGACAACATTTACCAATTGGCTTCGTGCAGCAAAGACCTGGGCAAGGCCTACGAGCTGATGAACCGCATGGACAGCGCCTATTATTATGCCGAACTGAGCCGGAAATATTCGCTCGAAGTTTATTCTAAGGAAGCGGTTAACCAAACCTCATTTTTGCAGGTGTTGTACGACATCAACAAAAAAAGCGATGAGATTGCCCGTCTCAACAACAGCCGAAAAGTAAACCGCATCATCACGGTGGCTGTAGTTGTTGTGGTGGTATTATTGATTATCCTCAGTATCGTTATTTTCAGCCGGCAACGCCTCAAGCTCAAAGACCAAAAGGTTTTGGCCCGGCAACGGGAAGTAGAACATGAACTGGTACAACTGGAACTAAAAACCCAGCAACTGGAAGACGAAAATCTGAAACAGGAGCTCGACATCAAGAGCAAGGAACTTTCTACCCACACCCTCAACCTGATTAAGCACAACAAATTTCTCGAAGAACTACGCAACAAGCTGCAATTAATGGTTAAAGACGACAAACGCGACCAGAAAAAACAGATGCAACAACTCATTAACCAGATTAACGACAGCTTTAGCCATGAGCAATACTGGAAGGAATTTACCGCCGCCTTTGAAAAGGTACACCAAAGTTTTTTCGACAAGCTCAAAGCCTACAGCAACGAATTGACCGCGGCCGACCTCCGATTGGTTTCCTTGTTAAAGATCAATCTCGAATCAACAGACATTGCCATTCTGCTCGGCATTTCTACCGACAGCCTCCGCGTTTCGCGCTACCGGTTAAGAAAAAAACTGAACATTCCGCAAGGCGACAACCTTACTGCTTTCATACAAGCCATCTGATATTTTTAGCTATTATTTTTCGGCTTTGCAGCGCTTAACATTTGCTTAATGTAACGGTAATAAAATGATAACGGAGGTTTAAATAAAACATAATTGATTAAAAATCAATTACTTAATAAAGCTTGTTGCTTTCTGGTTTACGGTATTGGTAACGCTGTTGCCTTTTTGTAACTCTTCAGATTTCACTCCTAACCGATTGCCTCCACATCTTTGCGGCGTCATTTAAAATCCTTGACTTAACGCAAAGCAAATGAGCAAATTTTTAAAACTTCTTTTCCCCCTATTATTTGTGGTTGGCATTGCTAATGCCGCCAAATTAAAGGGACATGTTTACGACAAGCAAACCGGCGAAGCCATCGTTGGCGCAACCGTAGTGCTCGAAAATACCGGCAGGGCAACCACTACAGGCCTCGATGGTTCATTTGAGCTGAAAGACGTAAAACCAGGCAAAACCGTGTTGCGGATCTCTTACCTTACCTACACCACCGTAAGCCAGGATATCAACATTTTAGGCGAAGACAATCCGCATGTTAAAATCTACATGGAGCCCGCCTCTAAAATACTGGGCGAGGTAACCATTAAGGGCGTAGGCAACGGCAACAACGAAAACGAAGCCCGCAGGATAGAGCAAAACGCCAATCAGGTGATGAACATCGTTTCGGCCAAGGCCATAGAAATTTCGCCCGACCTAACCGTAGCCAACGTGATCCAACGGGTATCGGGTATTTCGGTTGAACGCAATAGCAACGGCGATGGCCAATACGCCATTTTGCGTGGCATGGACAAACGCTACAACTACACTTTGGTAAACGGCGTTAAAATTCCAAGTCCGGATAACAAGTACCGCTATGTGCCCCTCGACCTTTTTCCGTCAGATTTGTTAGACAGGCTCGAGGTCTACAAAACCCTAACCCCGAACCTTGAAGGCGATGCCATTGGCGGGGCGGTAAATATGGTGATGAAAAATGCGCCAAACCACTTCCAAATTAACGCCAATTTGGCTACGGGCTATAATCAGCTGTTCTTCGACCGCAAGTTTACCAGTTTCAATTCGGCCAGCAGCAACAGCAAATCGCCATACGAACTGCAGGGCAGAACCTATAACGCCACGCAAGCCGACTTTAGCAAAGGAACACTTGATTATACGGCCAAAAATCCGGCGCCGAACCTTATAGGCAGCCTCTCCATTGGTCAGCGCTTTTTAGACGGTAAACTGGGCGTAATTGTTGCCGGAAGCTATCAAAACACCTACCGTGGCAGCAACAGTACGTTCTACAATTCGGCTGTAACTGGTACCGACCAGTATGCGGTAATTACCAGCAAAGACTACCGTCAATATTCAGAGCAACAAACCCGCTTGGGCCTGCACGGCAAGGTTGACTATATTTTTGACCAAAACAACAAAATCAGTCTTTACAATTTTTATGTTAACCTTAAAAACAAGCAGCTGCGCGAGGGCGTGAGCACCACCTATAATGGCGTTTATGATCCAGCCAATGGCAATGCCGAACTGGTGTACAACACCCGCAGTCGTTTAACGCAACAGGAAATCTACAACAGCACCTTGCATGGCGATCACAAATTCTTCGCCAACAAATTCAAGGTACAATGGTCGGCGGTATACTCATCGGCACGAAACGAAGTGCCAGACAATACCACGATCAGCCTGAACGGCATCGAAAAGAACTTTGTGGCTAGTCGCTTAAGCCTGGTTAACACCGCTCCGGTTAACCGCCGTTGGGAACGTAACACCGACGAAGATAAGGCTGGTTATCTCGATTTAACCTACACCGCAACCATTGCAGGCACCAAAGTTGATTTTACAGCGGGCGGACTTTATCGCGACAAGCAAAGAAGCAGCTTCTTTAACAATTACACCCTTGCGCCTACCGCAGCCAATGCCGGCTTGGTTTATGGCAAGGATTTCCAAAACTACACCGACCTCAACTTGGTGGTAAGCAACCCCACCGGTGCGGTAAGCAATCCTTTAACTTATGACGCGAACGAAAAAATTAGCGCCGGCTATGGCATGCTGAACTTTAGCCTTAAC
This sequence comes from Pedobacter sp. ASV12, assembly GCF_016429155.1. GTDB lineage: Bacteria > Bacteroidota > Bacteroidia > Sphingobacteriales > Sphingobacteriaceae > Pedobacter. The sequence goes on along the minus strand of NZ_JAELUC010000045.1, from coordinate 2,967 downwards.
CAATGGCAGGTAACCGGCGGCGCCAGGATAGAACATACCAACCAGGGTTATCAATTGTTGTTTCCGGCCGGAGAAAGCAAACCAACGGGCAACCAATCTTACACTGATGTATTGCCAAGCTTGACCTTGAAATATCACCTCACCGAAAAAGCACAGCTACATGCTTCGTACTACAAGGCGCTAAACCGTCCTGGATTTTACGAAATTGTACCGAGCAAGGTGGTGAATGAGGAGTACCAGGAACGTGGCAATCCGAACCTGAAACGCGCTTTGGCCGACAACTTCGACTTGCGCTACGAACTGTTTCCGGGTGCATCCGAACAATTGTTGGTGGGCGTCTTTTACAAAAACATCAAAAACCCAATCGAATATACTTTTCAGCCAGATGCTACCCGCGGACAAGACATCTACTACAGTCCGGGTAACTTTGGCAATGCCAAAAACTATGGCGCAGAGCTGGATTACATCAAATTCTTCCACAAAATTGGGGTTAAGGCCAACTATACCTACACACATTCGAGAATTACCACGCCCAAAACTTCCCGTCAGCGAGATGCAGTTACCGGCGATATCAAAGCTGTTTCGGTTGATCAATCAAGGCCATTGTATGGTCAGTCAGAACATATTGCCAACCTTTCTTTATTGTACAAAGACACCAAAAAGGGCTGGGATGTGCAATTGGCAGGTGCCTACACAGGGCCGCGTATCAACACGGTATCGCAGTTCCTCAACAACGACCTTTGGCAACAAGGCTTTATCCAGATGGATCTTTCGGCCGAAAAGCGTTTCAAACATGGCATCAGTGCCTTTATCAAAGCCGGCAACTTGCTAAACACCCCTACCAAGCTCTTCATCAAAGGCACCAACCCTGAGAACGAAAAAATCAAGGAAGAGCTAATTAGTAACGGTCATACATTAATCAGAAACGACAATTACGGTCAAAGCTACCTGATTGGCGTTCGCTATAAACTCAACTAATTGATTACAAACCATCAAATTTAAAAGCAATGAAATTTAAACAGATTCTTAACCTCTTCTTGCTCTTGGCCCTGGCTATGGCAGGTTGCGAAAAGGCAAATATTGATGTAGATACTACACCCGGCAACGGATCGGCCATTGGCGAAGTTTCGGGAGTATGGGCCAAGGGAAGCACGCAGGTTATCAAAGGCGACATCATCATCCCTGAAGGCAAAAGCCTCACCATTGAAGAAGGGGTTACCGTATTGATGGATACGATTGCCAAGCCCGAAATCATCGTAAAGGGAAATCTTTACGCCTTGGGAACAGCCGAAAATCCAATCAAATTTACCGTTAACGAGTTTTATAAAACCGCAGCCAAAAAATTCGGCAAGCTATGGGGCGGCATTTTGGCCGCGCCTACCTGTGCCGAACTCGTATTAGACCACACCATAATCGAATATGGCGGTTCTACCACCTCCGACGCCTCTACGTCGGTAAAAATGGGGCTTTACAAAAACAAAGCCGGCGAAAACCTGCCTGCGCTTTGGTTCTCGAACGTAAAAGGCAAACTGGTGGTAACCAACAGCATTTTCCGTAACCTACAAGAAGACTGTACCTATATTGAGGGTGGCAAAATCATCTTCGCCAACAACGTATTCTATACCACGGGCGTAACGGGTGGCGAAGCCATGAACTTTAAATCGGGTTGTTTGGCCGATATAGCCTACAATTTGGTTTACAGCACCAATACCAATGCACTCAAGCTCTCCAACAGTGGCGACAGAACACCACAGACCTACATTATTGCCTACAATAACACCATGGTAAACACCGGCTGGCGCAGGCCTACCGCCAAAGGAGGCTCGGTTTGGCTAGAAAGTACCGTCCGTGCCGACCTGTACAACAACCTGTTTGCCAATACCCGTTTTGGTGTGAAAAGAGACCCTAAAAACCCGGAAGACAAACGCTCGGTATACACCAACAACTGGTATTATGGCTACGACCAAACTACGGTAAACCAATTTCAGCCAAGTGGCGATGTGATCGGTGGCACCAACGATGTAATCGGCACCAAAGCTGGCGACAACGATCCGAAATTTGTAAATTATCCGCTCAACAATTTGGTAACCAGCCCCGATTTCAATACCGCCTGGGATTTCCACCTGCAAGGAAACTCACCGGCCCTGACCAAGGGAACTACCAATTTTACCCGTCACCATAAGGCAGGTCTTACCATGACCAATGGCATTACTTACATATCTCCAGAGCCTTCTACCTTTGTAGGTGCTTATGGCATTAAACTGTAACCAATGAATTTGAATAAACTGAACTTTACTTTATGGCCGGCTTTGCTGCTATTGGCGGCCTGCAAAACCAACAGCACCGACACAACGAACAGCATTAAGCCGGTTATTATTACCGAACCTGTTAAATATGATACCGACGATCCTGCGATCTGGATCAACAAGGCCGACCCTGCGCAAAGCTTGATCATCGGAACCGATAAAGACGCAGATGGCGCACTTTATGTTTTCGACCTGAAAGGCAAAATCATAGCCGACAAAGTGGTAAGGGGACTAAAAAGACCCAACAATGTTGATTTGGCTTACGGTCTGTTATTGAACGGCAAGCCTACTGATATTGCCATTGCTACCGAACGCATGACCCATAAGCTGCGCATCTTTTCGTTGCCCGACATGAAGCCGGTAGACAAAGGCGGGATTGATGTTTTTGTAGGTGAAACCGGCCCCGAATACCGCGATTTGATGGGCATTGCCATCTACACCAGCAAAGACGGCAAAATGTACGCCATTGTAGGCCGTAAAAATGGTCCAAAAACTGGTGGCTACCTGTGGCAATACCTGTTGGAAGATGATGGAACTGGCCATGTAAAGGCTACTTTGGCGCGCAAATTCGGCGAGTACAGTGGCTGTCTCTTATACACATCTAAAACGGGGGGGGGGGGGGGGGGGGGGGGGGGGGGGGGGGGGGGGGGGGGGGGGGGGG
>NZ_JAELUC010000397.1 GCF_016429155.1 Pedobacter sp. ASV12 | reverse complement strand
CCCCCCCCCCCCCCCCCCCCCCCCCCCCCCCCCCCCCCCCCCCCCCCCCCCCCCCCCCCCCCCCCCCCCCCCCCCCCCCCCCCCCCCCCCCCCCCCCCCCCCCCCCCCCCCCCCCCCCCACCCCCCCATGTCGTGGTTCGTCGGCAGCGTCAGATGTGTATAAGAGACAGGCCCTGGGCTGGTTTTGAAATTGGTTGCTGTCTAGCAGGTTAACTGCGGCCGGTGTGCGTAGCAAAGTTTGTGGATTAAAGTATCCCTTAACGATTACCTCGCTCAGCTTTTGGGTACTATCAGC
>NZ_JAELUC010000396.1 GCF_016429155.1 Pedobacter sp. ASV12 | reverse complement strand
CAGATCGGCTTTGCGCCCGTGGGCGTACCCTTGGCTTGGGCCATCAAATTGTCGCATGTGGCTTGTGCCATCCTTTTAGTGGCCAACAAGTGGGTAAAGCCTGCCGCTTTGCTCACCATTGCTATACCTGTCTCTTATACACATCTGACGCTGCCGACGAACCACGACATGGGGGGGGGGGGGGGGGGGGGGGGGGGGGGGGGGGGGGGGGGGGGGGGGGGGGGGGGGGGGGGGGGGGGGGGGGGGGGGGGGGGGGGGGGGGGGGGGGGGGGGGGGGGGGGGGGGGGGGGGGGGG
>NZ_JAELUC010000395.1 GCF_016429155.1 Pedobacter sp. ASV12 | reverse complement strand
GACAGGATATTGCCGAATATGGCGGTGCCTTTAAGATTACGGAGGGTTTTGTAGCCACTTTTGGCAAAGCAAGGGTACGCAATACCCCAATCTGCGAATCGGCGATTGTGGGAGCTGGCTTGGGCCTGTCTCTTATACACATCTGACGCTGCCGACGAACCACGACATGGGGGGGTGTGGGGGGGGGGGGGGGGGGGGGGGGGGGGGGGGGGGGGGGGGGGGGGGGGGGGGGGGGGGGGGGGGGGGGGGGGGGGGGGGGGGGGGGGGGGGGGGGGGGGGGGGGGGGGGGGGGGGGGGGG
>NZ_JAELUC010000394.1 GCF_016429155.1 Pedobacter sp. ASV12 | reverse complement strand
CCCCCCCCCCCCCCCCCCCCCCCCCCCCCCCCCCCCCCCCCCCCCCCCCCCCCCCCCCCCCCCCCCCCCCCCCCCCCCCCCCCCCCCCCCCCCCCCCCCCCCCTTTTCAAGCAGAAGACGGCATACGCGATCATGAGTACTGTCTCGTGGGCTCGGAGATGTGTATAAGAGACAGCCCTAATTCAGGAGTCTATGCAATGACTAATGACACTAATGAACCAATAAATTAAAACTTCTCTTCTATTCCTAAGCCAAACAGGGCAAAATCGTATTTGACCGGGTCTTGCGGATCGAGTTCCCG
>NZ_JAELUC010000393.1 GCF_016429155.1 Pedobacter sp. ASV12 | reverse complement strand
CCCCCCCCCCCCCCCCCCCCCCCCCCCCCCCCCCCCCCCCCCCCCCCCCCCCCCCCCCCCCCCCCCCCCCCCCCCCCCCCCCCCCCCCCCCCCCCCCCCCCCCTTTTCAAGCAGACGACGGCATACGAGATCATGAGTACTGTCTCGTGGGCTCGGAGATGTGTATAAGAGACAGCAATGGTATTGATGATGATAAAAATGGTTATGCAGACGATGTACATGGGTGGAATTTCTTGGGCGGGCCCAAAGGTTCTGTAGAGTTTGAAGCGCTTGAACTGACCCGCTTGGTACGCAGGGATGC
>NZ_JAELUC010000392.1 GCF_016429155.1 Pedobacter sp. ASV12 | reverse complement strand
CCCCCCCCCCCCCCCCCCCCCCCCCCCCCCCCCCCCCCCCCCCCCCCCCCCCCCCCCCCCCCCCCCCCCCCCCCCCCCCCCCCCCCCCCCCCCCCCCCCCCCCTTTTCACGCAGAAGACGGCATACGCGATCATGAGTACTGTCTCGTGGGCTCGGAGATGTGTATAAGAGACAGACCTAAAGAAGCATAGCCGGTTACCCCAACTTTTAGCTTGTCGGTAATCAGCTTGCTGTAAGAAATGTTGGCTTTATAAATAACTGGAACCTGGGCATCGGCCGCATTGGTATTGATGGTCGGCAC
>NZ_JAELUC010000044.1 GCF_016429155.1 Pedobacter sp. ASV12 | reverse complement strand
CCCCCCCCCCCCCCCCCCCCCCCCCCCCCCCCCCCCCCCCCCCCCCCCCCCCCCCCCCCCCCCCCCCCCCCCCCCCCCCCCCCCCCCCCCCCCCCCCCCCCCCCCCCCCCCCCCCCCCCCCCCCAACACCTTTTTTTTTGTCGTGGTTCGTCGGCAGCGTCAGATGTGTATAAGAGACAGCCAGGTTTCAGCAGGCTATCCAGAAAGTGCAAGCTTTGTTAAGACCTACGGAAATAGCCACCAATACAGAAGGACCTTGGCTTGTAGTGAGGGAAAAAAACAGAGGCAGCTGCCGGATCGAGCTCTCGGCTATTGTTTACATCAAGGCCAGCAAAGATTACATGAAAATTGTAACACCAACAGAACAGTTTACGGCATTGATAACCATGGCCAAATTAGAAGAGCTTTTGCCTGAAGCATTTTTTGTACGCACGCACAAATCTTACATGGTGGCTGTAAAACAAATCAAATTCCTCAGAAACGATAGTCTTTTGTTGCAAGACCAATCGTTTATTCCCATCAGCTCAAGCTATAAGGAAAGGGTAGAGGGCGTATTTCAAAAGAAACAACTGTAGGGTTTTTGTTATTATGGCGTTGTAATATCACACCTGAAAATACTTAATATGTATTGCTTTGCTTAAATTTGATTTTTACAAATAGGAGCAAGATGGATTCATTGGAAGATTTTTACCAGCAGATTGGCCGTGGCGCCAATAACGATTTGATGGCCTTGCTGCCCGAGGGCATTAACAAGGAGATCGGGCATTTCAATGTATTTGATACCAACGAGCTTTTTAAGAAGCGCCAAGAAAAGGCCTTTATGCCTTACAACAGAAGGGCTTATTACAAGATCAGTTTGATCAATGGCCGCAATAGGGCCGAGTATGCCGATAAGGTTATCGATATTGAGCAAAATGCGCTATTGTTTGCTACGCCTAAAATTCCATATCATTGGCTGCCTCAAGACGATAAGCAGGCAGGCCGATGGATTAATGGCCAGCGTATCGAAGTGTCGGGCGGCATGATGCTGTAGATTCTTTTGATCAATACCGAAGCCTCCAACTTACTTGGAGGCTTTTCTTTTTGTGCCAATAGTGTATAAATAGCCTTTCGTTTTTCTTATTTTTGGTTATCACAACCACTTGATCCAAAAATATGTCGTATTGCACAGCCATAGAAACCATGACCGCCGAGAGAAAGGCGCTCCACAAAAACTACCACGATAACCACTATGGTTTTCCCATACACAACGACAACGAGCTGTTTGGCCGTTTGGTGCTCGAAATCAACCAGGCAGGCCTGAGCTGGGAAACCATCCTAAAAAAAGAAGAAGGTTTTAAGAAGGCATACAGCAATTTCGACATCAAAAAAGTAGCAGCTTATACAGCCGCAGATCGCGAAAGGCTGTTGGCCGATCCGGCAATTATACGCAATCGGCTCAAGGTTAATGCGGCCATCGAGAATGCCAAAACCATACTGGGCCTGCAGCAGGAATTTGGTTCTTTCGAAAAATGGATCGAACATCACCACCCTAAAAGCAAAGAGGAGTGGGTAAAACTATTTAAAAAGACCTTTAAGTTTACCGGCGGTGAAATTGTGAACGAATTTTTGATGAGCATCGGCTACCTGCCCGGCGCACACGACGAGCATTGCAAAACACAGCGCGAAATACTGAAGCACAAACCCATGTGGTTGCAATCAGCCCCCATTTGATAACTGGAATTACATACCAATCTAAAAAGCCCGATGCTTCGCTGGCGCATTGGATAGAAAGTTTTTGGCTGTTGGCCAATATTACGGACGAGGAAAAAACAATAAGCATTTTGCCTGACGGCAGAATTGACCTTTTCTTTTCCAAAACCGCTACAGAACCTTTCCATGTGGTACTCTTGGGGTTGGAAAACAGCATGTCAAGTACGATAATCGCGCCTCGAACCCTCACTTTTGCCGTAAGTTTTAAATTACTGGGTGCCGAATACGTGCTCAAGCAATCTGTAGCCCCCTTGCTCAATGGGGGCATGCGCTTGCCCAACGATTTTTGGGAGATGGAAGTCGCCGATATTGACAACTTTGACGCCTGTTGCAATAAGGTTTCCCAAAAAATAAAGACGCTGCTTAACCAAGAACCCGATCCGAGGAAACTGGCCTTGTTTAACCTGATTTACGACAATAATGGCGATTTGCCCGTTAATGAAATGGCCAGCAAAGTGCATTGGACCAGTAGGCAGATTAATCGTTATTTTAACCAATGGTTCGGACTTTCCCTAAAAGCCTATTGCAATATTTTAAGGTTTAGGGCTTCTTTTGCCCAGATCAAAGCCGGAAAGTTTTTCCCCGAGCTGAACTTTGCCGATCAGGCGCATTTTATACGAACCGTAAAAAAATATGCCGGCGTGGCACCTAAGGCACTCAACAAAAATAAAAACGACCGATTTATTCAATTTTCTACCTTGCCAAAGAAATAGTTTTGCCTAACTAATTTCAATGACAATGTTAGAGACACCAAAAAATATAGCCATTATTGGCGGCGGACCAGGTGGTTTAACCTTAGCCCGATTATTGCAAATACAGGGCGCCAAAGTAAAAGTATACGAAAGAGACGCCAATAAAGAGGTACGTGTACAAGGTGCCACCTTAGATCTGCACGAAGAATCGGGATTAAAAGCATTGGCAGAAGCAGGACTGATGGATGCCTTTAAGGACAATTACAGGCCAGGGGCTGGCAAGATGCGCATTGTAGATCATAAAGGCACGATATTGCACGACGATGCAACAGATGAAAGAGAAGAAACCCGACCAGAAATTGATCGTGGCCCGCTGCGAAAAATCCTGTTGGATTCACTGCAACCCGAAACCGTGGTTTGGGATAGCCATTTTAAATCGCTCGTACCGAATGGAAACGGCTGGGCCATCACATTCATGAATGGCACATCGGCTATTGCCGATCTTGTAATTGCGGCCGACGGTGCCCACTCTAAAATCAGGCCGTTCATTACGCCAATTAAAGCATTTTACTCTGGAGTTACCATGGTAGAAGGAGTAGTGTATCATTCGGCCATCCAAGTGCCCAGTCTGCATCAATTACTCAACGGTGGAAAGGTTTTTGCACTCGAAGGAGGCAAAACTTTAATCGTTAGTTCAAAAGGCGATGGCAGCCTCGTGTTTTATACAGGTTGCAAAACCGACGAGCATTGGTGCAAGGAAATAGATTTTTCGGATAAAACCCAAGTATTGCATTGGTTTAAAAGCACTTTTGAAGGTTGGAGCGAAGCTTGGTTGGCGCTGTTTGACAAGGCCAGCCTGCCTTTTATAGCCAGACCACAATACTGTATGCCCTTGGATCAAACCTGGGAAGCTTTGCCCAATTTAACCATGCTTGGCGACGCGGCCCATGTAATGCCTCCATTTGCAGGCGAAGGGGTAAACATGGCCATGCTGGATGCTTTGAAGCTGAGCGAGTGTTTGGCCAAATACCCAAGCGCAGCCGAAGCTATTGCGCATTACGAAAAAGAAATGCGCCAAAGGGCAAGTGCAACAGCCAGAGACACCTTAGATCAAACCGAATTGATGCATACAGCCGATGGCTTGAAAAACATGCTCGAAATGTTTGCAGGACATTAAGGCTTTTTACTGCCCGCATTTTTGTTTTTGGTTAGCTTGGCATGTACTACATCAAACCCTTGGCAGTTGACACCAGCGTCTGGACTTACATCTGTAATAAGCAATACGGCATACCTTGCCGTTGGCTTAAAAACTGACCTATTTGGCTTTAGGCGAGGTTTCTTGTTTTTTTTAGGATGGCCAAAGACCGCTCGTCGAAAGTACTTTCCTGTAAAGGCATCAACACCCTTTCGAACAGTTCCATCAAGTCGGGGGCATGATTGGCTATTTTTTGGGTTTGTATGTTAAAATGAATAAATTTTGTCCAAAGCAGGGCCTTGAGTTCGGTTTCGTCCTCGTTCCACATTTTCAGCTCCACCAATAAAATCTTATCGGTGTACTGGATCAGTTGCGATTCGATGACTACAGTTTCCATCGTAAACGCTGGCTTGATGTAGCTGATTTGATTAGAAAGGACAACCCAGCTTACCCCGCTGCTCTTTAAGAATTTAAACACATCAAGTCCATAGCTTTCGGCTATCTGATCTTCGCGGGCATTGATAAAATAATCGAGGTATTTCGAATTGTTCAAGTGGTTGAAAGGGTCGCAGTCTTGAAACCTGATTTTTCTTTGGGTTTTTAATATCTTTTCCATGTTGGAGGTTTTAAGCTACATACCAATCGGTATGTGCGGGGTTAAAAAATTTTAGTCCTTTATTCTGTCAATTATTTCGTGGTCAATAAAATCCATAGCCTTGTCGATATAGCTTTCGTCGTTATGGGTAAAGGCGAGGAGCGAGCTACCTTCAATCATGGACAGGATAACCTTGGCATAGTCCACGGTGTTGACATCCTGTTTCAGTTCCCGGCTTCGTTTTCCTTCTTCCATAATCGACATAAGGCCATCCAGCATCCTTTTCGAGAGATTTTCGGCATGTTTAAATAGGAGCGGATTGATATATTTGGTGTCGACACCAACTCGCAACATCGGGCAGCCGCCCATATCCTTAACCAGTTTATAATAGCCACGCTGATAAGCCGTAATGGCATACAGTTGATGAATGGCGCCCTGTGTAGCGCCAATTAGCCTAAAAAGTGGATAAATAGCCGTTCTTACATTCAATTCGAAAGCCTTTTGGGCCAGTTCTTCCTTATTGGCAAAATTGCAGTAAATAGCACCTTTGGTCAATCCAGTTGCCTGGGTAATATCGGCCAAACTGGTGCCTATATAGCCCTGCTTGTTAAAAATGGGGGCAACTTTTGCCAATATAAATTCGCTGGTGTTCATGTTTTTGCCATTAAGCATAAGGCTTCGGCAATAAAGATAGCAATTACATACCAATCGGTATGTGAAAATTTAAAATAAAACAACAACGCTTTTATAGGCGCCTTTTTATTTTAAAATGAGGCAGTTTATTGAAACTAAGCTTCGTGGCTAGGTCCGGGTTCGCTATCGTCTGTCTCTTGGATAAATTCGGTTGGTGTTTTTCCGAACTCCCTTTTAAACTCGTTGCTGAAATATTTCCTGTCGCTAAAACCCACGGCATAGGCAATTTCCTTAATATTGAGCTCTCCCTGTTTTAAAAGTTGGGCTGCCCGCTTTAAACGCATCGCTTTTATGAATTCGTTTACGGAAACTCCGGTTACCGCGCGTATTTTCTTGTAAAGTACCGCCTGACTGATACCTATAATGGCACTGAGTTTGGGAATAGAAAAATCGCTGTCTCCGATATTTTCTTCCAAGATATGGATCAGTTTCTTCAAGAAAACCTGGTCTAGTCCGATAGGTTCGGGTATTTGCGGACTGAGGGAGAGCAGTTGCGCATATTTTTTCTGAAGCAATGTTCTCGAAGCAATCAGGTTCCTCACATTGAGCCGGAGCAGGTTTACATCAAACGGTTTGGTGATATAGGCATCTGCACCGGTTTCGAGACCGTTTATTTGGTGGATATAAGCTGCCCTGGCCGTAAGCAATATAACGGGGATGTGGCTGGTCCGGTCGTCGGTTTTAAGCTTGTGGCAAAGTTCAAATCCATCCATGCCGGGCATCATTACGTCGCTGATGACAAGATCGGGTAGTTTCTGGCTGCAGATTTGCCAGGCTTCCAAACCAGAAGAAGCCTCGAGAATCTGATAGTCTTGCTGAAAGAGGTGAATAATAAACTTCCTGATTTCCATATTGTCGTCGGCAATGAGCAGCTTCTTGCCTTTTTTCGAAGCTACCTCTGTAGCGTGCAAATGGGCTTCTTGTTGTGGATAATAGGTTTCGTTTTCTGGAGTTGCCTGATGCTGCAAGAGTTCGGCCGCGTTAAAATGCGCTGTTCCCTTGAGCAGGTAAAAACCGAAGCAGGTTTTTTTGCCGCCGCCAGCCTGCTCAAGGCTTAGCACTTTGATTTGGCCATGGTGAAGCTCAACTATGCTTTTTGAAAAGGCCAATCCAATGCCGGTTCCGATGTTATTTGGTTCGTCGGCCTGGTAAAAATTGGTAAAAATATTCGCCTGGTCTGTTGCCGATATGCCTTTGCCGGTATCGGTTACCGAAATATTGACCTTATTTGGCTCGTTAACGATTTCGAGTACAATTTTACCTCCATCCTTTGTAAATTTAAAGGCATTGGAGAGGAGGTTGAAGAGCACCTTTTCTATCTGTGCCTTATCAAAGTAAATGCTTATTTCGGTCTCTTGGCATTTAAAAATATAGTCAATGTTCCTGCTCTCGGCCATATTCTTGAAAGCCAGATAAATTTCGTTGCAAAAGCTTACCATGTTTTCGGGGCCGACATGAAGCCTCATTTTGCCAGCTTCTGCCTTCCTGAAATCCAATAGTTCGGTTACCAAACGCATCAGCCTATCTGTATTGTTTTTGACCACGAGCAGCTGTTTGTTCAATCCGTAATCGCTTTGGGTTTCGTTGAGCAGCTTGTCTAAGGGGCCGAGGATGAGCGTAAGCGGGGTTCTGATTTCGTGCGAGATATTGGTGAAGAAATTAAGCCTCGACTGGCCGGTTTCTTTTTCCTTTGCCAAGAGGGCTCTAATGAAAAGGTATCTTAATACAATAAAAACAACTGCACAGATGACAATCAGGTAAAACAAATAGGCCCACCAGGTTTTGTAAAATGGCGGGCGCACTTCGATAAGCAGCCTCGACACCTCCGTACTCCAAATTCCGTCGTTGTTGCATCCTTTGGCCAACAGCACATAATTGCCCGGCGAGAGGTTGGTATAGGTAGCGGTAGGCGTTTCTACATAGTTCCAGTTTTTTTCAAAGCCTTCGAGCTTATAGGCGTATCGGTTTTTTTCAGGCTTGATGAAATTGAGGATGGCAAAGTCGATGGAGAATACATTTTGCCTCGATTCGAAGGTAATCGATGGTGCTATGCTGATGTTTTGGGGCAACAGTTTGTTTTCGGAATCTATTTCAACCGGCTTATTGAACAATTTGAGTCCCGTGAAAATTACTTTGGGCGCAGCTTTGTTTTCCTTGATCTGGCCGGGAAAAAAGCTGATTAAACCGCTGAGGGTACCAAAATAAAATTCTCCCCTGCTATCTTTTAACGAAGAATGGTAGTTGAATTCGTTTGATGGAAGACCGTCTTTGACATTATAGATCCTAAATGAGTTTTCTTTTGGGTTATACTTGGCCAAGCCATTATCCGTGCTGATCCACAGGTTATCCTGGTCATCTTCTAACAGGCCAACGATATTGTTGCTCGGCAAGCCTCCAGTCTGACTAAAATGAAGGTAACTATTGCCTTTGGCATCGACTTTATAAATACCGTTGCGGATTGTTCCTATCCAAAAGTTGCCCTTCCTGTCTTCCAAAATACAACTGGCGCCACTACCGGCAAAAACCTCTTGGTTATTTATCTTTTTGGGTATAAAAGCCCGACTGTTGCGGGTTAACTGATACAGATCGTTAGTGGTGGCCAGCCAAATAGAATTGCGCGAATCTTCATAGATGAACGCAATGGGATCTGTGTTTCCATTTACTTGGTTACGCCCAAATTTGCCTGTTGCAGGGTCAAAAATGTTTAGCCCGCCGTTGGTGCCTACCCAAAACCTTCCTTTGCTGTCTTCAAATAAAGAGGTAATTTCATCTGAGCTAATCGACGTGCTGTCGCCTTTTTTGCTTTTATACCTCGTAAAGCTTTCGCTGGCAGGGTTGAACAGGTTAAGCCCGCCTAAATGTGTGCCCACCCATATACGGCCTTTCTTATCCTTTAAAATGGCTTTTATTAAATTTGAACCAACGCTGTTGGGGTTGTTGGGGCTAAAGAGATAATGGCGATAAGTGTTGGTTTGCCGGTCGAAATAATTGACGCCTTCGCCTTCGGTTCCAATCCATAGGTTATTTTGGCTGTCTTCGGTAATGGCACTGATTACCCTGCCGCTTAGGCCTTTGTTGTTGGGTTTGCTGCTGTAAATCCTGAATGGCGTATGGTTAGGGTAAACCATGTTTACACCTCCAAAATAAGTGCCTATCCAAATAATGCCCTGTTTGTCTTGAAATATGTCGTAAACAGAGTTTTGGCTCAGGCTGGCCATATCGCCAGGCATATTTTGTAAGATGGCCAATTTTTGCGTTGCAGGATCGTATACGTTGATGCCGTGCAGGGTGCCTATCCAAAGCTTGCCCTGGGCATCGATAATGATTTTTCTGATGTTGTTGCTTACAATGCCCACCTGGTTTTTATCGGAATAGGAGAGCGTGGTGAATTTTTCGGAAAGCAGGTTTAGTTTGCTCAATCCTGTTTGCTTGGTGCCTATCCAAAGGTTGTTCTCGCGGTCTTCCACCAAAGTAGTTACCCTGTTGTCGACCGCCTGGTTCATTTTGCCGTTGAAATCAGGATATTGCTTAAATGTGGCTTTGTTGTTGTTAATGGTGATACACAGGAGGCCAGAATTTGTTCCTACCCAAATCCTTCCCCAATGGTCTTCGGCTATGGCCCAAACCTTAAGGGCTGGGTTGGTTAAGAATCTTTTGAAGGAACGGTCTTTTTCCGAATCCAAAAGATTTAACCCATCTGATGCGCCGATCCAAATGCGCTTTTTGCTGTCCTGAAACAGGCAGTTCACTTTGTCGCTGCTTAAACTAGCCTGGTTTTTCGGATCATGCAAAATCCATTCAAAGTCATCGCCTTGTTCGTTGTAGATGCTTACGCCACGAGAACTGCCTACCCAAATGTTGCCGCTTTTTGTGGTGAGAATAGACGCCAGAAAATAGGATGAACTTAAGCTGCCAGGTTTGTCTTTTTCGTTAATGTAGGTCTTGATGGTTCTTGAATCATATTTATTAAGGCCAAACCTGGTTCCGAACCACAAAAATCCCTTGCCATCTTGGCCAATAGAAAGGACAGAACTTTGCGAAAGTCCGCTTTCCAGATTCAGCTGTTTAAAGGCAATATTGTTCTGGGCAAAGAGTGCCGGCGAATACAGTAGTAGTACAAAAAAAAGTATCGAGCGCTTAGTCATCATCTTGGGTAGATACACACCGATTAAGGTAGATAAAAACTAAGTTACAATTTTTGTTAAAGTGATTCACGAGACTATTAAATTATTAGTGAATAGAATTTTTACCCCATTTAGATAGGATTTTCACCCTATCGAATTTCAATGAACCTATAGTTTTGGATAATGTGGCAATCGGATTTACCGGGATGCTTTAAAAACTATTTACTGTTTTCATAGAAAAGAAAGGAGAGCGAGCAAGAAACCAATCCACAACAAGCGCCACCTAAAGGCAGGTGGAACCATGCTATTAAGCTTCTAACCAATAAACTTAACCTAGAGTATGAGAAACATCTATCTATTTTATGCAATCTTACTGTTGCTGTTTAACCTTCCGGCAACAAGTTACGGGCAGTCTGTCCAGTTTGAAGGTATTGTGTCCGACCAAAGCGGACAAGCCTTAGAAGGCGTAACCATTACGGTTGATGGAACCGATTTTACGACTGATCGTTTAGGTCATTTTCAACTGAGCACTACCTTGGGTGCTGCCGTTCGTTTTTCGCTCGACGGCTATCAGGTCAAAACCGTATCGGCATCTAAAGAAAACCTCAAAGAAATTAAGCTTGAACAAATTGCAGGCAAAACCGTTAACCTGTTGTACCAAAAAGTGTCGAAAAGCAGGTTGCTCCAGTCGGTTGCCGAAGTGGGGAACGAAGACCTGGTTAAGGCGCCTGTAAACAATGTGCGCAATGCCATTGCCGGTCGTTTGGCAGGCCTCAAGGTAAACAATGGAAGTGGCAATCCGATATTCGACGGGGCTTCGTTGACACTGAGAGGGCAAACGCCAGGCATTATGGTGGATGGCGTTTTTCGCGATTACCTTTCTATGGCGCCTGAAGAAATCGAATCGATAACCGTATTGAAAGACGGTTTGTCTACGGCTTTGTTAGGCCAGCGCGGTTCGAATGGTGTGGTTTCTATCAAAACCAGAAGTGGCCAGCCCGGAAGGCTCCAAATTTCGTTAAAAGCACAAACCGGAGTACAAAAACCTTTACAGATTCAGCGTCCGTTAGGCGCCGCGCAATGGGCAACGCTTTTTAACGAGGCCATGGTAAACGACGGAGGTTCGCGTGTATACAGCGATGCCGATATACAGGCCTATCAAAATGGCACTGATCCGCTAGGACACCCTAACGTAGATTGGTTCAATACCATACTAGAGCCTAAATCGTGGTACTCGAGGTACAACCTGTACGCCTCTGGTGCCTCTAAAACTGCAAAATACTTCACTTCGGTCGACTTGCTCTCTAACGATGGCTTATTCAAAACCGATGACAAGAATCCATATAATACCAATACCAACTTCAATCGTGTTTCTATCCGTTCAAATATTGAAGCAAGTTTAACCAAAACTTTGTCGCTAAACGTAGGCGTTTACGGCAGGATACAGGGTGGCAACGAACCAGGTACATCGTCAGATAACATTTTCAATGCCTTGTACAGCACGCCAAACAATGCCTATCCGGTTTTTGTGAGGGGCGATAGTTTGGGTACTTCATCCGATTATCAAAGCAATATCTGGGGACTTTCTACCAGATCGGGTTATACCCAACGCTACAACAGGGATTTGTCTTTTGATGTGGCACTTAAGAAGACTTTAGATGCCGTATTGCCGGGTTTATGGGTACGTGTGGCCGGAACCTACAATACAAGCTTATCTGAAGTAACCAACAGGAACAAAACCTATGCTTCTTTTCAACGATTGGTGAACAGCAGCACCAGTGCGGTTACTTACCAGCAATACAGCGCCAATGGCCAATTGGGCAACCCTAGTGGCATCAGCCAAAGCATTTCCAGAAACGTTTACCTTGATGTGCGCGCCGGTTACAGCAAGGATTGGGCAACCGACCATTCGTTGGATGTATTGCTGATTGGCAATACGCAAAACGTGGTAAGCGCTTATGCAAACCTTCCCGCTATTTATAACGTAGTGGGTACACAGGCCAGCTACGCCTATAAAAACCGTTATTTGGCCGAGGTTGCCTTAAGCTATAGTGGCTTTAACGGTTATGCGCCAGGCAAGAGATGGGGATTTTTTCCTTCCATAGGCTTGGGTTGGGTTATTTCTGACGAGCCTTTTATGGCGGGAACAAAAAACTGGCTGAGCAACTTGAAATTAAGAACAACTTATGGCCGTAATGGCAATATTAATGTCGGTTATTTTGCCTATGGGCAATACTACGGAGGTGGAAACAGCTATGTCATCGGCAGTGGAGCTACCAGTGTTTCGGGAGTAACCATGGGCGCTTTGGCTAATCCCGATATTACTTGGGAAAAAGCCGATAAAATTAATGTAGGCATGGACTTGGGCTTGTTCCATGACAAGTTTACATTAAGCGTAGATTACTACAACAACCGCTTTTTTGATCTTGCTCAGGTTAGAGGCAAAAACACGGGCTTGTTAGGCACGGCGTATCCAAACGAAAACATTGGACGCGAGCGCTATACAGGTACAGAGTTTGAGCTTACTTATAACGGAAAAAGCGGAGATTTCAACTATTTTGTTTCAGGAAACTTTACGGCAAGACGAAGCAAGTCGCTTTACTTTGATGAGGTTAATCAGCCTTACAGCTACATGAACAGAACCGGCCAACAGGTAGGACAGGCCTTTGGCTATATTGCCCAGGGATTATTCTCATCTGATGCCGAAGCGGCGGCCTCGCCAAGTACAGAGGGCTATGTGGCCAAAGGCGGCGACATCAAGTATGCCGACCTTAATGGCGATGGCGTGATCAACTATTTAGATGTGGCGCCAATTACGCCAAACAAGCCTATTTTGATCTACGGTGTTTCCTTTGGTTTCTCATGGAAAGGTTTAGACCTGTCTGTTCTGGTTGAAGGCAATGCCAACCGCTATGCAAACATTGGAGGCAACCGCACTTTTGCCTTTACCAACAATGGCAAGGGGCAGGCCTGGCCAATCGACCTGGAAAGATGGACACCGCAAACAGCTGCTACGGCAACCTTCCCTAGGCTGTCTATCGCCAACGCGGCGCATAATCAGGCTACTTCGTCTTTCTGGTACCGCTCGGCCAGCTATGTTCGATTAAAAAATGCGGAAATCGGCTATACCTTGCCGCTCAAATGGTCAACAAAACTAAAATTGAGCAATGTACGGTTCTTTGTAAACGGACAAAACCTGTTGACCGCAACGCCACTTGACTATTTGGACCCTGAGGGTTTAACCAATCAATATCCGTTGCAACGAGTAATGAACATGGGTGTTAACGTGAAGTTTTAAAATTATGAAAACGAAATATCTAAATATTTTGGTATTGGCAGGATGTGTTTTTACCATAGCCAGTTGCCAAAAGAACCTGATCGAAAAAGAGCCCTTGCAGAATCTGAAGGAAGACATCGTGTTTGATACCACCGATTCTATCGGCTACTATACAGAGCAGTTCTTGAACAATATCTATACTTATGTGCCTAACGGCTACAACAGAATCGACAACAACTACCTTGATGCCGGATCTGACGATGCCATTGCTTCTGGCCTGAATACCAGTATTGAAAGTTTTACCCGCTCAATGCTGACCGCCAACAACAATCCGGACGATGCTTTTAGCAAAAACTATGCGGGCATTAGGCTGGCCAATATCATGCTGGCCAATATCGACAAGATTAACCTGATCAGTTCCAATGCAGCCAATAAGGGCTATTGGAAAGCTGAAGCAAGGTTTTTAAGGACGTTGTTTTACTTTGAGCTGGTAAAGCGTTTTGGTGGCGTTCCTTTAATTGGAGATAGGGTATTCAGTTTTACCGACGATTTGAACCTGCCTCGCAACAGTTATGACGAGTGCGTAAACTATATCGTATCCGAATGCGATGCCGTCATGCCACTGTTGCGAAAAGATCCTATTGACAATACCAATTTGGGCAGGGCAACCCAGGGTGCCGCTATGGCCCTGAAAGCAAGAATGTTGCTTTATGCGGCCAGTCCTTTGTATAATACCCAAAACGATCTGACCAAATGGACCAAGGCCGCCGATGCCGCCAAAGCAATTATGGATATCTCAAGTGGCAAGTTCGCCTTGGAGGGAACCTATGCCAATGCCTTCCTGTCGCGTACCAGTCGTGAAGTCATTTTTGCTTTTCAGGCAGCCAACAGCAATACCGTCGAATATATAAATTCTCCGGTGGGTTATTTGGCCAACAATACAGTTAGCCAAGGCCGAACAAGTCCTACCCAAGAATTGGTTGATGCTTTTGAAATGGCTAATGGTAAAGCCATTACCGACGCTACTTCTGGCTACAACGAAAACAATCCTTATGTAAATCGCGACCCGCGCTTTTACCAAACCATTTTTCATAATGGTATGACCTGGCTGGGCAGAGGTGTTGAAACCTTTGATGGGGGCCGCGATAGACCAGGAGGCGTATCTACACAAACCCGTACAGGCTATTATGCCCGCAAGTTTATGGGCAGCAACACCAGCGGAACAACTTACGCATCGGTAACCCATAACTTCCCGATTTTCAGGTATGCAGAAGTATTGCTCAACTATGCCGAAGCCAAGAATGAAGCCTCTGGCCCTGATGCAACCGTATATGCAGCTGTACAAGCTATCAGGCAACGTGCCGGACTTAACCCTTTTGCCTTGGCAGCGGGTTTAACCCAGGCGCAGATGCGGGATGTGATCCGCCACGAGCGCCGAGTAGAGATGGCTTTTGAGGAGCAACGCTTTTGGGATATCCGTCGCTGGAAAATAGCCGAACAGGTAATGAACAGGCCACTAACAGGCATACGCATCACCAAAAATACAAGCACAGGCGTATTGAGCTATGCTCGTGTACCTGTAATTACAGCTGTGTTCACGGTACCCAAGATGTATCTATACCCAATCCCTTATTCGGAAATGGTAAAGAACAACAGACTTCAACAAAATCCAGGTTGGTAACATTTAGCTTAGAAAACTATGAAAATATCTATATATAGTCTATTAATAGGCCTCTTCATGTTGCCTGTTATCCTTGCCCAAGCGCAACAAATTTCGGGAAACGTCTCTGACGACAAAGGACCGTTGGTTGGTGTAAGCGTTTATGAAAAAAACCTTTCCACAAATGGTACCTCTACCGATAATAATGGCCATTTCATATTAACCTTAAAACAAGAAAAGGTTTTGGTGTTCAAGCTGGTTGGCTATTTAACCAAAGAGGTGAGCATTACACCAAACCAAAAAACCATCAATATTACCATGGCCGAAGACACCAAAGGCTTGGAAGAAATCGTAGTATTGGGATATGGTACACAAAAAAAACTGACCAATACCGGTTCGGTAAGCAGCATTACCAATAAGGATCTGAAGCAAAACCCTACCACCAACCTGCAAAACTCCCTGCAAGGACGTTTGCCTGGCTTTTTCGCCGTACAGCGTAGTGGCCAGCCAGGGTTAGATGCTTCACAATTCTTTATCAGAGGCGTGTCTTCTTACGTAGGGGTAACGGCGGCCAACGGTACAACAAGTAGCGTAGCCGGAACAACCTCACTTGGAAGTTCGAATAATGCGCTGATTATTGTCGATGACATCGAATACAACATGAGCGACGTACAGCGCCTCGATCCGAATGAAATTGAAAGCATTTCAATCTTGAAAGATGCCGCCACAACAGCCATTTACGGGTTAAGGGGCGCGAATGGTGTTTTGGTCATTACCACAAAACGTGGTCAAACCGGCAAGCCATCTATCAACTTAAGGCAGGAGTTCGCTTTACAAACCTGGTCTTACAGACCCAAATTCTTAAGGTCGTACGAAAATGCTTCGTTGTTAACAGAGGCCGAAAAGAACTCGGGAATGACTACAACCACATTTACGCCACAGGATTTGGAACTTTTCCGCACCGGAGCCGATCCTTACGGACACCCCGATGTAGATTGGTGGGGTACGCTGACCAGGAAATCGGCGCCACAATACCGTACCAACATCGACATCTCGGGAGGTAGCAATACCGTAAAATATTTCATTTCGGGCGGTTACATTTCTCAGGACGGTATGTTCAAGAACTTTGGACAGGAATCAGGATACAACAGTGCCTTTTGGTACAACCGTTACAATTTCCGCTCAAACCTGGACATTCAGGCCAATAAAAACCTGTCGTTCAGGGTTGATGTGAACGGTCGTTTTGGTACCACCAACAGACCTTTGAACAGGGGAACGATTTACGACGGCCTTTTAATGACGGAGCTGTTTATCTTGGCGCCCTATGCATATCCCATTTACAACCCTAACGGTACTTATGGCGAAAATAAGGCCACCAATTCATCGCAAAACATCGTCGCCAAATTAGCCACCAATGGTTATAGCCGCGATTATGCCAACGATTTGAATGCCGTATTTGGGGCTACGCAAAAATTAGACTTTTTAACCAAGGGGCTTTCGGCAAAAGCCAATATTTCTTATGCCAGTAGCCAAAGCAACAACCGTACGTTAAGCCGTTCTAGTTTCCCTTCTTACTATTACAACTCGGCCGATGGTTCGTACCGTTTGGCTACGGCAAACTTGTACAGGCTGCCACCTCCTTCGCTTTCTACTTCTACAGGCTTAGCCTTAAAGGTGTTGCAAATACAGGGAATATTGAACTACGATAACACGTTTAAAGACCATCGTGCCTATGGAACGGTTTTGATCGACCAAAAATCTGATGTTGGCCGCGATGGAACAAATTTGCCTTGGGTGTATAGAAGATATACCGGTCGTTTTGGCTACAACTACAAGCAAAAATATTTGGTGGAGTTTATTGGCGGCTACAATGGTTCTGACAGGTTCCAAACCTCAAAACGTTATGGCTTCTTCCCGGCTGCCTCGGTTGCCTGGAATATTGCCGAAGAAAAATTCTTTCAAAAAGCACTGCCTTTTGTTGATGTCTTCAAGCTTCGCGCATCAAGAGGTTTAACGGGTAATGATGGGGTAGCCGGCAACTTCGGTTATGTTTATCAGCAAACTTATACCACAGGCAATGGTACGCAGTTTGGACAAACTCCGGGAACTAACTTTAACGGTGTTACCGAAGGACGTTTGGCCAACTTGGACGTGACTTGGGAAAAAGACCTGCAAACCAATTTTGGGGTAGACCTGAATATGTTTAAGAACAAGCTGAATATCGTAGCCGACCGTTTTTATGGAAAACGCTATGACATCCTGACCAATAGATCAAGTATCTCAGGAATTTTCGGGGCAAGCCTGCCGCCTGTAAACTTGGGTATAGTTGAACGTAACGGATGGGATGGGGAAATAACCTATAAAAACCAGTTAAAGGATTTTGGCTATAGTGTAAACCTGACCTACAGTTTCTCTAAGAACAAAATCATCGAAAAAGACGAAGCACAGCCTAGATATCCATGGTTGGCCGAAACAGGTCATTCTATTGGTCAGAA
Source organism: Pedobacter sp. ASV12 (assembly GCF_016429155.1). Lineage (GTDB taxonomy): Bacteria > Bacteroidota > Bacteroidia > Sphingobacteriales > Sphingobacteriaceae > Pedobacter. The sequence continues at coordinate 15,257 of NZ_JAELUC010000044.1, read as the reverse complement.
CTTTGGCTATTTGTTTAATGGCTTTTACAGTGCAGCCGATATCGCCGATCCGAACGTAGCCAAGCCCAGCATTACGCCAAGACCGGGCGACTTGAAATATCTCGATATCAATGGCGACAAGGTAATTGATGCGTACGATAGGAGAGCAATTGGTTCGCCGAGTTTGCCATCAAATGTAATTGGCTTGAATTTGAACTTTAACTACAAGGGCTTTGGTCTGGCTTTAGCCTTCCAGGGATCGTACAATTTCTCGATTGCATTAAACTCTGAAGGTCTTGGCTTTAGCAACTACCAGCCACTGCAACTGTTAAGGTGGACACCAGAAACAGCCGCCACGGCGCAATATCCGGCATTGGGCGGTACCAGCATCAACGACGCCAGAACGTTTTTCTCCGATTTCTGGTTGCTCGAAGCCTGGTATGTTCGTTTGAGAACTGCCGAGTTTTCTTACCAATTGCCTGATTCGTGGATAAAACCAGTTGGATTAAAGGGAGTTCGGGTATACACCAACGGCAATATGCTGTTTACCAAAACCAATGTAAACAAGAAGTACCAGGTAGACCCAGAGTCGATAGGGGGAGCCAATACCGGTTATCCTGCCCAACGTACTTTCAATTTAGGCGTAAATGTTACTTTTTAAGAAATTTGATATGAAAAGCAAAGTAATTTTATTTGTTGCAGTAATTGGTGCTCTGATTGTTGCGCAGGGCTGTAAAAAAGGAAGCGATTTCCTCGACCCTCAGGTTTCGAACGACCTTAATGGAGATGCTGTATTTAAAGACAGCACGTACACTTCCATGTTCCTTAACCGGATCTATTACGATATCGGATTTACTTTCCAGATGAGCGATGGCTACCAGGGCTTGTCGAGATTTGCCGCCGGAGGCCACATGGTGGTTGGCGGCGAGGCTTCGCCCTATCGCTATAACGGACTTCAAAACACTGCGCCACTGATGGCGGTTGGGAATCTCTCGCCTGAAACATCGGTAGCCGGAATTTCTGAAATGTGGACCGTGCCATGGGCCAACATCAGACGATGCAATTTATTGATGCAACGCATTAACGAAACCCCTGTTTCGGCCCAAACCAAATCATACTGGATTGCGCAAGCTCGTTTTTTAAGAGCTTGGTACTACTTTTTGCTGGTAAGAAGCTATGCAGGTGTGCCTTTGATCGGCGATAAGGTGTTTGACATTGAAGACAAGATCGAAGTGCCGCGAAGCAGCTATAGCGATTGCGTAAAGTATATTGTTGCAGAGCTGGATGCGGCGGCCGCGGCCTTGCCAAGCTTCGAAACGCAAATTGCGCAAGATTATGGCAGAGCCACCAAAGGCGCAGCCTTAGCCGTAAAAGCCAGAACCCTTTTGTATGCGGCAAGTCCTTTGTTTAACGGTGGTTCCATTGCCACCGACGCTACGCTAAAAGCCATCACTTCGTATCCAACTTACGACAAAGAAAGATGGAATACGGCAATGCAGGCCATGAAAGCAGTGATGGATTTGGGAAGCTATGGCCTTTATGTAGACAATACCACCAGAAATGGTTACGGCTATTACAAAGTTTTCCAGAAACGCTACAACAACGAGTACATCCTGGCAAAGATGGAAGGTAACAACACCACTTTAGAAAGCTGGTTGCGTGTACCTTCGTTGGGCGATGGCTACCGTGCTGTGCCAATTTTGCAGATGGTAAATTCTTATGGCATGAGCAATGGTTTGCCTATCGACGACCCGGCTTCGGGTTATGACGCGAACAATCCTTACCTCAACCGCGATCCGCGCTTTTACAACAGTATCTTGTTTAATGGTGCCGATTGGTTCAATACCAGCAATGCAAAGATCAAAATAGCCAGCTACGCAAACTCTGGAACGGCAGATGCCTACACCAACTCATCGGTTAATTCGAGCTACTTTATCAGAAAAATGCTGAACGAAGATGGAACAGGTGCTACCGAGCGTTGCTGGCCATTGCTGCGTTATGCCGAAATTTTATTGGGCTATGCCGAAGCCAAAAACGAATACAGCGGTGCAACCACAGAAGTTTACGATGCACTTAAACAATTGCGTATCCGTGCGGGTGTAAGTGCAGGTGCTTCGGGCAACTACGGCCTCAAAGCCGGCATGACCCAAGAAGAAATGCGCAAAGTAATCCAAAACGAATACAAGGTAGAACTTGCCTTCGAAGAACATAGGATGTGGGACGTACGTCGCTGGAAAACGGCTATGCAGGAGTTAAATTTTACTCCGATTGGAACTACCGTAACCAAAAACGCCAACAACACCTATACCTATGGCACCAGGAACGTGTATACACCATACCTTTTTACCGAAAAATTCTACTTGTTTCCGATCATGAGTTTAGAAATTGGAAGGAGTACTGCGCTGGTTCAAAATCCGGGTTGGTAATTTTGAACGCTTATTTTTTTGGTTAGTTAGGTTAAGGCCATCTCCCTTTGTTCCATGGGGAGATGCCTTTTCATCACTTTAAAGCCTTTAATCAAGCAGGCGTTGGCTTAAAGGAATACAACAAAACAAAAGGTTATCCCAATATTTAAGAACAAGAGAAATAATTTATTGAACTATAAAGAAACATGAAGAGACTACTGATAGCCTTTGCTTTTTTAGCTGCGTTTTCTAAAAGTAATGCCCAAGAGGCCCAAAAGCCTTGGGCGCAGCTGATCAAAGAAGAATTTGAATTTGCAGGCAAACAATACAAGGTTTTAGCCAAAAACATAGCCGAAGGTAAAACGCCACAATCCTTTAAAGACGGCAAGCCCGTCAATTATGATATCAAATGGTGGTGCAGCGGTTTTTATTCGGGCAGTTTGTGGAATATTTACGAGCAAACCCGCGATGAAAGCATTAAGCAGGAGGCAGAAAACGCACTGAAAGTTATTGAGCCTAACCAAACATTTACCGGAAACCACGATTTGGGCTTTATGATGTATTGCAGCTTCGGCAATGCCTACCGGTTAACCAATAAGCCCGAATACAAGTCGATTATCCTGCGTTCGGCCGAATCATTGTCTACCCGCTACCGGCCAAGTATTAAGTCTATACAATCGTGGAACAAGAGCAAATATTGGAACTGTCCGGTAATCATAGATAACATGATGAACCTGGAGATGCTCACTTGGGCAAGCGAAAATGGAGGAGACAAAAAATACAAAGAGATAGCCATTACGCACGCCAATACGACCTTGGCCAATCACTTTCGTCCAGATTTTAGTTCCTACCATGTTGTAGACTATGATTTGGAAACCGGAAAAGTGAAGAAAAAGGCCACTTGGCAAGGTGCTGCCGATTGTTCTTCATGGTCGCGCGGACAAAGCTGGGCCCTGTATGGCTATACCTTGATGTATCGCTTTACCAAAGACCAAAAATACCTGAAGCAGGCTAAGGGAATTGCCCATTTTATTTTAAATCATCCAAACCTGCCGGCAGATAAAATTCCGTTTTGGGATTTCGATGCGCAAGGCATTCCGTTTGCCAAACGCGATGCTTCTGCAGGAGCGATCATCGCCTCGGCCTTGCTCGAATTAGGCCAATATACCGCCAAAGAAGAAAAAAAGGAGTTTATACAAGCTGCCGAAACCATGTTGCATACCCTGGCCAGTCCCGACTATAGGGCCAAGCTTGGCGAGAATGGAGGCTTTTTGCTGATGCACAGCACGGGCGCCTATCCGATGAACAGCGAAATAGATGTGCCGCTTATTTATGCCGACTATTATTATTTGGAAGCATTGGCAAGATATAAAAAATGGTACCTGTAATCAGCAACGCGATGAAAGTTAAATTCCTATCCACATTTATGCTCGTTTGTGTCGCACTCGCGGTAGCCGCTCAAAAAACAAAAGAAGCCACAGGTGCACAAGACCGGATTTTTTGGGCCAACACGCTCTACAAGATTTCTTATCCGGTAATCCACAACCTGGCCAATGGCACGCTGAAAAAAAACATGCCCATTGAAACACCCGAAAATCATGACGGCAACCGTGAAAAGGTAACTTACTTAGAAGCCCTGGGCCGTACCATGGCCGGTGTAGCACCCTGGCTTGCCTTGCCAGACGACGATACCGAAGAAGGCAAAATGCGCAAACAGTTGCGCACAGAACTGCTAAGGGCTTTGGCCAATTCGGTCGATCCAGCCAATCCCGACTATATCAATTACCGTGTCGAATATCAGCCTATTGTAGATGCTGCTTATGTAGCCCATGCTTTTTTGCGTGCGCCAAAAGCACTTTGGGAGCCTCTGGACGAAACAACCAAAAAGCGTTTTGTGACAGAGTTTAAATCTTTGCGCGACCGGAGCGGGGCCTACAACAACTGGTTGCTGTTTGCGGGCCTTACAGAGGGCTTTTTAATGAGCATAGGCGAACAGTATGATCCGGCACGCATCCAGTTTTCGCTCAACAAAATGAAAGAATGGTATGTTGGCGATGGTTGGTACAGCGATGGTGCAAAATTTAGCATGGATTACTACAATTCTTATGTCATCCATCCCATGCTGGTCGATTTGTTGGGCATCATGGTAAAAAAGGGAAGGGCATCGCAAACCGACTATGATTCTGCCTTGAAACGCATGATCCGTTATGCCGAATACTTGGAACGTGTTATTGCACCCGATGGTACCTATCCGGCTTACGGCCGCTCAATTACCTATAGAACGGCCGCTTTTCAGGTACTGGCCCAGGTAGCGCTCATGGAAAAACTGCCTCAATGGATCCAGCCTACACAAGTACGTGCCGCGCTAACCAAGGTCATGCACAACATGTACGATGGCCACCAGAATTTTGATCAAAATGGCTGGCTGCTGTTGGGCTTTAACGGACATCAACCCATGATTGCCGATACCTATACTTCCACCGGAAGCCTCTACATGGCTACTTTAGGTTTTCTTACCCTTGGTTTGCCGGCCGACAATGCTTTCTGGACAGGCCCGCCTGCGCCATGGACCTCGGTTAAAGCTTGGGGCGGTGCCGCACTTAAAAAAGATTATAAAGTAGAATATTAAACCGATGGACTTCCGTCAATGTACGGGTATAATGCAACAAATGCATATATACCTATTTCAAGCCCGTATGGAGGTGCCGGTGGTACCAATCAAACCAGGTGGCTTTTGAAATAACCGACCATCAAATTAATAAGCTCTCCAGTCCTTTCGCATGGTCGAAAGGACTTTTTTTATGGCCAAAACTTTTCTCTATTTGCTTAGCGACCCGAGATGCTTGTAAGTGTTGATCAGCAAGCCGGTAGGCGTGGCTTTCGAATCAACAAAGGCAAGTTCGCGGGCATCGATGCCATCGGCGAGTAAACGTTTGCCATGGCCAAGCAAAACCGGGTAGGTGATGAGGATAACCTCGTCGGCCAGCCCTTGGTCAAGCAGCACGGAAGTTAAGGTAGAACTTCCCACTACGATCAGATCTGGGCCATCCATCAGTTTGAGTTCTCGAATCGACTCTATAACATCATCGCCTAAACCCAGTACCGGTCCCCATTTCAAGCTCTCGGGCCTGTGGGTGGCAATGTGTTTGGTGGCCGCATTTATGGCATTGGCCATAGGGAAATCTCCGGCATTGGGCCAAAAACTGCTAAATATGTCATAGGTTTTGCGGCCAAGCAACAGGTCGAAGTTTGGGCCGTAGGCTTCAAAAAGCAGGGCTGCCCCGTCAGGACTTCGGTAGGCCGTGGTCCATGCGCCATAGGTATAGTCTCCATCGTGTTCTATCACGCCATCAAGCGAGATGTGCTCGAAAATTCTGATTTTTCTCATGGTGTTTAAATTAGGTTGTTTTATCAATGCAAAGCTATGGGCGAATAGTTGTACAGGTGTTGTGCAATCACGACAATAAAGGGTGCTTTTTCTACCATTTGTATAGAAAAGGTACACCAGTTGCAAAATCAGGATTTTTAGGGCAGGTTAAGCGAACACCTCAAAAGAAAACCCTACAAGGTTTGATAGTTGTTTCCCTGACAAATTTTAGGAATTTAAAAAAAGAGGAGTTTTAAGCCCATTAGGTTATGTTTCTCAAATTGAGTAGCCTATACGGTTTTCTTTATTTAAAAATATCGGGTTCAAAATCAGGCTTCATGGATGTCCTTTTTTCTTAATTGTTTGATTTCTTGTTGCAGCAGCTTTACACGGTCAAGCAGGTGCGTAATTGCCTCAAGACCTTCCATGTTGATTTCCAGCTCATAATGAAGATGTACAAATCTTTCAAAATCGCCAAGGTGCTCAAAATCGATTTCATAGCCTTTTTTCGACTTGGCCAAGGTGATCAAGCCATGGTCGTGTAGGGCATATACAAATTTTGTTTCGACCTCGTAATATACGCATAGCTGATCGACGGATATTTTTTTACTCGTAGCCATAATTAACTGATGTGGCGTTCTGCTGCCAATTGATTAAACAATTCTTTCTCTTTTTCCGATAGGTTTTGGGGTATCTCAAGCTCATAGGTTACATACAGATCGCCATAGCTGCCCTCTTTTTTATACACCGGCATGCCTTTTCCCTTTAGGCGAACCTTGGTGCCGTTCTGCGTTTCGGGAGCGATTTTCAGCTTGACCGTGCCATCGATGGTATGAATGGTTTGTTGGCCGCCCAGCATTGCCTTATAGAGTGCCAATGGCTGCTTAACATACAGGTCGTTTCCTTTGCGTACAAAACTGGTGTTGTTGTGGATGTTGAAAGTAATATAAAGGTCGCCCTTTGGCCCTCCATTTGTGCCCACGCCGCCATAGCCTGCAATTTTGATTTCCTGCCCATCTTCAATTCCGGCAGGTACGGTAATCCGTATGTTTTTGCCGTCTACCGTAAATGTTTGTTGCTGGGTTTTGAAAACATCGCTTAGGTTGAGCTGAACAGTAGCCCTGTAGTCCTGCCCCCTGAACTGTGTTTTGCGCCCTGTTCCACGGTTGCCGAACATGGAGGCGAAAAAATCAGAGTAATCGCCATCATCGCCTTCAAACGAATAATGCTGGCCACCCTGGCCATGGCTTTGCGATTGTTGTTGACGGCGCGTTTCTTCATATTGCTCGCCGTGTTTCCAATTGGCGCCGTATTGGTCGTATTTTTTTCGTTTTTCCGGGTCGCTCAGTACCTCGTTGGCCTCATTAAGCTGCTGAAAAAGCTTTTCGGCTTCCGCATTATCCGGATTTAAGTCCGGATGATGCTTCCTGGCCAGCTTGCGGTAGGCCTTTTTGATATCATCGGCAGTTGCATTTTTATCTACGCCCAGGATTTTGTAGTAATCAACGTATTCCATTCTCTGAATATAATTACTTATCTATTTATATACTAATTTATGCACTAATCTAATCAATAGTGCTATTTCGTTAACAAATAATAAACGCAAAATCGCCGTAGCCTGAAGCTCCCATCAATCAACGATTTCCATCGGCATCAGCCTCCAAATTCGTCGAGCATATCTAAACTCGGCGCAAAGAACAAAGATCCTGTTTTTGCGGTACTAAAGTCCAGTATACGGTCGTAATTTCCTTCCGGATTGCCGATAAACATATTGTTGAGCATTTTCTCTACAGTGCTAAAAGTGCTGGCATAGCAGATAAAATAGGTACCCATCTCATTGGTAGCTACATTTCCAAAAGGCATATTATCTCTTACCACCTTAAAATCGTCGCCAACGTTGGCCAACGCAATATGCGAGTTTTTGGGTTTTACCTCGTCGCTCATTTCAATATCCTGGTCTTTAGATCTGCCTATTACTTTTTCCTGCTCTTCTGTCGAGAGTAATTTCCATGCATCGAGATTGTGGAGGTATTGTTGCACAAAGAGGTAGCTTCCGCCTTTATAGTAGGGGTCCTCCTCGGCGATAATGGCAAAATGTTCCCTATCTGCACCATGTGGATTTTCGGTGCCATCTACAAAGCCTAAAATAGACCTGCTATCCCAATACCGAAATCCCTGCACTTCTACTATACAATCGGCAATAGGACTCATAAATTCAGAGAGGGCAGAAGACATATCATAGGCAAGGCTTTTATTGTCTGCCCTAATGTGGAAATGCAGGTCGCCCTTAGTGCTTATCGCAGTATGTTTGCCGCCGGTTATTGGCTCAAACCTCTTCAATTCTTTGGGTAGGGGCTGAGGCAGACCAAGCTGCAACCATGCATCATAGCCGATACCCATAACGCAACTGGCCTTCGAATCGGGGAAACGGTTCAGCCCCGAATTATTCAGGTTGATTACCAAAGCGCATATGCTTTGAAAAGTCGATTTGATTGCGGCCTGATCAACAGCTGCCTTAAAATTCCAAACAAGAAAATAAGTATTGTTATTTGGATAGTCTGTAACGTTCTGTGCGCTATGCGGTTTAGAAAAAGAATTAGTCGTCATCTGTTTGGCTTATGTTTGTCAAATTTAATAAACGGTGGCCAGTAATAAGGTAAGATTGTTTTTTTGATTTATGGTTTCGCCAGTAGGTTTTGAATTGCCAAAATCAACTTCATCATCACCATCGGAAACACCCAGCCGGAACACCAGTTCCTATTGGGGTATGTTCACCTTTTCCTGAAAGGGGATCTTTTCTATTATGAGCAGTTCAATGGCTATTTTGGACACTTCCAAAACAAGCTATTTATTTTTTATCGTTTACTTAGCTTAACTAAGATTATTTTAATGTATTGGTTGGTTAATTAACCAGCTGTATCTCGCTGATATCGGGAAAATAGGAAGTAAAAAAGATGAACATTTGTATTGTAAAAATATTTATACATTTGGACGTTTTGCTCCATCCCGGCGAACGCAGACATACGCCATTTATAAGCTTAACCAATGAAAAACAATCTTAAAAAAACGGGATGGGCGCTCTTAATAGGCCTGACCTTCTTTGCCTGTAAAAAGGAACTGGTCATCAAAACACAGACTGTTCCGCTTTCAAAAAATACGCCCGATCTTTCCAAAAGACTAGCCACTATCAGGCAACAGTATTACGATCAAAAAATGGATGCCCGTTTTGTGGCAAAGGATGACAAGGGGATTACATGGACGCCGGAATGGAGCAATCCAAAACTACAAACAGTAAACGACAGCGTATCCTATGTATTCTATCAGATGATTGGGACTGTAAAACGGGATGGAAAGACCGTTAAGGTGCAGGAAATCGGCGCGGCCACTTACCTGATGGTCAAGAACGAAAAGGAGTTCTACAAAGCCTTTTACTCTCTGGCCGACGATAAACGCAACAAAAACCTGTCTGACGATACTTCGGAAGTGATCATGCGCCACTTTACCGGAAGGTTGCTACTCAGTAGTCTGACTGGGGGACGCAACTACCTGCTGAACTATGTAAATGGAAGCGTCAGTGAAGCCTATCAAAAGAACCAGAATGCGTTAAGAAAGCTACAGTCTGTTGGCAATACCACTTCCTATTGGGAGCAGGTATGTCAGACGGTAATCAGGCACTGCACTTTTGTATCGGCAGGCTACAGCTTATGCGGGGGAGAAGTGATGGTTATCTACAGCTATAACTGCTACTGGCCGCAGCCGATGTGCGGTGTTACCTTCTACATGACCGATTCGAGCGAGGAAACAGTTTGTGAGCAGGTATGGTTCGATGATCCGCCAAACGGGGGAGGCAGCGGGGGCGGTGACGACGGACAAACGTTATCGGATTACGATCTTGAAGATGCCAGGCTGGTTGATGATGGAAAAAAGCCAATCGATCCCAAAAAGTATATTGACTGCTTCAATGATGGAAAGCAGGTGCAGAGCTATAAGATGACCCTATACATAAATCAGCCCGTACCAGGAACAAACGCACAGTTTACGACCCCGCTCGTATCTAATGGAATCGGACTTACGATAAGCAAAAATGGTACATTTTTTGACGTTGGACACTCTTTTGTCGGTTTTGAAAAAATAAACAGGGACGGATCTTCGGTAAGGCAGGTAATGGGATTTTACCCCGATCCGAACGGCAGTTCGATAAGATCAAAAGGTGTGATTAAGGATAACAGCGGGCATGTTTATAATGTCAGCTATACTCAAGAAGTCACTGAGGAGCAGTTTGGCCTGGCTTTGTCTTCGGTCTTAAGCGATGGTAATGGGGCTATTTATAACTTGGGGAATAATATTGCAAGCGGGCAAGAATACAACTGTACCGACGCCGCCCTGCTATGGATGGGTAACGCCGGCATCAAACTGCCAGCAAGTACGCCAAGAGGGCTATTCAACAATACGCCAGGTGATTATGGTCAGGTCCTTGCAAAAGTTAGCGGGGCTAAAAGCACAAGTACTAATGTTAGTGCCCCTAATGGGCATGGAGCCTGTAATTAATGTTTAATATTAATGATACGACTATGAAACGATTGATTTTTTTGATGCTTATCTTATCAGTGTTTATGGGGGTAAAGACGAATATGGGTTGGTTTACTCTATATGGAGCGGAATTCCTGGGGCCGATATCCTTATTGAAGGCGGGTCTGTTTTCCAATGTAAACAAGGTGCTTTGGGTCATTTTAATTATATTCCACTTAATGGTGGTCAGCCTGATTTTTTTGACAAACAAAAGAAATTTCATGTCTATGTTAATCTGGTTTCCACTGCAGTTCATAATGGTTTACGCATTATTCGACCTGATATCCACATTTTTACTGGTACCTTTCGTTATAGCCTGGATCATTGCAATAGCCAGACAAAGACAATTAGCTAAAGATGATGATAGGCGCCCATAGCATATGAAAAGCAAGCATATCATCATCATTGCTATAATTATGGTTATAGTCCTGTCCAATATTACCCCATTTATGCAGATACTAAAGATATCTGTTGATCAGAGGCACTACCGGTACAGCACTAACAAACGGAAGCTTTACCTTCTACGAATATATGGACCGCAATTTTGAAATGATGAAAAGGATGCACAAGGGCTGTATGTTGGATCGTCCTGACCAACAGGATAAAAATATATATCGTTTATTCTCCAAAAATCCATTGGCTTTCTGGCGCTGGCGGATGTATTTTTTTGATGAACGATATAAACTTCCCTATAAAAACTGGGAGGAGATCAAAAAAACAAGAGAAACAGAAAACTTAGAGAAAACAGCAGGGTGCATTGTGGAATTTTAAGCCGATTGGAAGCATTGATGTACCCGGTACCAAAAGCCAAAGGTGGATGCCTTGCTCCCTGTGGTCATCAATTAAACGCGGGACAGGTATCCGTCCTCGCGATATTTAACCTGCTGGCTGACTAATCTATTGGATGCAAATATCAAATAAGTTAACCATCTTTATGCAACAATAAATTCGGGAGTAGCCTTGGCAGGTAAGAATTCTAATATGAAGATGGGCTTGATCTTGACATAAAAAACCAATAAATTACTTAACCAAACCGGAAGCACAAGAACATGAAGTATCTCTTTTTTTTATTTTTATTCCTTTCTATAAACGCTAGCGCACAGGATATTGAGGTTTTGCTGATAGGTGTTTCTCATGATTATAGCAAATACCCTAAACAAGATTTTTCCAGCATCCACAATAAAATCAGAAAGTTTAAGCCCGATGCCTTTTTCGGTGAGTTTTTGAGCAAAGAAGACGAGCGCCTGGTGATGGATTATTGGTGTAAGCAGCCAAATATCAATCGGCTAAAAATGCTGAGGAGCAATAGACCGATACAAGAAGAGCTATTGCCGCGTACCATAGACAGTTTAAAGAAACGATCGTTGCAGCAGCCCAATGATTATCGCGTAAAAGCCGAGCTGGCCCATGCTTATTACCTAGATCAGGATGTGGCAAATGGACACTATCAATTTTGGCAAGTTCACCATTTCCTGCAGCAGCGGCCCAATGCCGAGCTCGAAAGCTACGTCGACAAGTTGCTCAGCCCTCGGTTAGATACCACTGGACGTAGCATGAGAAGGCTTAAAACTTCTGAATATGCGTATATCGCCTTCCCCATGATGCAGGAGCTGGGCATCAAAGAACTGCTTGCTATGGATAGCCAGGAATACGACTTGAATTGGCAAGCCTCTTGGGAAGCATTCGACGCAAAATTCCCTTTGTTTAGAAAAGACCTTGCCGATTCCCTTAAAAATCAGTTAAAATCGGCCTTGACTGCCATTAATAATGGCTTTAAGAAATACGATCAGATAGAAATGACTTCCAATAGGGTAACAGAATGGCTGAACACCGATGAGGCCTCCGAAATTTCAGCCTCGGGCGATTTTTACTTGCCCGTTATGTATCAAATGAAGGGTTTCCCTAAAGAAGAAATGTTGTCAAAAATACATTGGTGGATTAGGAGAAACGAGGGCATGTGCCATAATGTGGTGGCCAGGGCCAAAAAAGCGGGAGCTAAGAGGGTAGTGGTTATAGCGGGAGCCAACCATAGAAAATACATGCAAGACATTTTCAAGACCATGCCCAATGTAAGGGTAAAAAACATTGATCAGTTCAACTAGGCCGTACCCAAGTTGTAAGGGTGGGCTTTGTAAACGCAAGTAAGCTTCGTAAACCGGTACATAAAAAAGGCCTCTGATTTTTAACCAAAGGCCTTTTTGCTTTATAATATAAAGCTTTTGATAATGTCGCTGTAAACCCTGTCTGCTGCAGCGCCGATACCGGCCACCCTAAATTCGTATTCAGCACCGCTGCTAAGGCCGTTAAGCGTCAGCTTGCTTTTGGTGCCAACTTTTATGTTCCAGATCTCTGTGCCAACCATTTTGTATTCGTACTGGTAGCTGTTGGCCCCGCGTATAGAATCCAGGCTTAGGTCTATCGTGCCCTTGTTATGGGGCTCGAGCGTAAAATTCTCCGGCTTGGGCAAAATGCCTATGGGCAAGTTGTTTTTTGCCAGGCTAAAACCAGAGCTCAGCAATGTTACCTCGTCGCCCTTGGCATGCGATTCAACGCGCAGGGCAATATCTCTCAATTGCTCTTCCAATGTTTTGCGTGCCTGATGCATGGAGGCAACATCGGCCATGCTGCGCGATTCGGCCTTGCTCAATGCAAGGGCGTAATTGAGCACATTTTCTTTTAGCTTGGCCAGGTCGCTTGCAAAGGTTTCGAAATTATTGTTGCCTATCATGCTGTCTAAAATAAACTGCGCTTTGGTTAGCAGTTCTTTATTGCGAAATCGGTTAAAACCGATAATGAGTTTTGCTTTTTTCATGGTAGTTCTTTTTTGTTCGATGCAGTTGGCCTCAAAAGCTGTGTACATCAAAAAAATTGTAATTAATGCGGATTAATTGTTAGTTTACATGGTTCAATTGCTGGTTGGCTATTTTAAATTGCAGGTCTGCATGCTGTAATTGCTGATAAGCAATGCTGTTTATCAAAACTGCCTATCACTTTTTATCATCCACAATTGACCAACTGTAATTGCCTATAGCTTTTTTACGATTAACAAAAGCGTTTTTCTTGTTCAATTTTGTTTAAATGCTTATTGCAATTAGCCATTTTGGGCAAACAATAGGGGGGCAAGCGGCTCCTTTGCTCGGGCAGGGGCGTAAATGGAAGGGTTGCTGGTGCGCTAATACAGAAAACTGGCATAACCAATGGTTTTAGATCATAGACTTATGTATGCTTTTCGCTACCCATTCCGAAAATTTTTAGGTTTTGGGGATGCCCGAACAGGTATGTACTTGCTGTACTCAATTTAGGAATAAAACAAACCCTTGTCAAGTAATTTATTGGTTTAATTAGTTGATTATAAGTTAATTAAAAAGTATAAAAACGATAATAATTTAACAACAACGGTGGGTAAAAAACTTGCAATAACTGTATTCAATGCGTATTTTTATAAAGCGAATCCCATCGGAGCAATCCGAGTTAATTATTATATTTACCATATCCAGGCGAGCAGTTGAAAGTACTGTATCACTTTCGGGAAACCGATGGGGTTCGCAGCGACCTGGTCTTTTAATCGTTTTTCAAGATGCGAACCCCGAAAAACCAATTAGCCAAGGCAGAGCTACAGTTTAGCTACAGGCCATTGCCCAACCCCGTAAAAATTGAAAACAGCAAAATGGCCGAACGCTTTTTGCGCAGCGTATGGAACAAAGATTTGCTTACCGTACAAGAACAGTTTTATGTGCTGTACCTTAATGCGGCCAATGAGGCCATCTGTTGGCGTTGCCTGCATACGGGTGCCATTAACGGCTCTTTGGTTGATGTAAGGCTGATATTTGGTTTGGCCTTCGGTTGCTTGGCCAGCAGCCTCATTATAGCACACAACCATCCCAGCGGACAGGTGATGCCCTCTAAGGCCGATTATAAATTAACAGACGAGATTGTACAGGCGGGCAAACTGTTAAAGGTTGCCGTGGTAGATCATTTTATCTTGGGCAATGATAGCAGCTACTCTTTTATGGAGAATGGGTATGTTTTTTAAAATTTTTCTTGTTGGTACTTCTAAGGTAACTAAGTTCTTTTATGCCTTGTAATAATGACTGTTACTAATATCGTATCAGATCATCGAGGGAAGAAAAAGGATTAAGCATCAGGCAGTTTGCCTTACATGCTGGTATTGCACCCAACTGATTAATATTGAAAAGGGAAGGGTTAATCTGAAATTGAGTTCCTTAAATAAGATTGGCAAGGGCTTAGGAATGATTCAGCAGAATTGCTTAATTTTAATTATTTTTTTTTTACCATGATGGTCTTTAATCCCAAAAATCCTTAATCAATCTTTTTGAGTATTCTTGTAATTTCTCAATTTCTGGTTTAAGACGAATATATTGCGCATGAAACTCATCAGCCAATCCTTGGTTGTCGGTAATCATTTGTTCATATAAGGATTTTGCATCTTTCGTTAGAGCAGCAAGTTCCCTAATGTGCGGCGCCTCGGGTAACAATAGCCAAGTGTACTTGAAAGCAAAGGTATTGAAGGGCACAATAAAAGTTCTGTAATAAAATTCTGAATCTCTCTTTTCAGTTTCACTTCTTAATGAAGCACCCGCTATCTCGTTCATTTCTCGTTCCAATTGCGGAGCTGAATGTCGCAACCCCATAGCTAACAACGCAACCAACCTTGATGACTGTTCAAAATAATTATTAAACTTTTCCTTTACATTTCGTTCATCTTCCCGTACTAACTCGATATGGGGCTCCATAGCTTTGAAAGTACCATACAACATATCTATCCTAGTGATGATATTATTGAACTCTTTGATAGCTACCTGCCTACCTGTTTTGTAATAGTTGACATATGCTAGCATATAGCTGTCTCTTATACACATCTAAAAAGGGGGGGGGGGGGGGGGGGGGGGGGGGGGGGGGGGGGGGGGGGGGGGGGG
>NZ_JAELUC010000391.1 GCF_016429155.1 Pedobacter sp. ASV12 | reverse complement strand
CCCCCCCCCCCCCCCCCCCCCCCCCCCCCCCCCCCCCCCCCCCCCCCCCCCCCCCCCCCCCCCCCCCCCCCCCCCCCCCCCCCCCCCCCCCCCCCCCCCCCCCTTTTCAAGCAGAAGACGGCATACGCGATCATGAGTACTGTCTCGTGGGCTCGGAGATGTGTATAAGAGACAGGTAGTTGACCTTGCTCACGAAAAGAAAATCGCCTACCAGCAACGAACGCTCCATCGAGCCTGAAGGGATGGTGTAGGCCTCGATAAAGAACACCCTGATGATGGTGGCCGCCACTACCGCAAAAATG
>NZ_JAELUC010000390.1 GCF_016429155.1 Pedobacter sp. ASV12 | reverse complement strand
CCCCCCCCCCCCCCCCCCCCCCCCCCCCCCCCCCCCCCCCCCCCCCCCCCCCCCCCCCCCCCCCCCCCCCCCCCCCCCCCCCCCCCCCCCCCCCCCCCCCCCTTTTTCAAGCAGACGACGGCATACGAGATCATGAGTACTGTCTCGTGGGCTCGGAGATGTGTATAAGAGACAGGGGTAAGCGTAAAGGATTTCTTTTATGCCTTTGAGAATTTTGGCCAGAACTCGATCACCAGCCAAAACCTGAAAGGCTATTTATCGGCCAAGGTAAATGCCTCCGGGGGCATTACCGAAAAGGGCAA
>NZ_JAELUC010000389.1 GCF_016429155.1 Pedobacter sp. ASV12 | reverse complement strand
CCCCCCCCCCCCCCCCCCCCCCCCCCCCCCCCCCCCCCCCCCCCCCCCCCCCCCCCCCCCCCCCCCCCCCCCCCCCCCCCCCCCCCCCCCCCCCCCCCCCCCCTTTTCCAGCAGAAGACGGCATACGCGATCATGAGTACTGTCTCGTGGGCTCGGAGATGTGTATAAGAGACAGGAGCAACGAAGAGGCAAACGCCAGCACAATAAAAAATTGGCCGATTTTGCCAGGCAGGAGATTCTCTCCAATAAATTGTATGTCCATTAAGATTTCTTGTATTGTTTTACCTGACCGTCCTTATTCA
>NZ_JAELUC010000388.1 GCF_016429155.1 Pedobacter sp. ASV12 | reverse complement strand
CCCCCCCCCCCCCCCCCCCCCCCCCCCCCCCCCCCCCCCCCCCCCCCCCCCCCCCCCCCCCCCCCCCCCCCCCCCCCCCCCCCCCCCCCCCCCCCCCCCCCCCTTTTCAAGCAGACGACGGCATACGCGATCATGAGTACTGTCTCGTGGGCTCGGAGATGTGTATAAGAGACAGGGCTATAGGTCGCCGAGGCGCCATCAGATCCAATTTGGCGCTGGACTGTCGGCTTTTTTCAAGACGGATAAAGACGAGGCTTTCAATAGCCGAAAGCAGGCCTATCAGCCCGACCGCTTCAAGACCA
>NZ_JAELUC010000387.1 GCF_016429155.1 Pedobacter sp. ASV12 | reverse complement strand
CCCCCCCCCCCCCCCCCCCCCCCCCCCCCCCCCCCCCCCCCCCCCCCCCCCCCCCCCCCCCCCCCCCCCCCCCCCCCCCCCCCCCCCCCCCCCCCCCCCCCCCTTTTCAAGCAGAAGACGGCATACGCGATCATGAGTACTGTCTCGTGGGCTCGGAGATGTGTATAAGAGACAGGTTTTTAACCGGGTGGTTCAAGCCACGGTGGCCATTAAACATTTTCATGGTGCCAATGCCGTTGGCTTCGGCCAATAATTGGTGGCCCAGGCAAATGCCGAACATCGGTTTGTCGGCATCTAAAATA
>NZ_JAELUC010000386.1 GCF_016429155.1 Pedobacter sp. ASV12 | reverse complement strand
GGCCTGAAAGTTGTTGGTAATGTTAAAATTCGAGTTGGTATTGAAGCTGCTTAACGAGGCATTGTAAAGCGGATTAGGGATCAACTCGTTGCCGTCGGTCAGGTCTGTTGCATAAACGGTAGGAGAGCTGTCTCTTATACACATCTCCGAGCCCACGAGACAGTACTCATGATCGCGTATGCCGTCTTCTGCTTGAAAGGGGGGGGGGGGGGGGGGGGGGGGGGGGGGGGGGGGGGGGGGGGGGGGGGGGGGGGGGGGGGGGGGGGGGGGGGGGGGGGGGGGGGGGGGGGGGGGGGGGGGGG
>NZ_JAELUC010000385.1 GCF_016429155.1 Pedobacter sp. ASV12 | reverse complement strand
CCCCCCCCCCCCCCCCCCCCCCCCCCCCCCCCCCCCCCCCCCCCCCCCCCCCCCCCCCCCCCCCCCCCCCCCCCCCCCCCCCCCCCCCCCCCCCCCCCCCCCCTTTTCAAGCAGAAGACGGCATACGCGATCATGAGTACTGTCTCGTGGGCTCGGAGATGTGTATAAGAGACAGTGGTAAAGCTGCGCGTAATACTGCAGCCATTTGCATCAGTTATCGTTACTGTGTAGTTTCCTGCAACTAAGCCCGTAGCTGTAGCAGCGGTTCCGCCACTTGGAGCCCATGAATAGCTATAAGCTGG
>NZ_JAELUC010000043.1 GCF_016429155.1 Pedobacter sp. ASV12 | reverse complement strand
CCCCCCCCCCCCCCCCCCCCCCACCCCCCCCCCCCCCCCCCCCCCCCCCCTCCCAAAAAAACATTTTTTTGTCGTGGTTCGTCGGCAGCGTCAGATGTGTATAAGAGACAGATTCAGGGGTATGCCATAACCAAATCATTTAGTTTTTTAGGCTCAGTACTTGCTTGAGTTCTTCTATTTTCGCATTTTTTCTTTCAACCTTCGCCTCAAGCTCCTCTATTCTTTTTTCTTGCTGGAGGATCATCTTCTGCATCAGTTCTATTTCTTTGGTGTTGCCATTGTTCAGGTTTCCCTGATTAGGATCTGTGCCATCGCCTATAAAGGCTTCGATTGGTTTGTCTAAAATGGCAGCAATCTGCAATAGGCGGTCCATGGACAGGCTTACCTCGCCAGTTTCTATTTTTTGGTAGGCGCTTTGGCCAATCCCAAGCTCGTTGGCCATATATTCTTGAGTAAGGCACCTTTCGTTTCTGTACTTGCGGATATTGCCGCTCCTTACCGTCTTCATTTCAGTCTTTTTAAGTCTAAGTTTTGATAGCATGTTGTTAGTCAATAGTTTTTTAGGTAGGAATAATATTATTCTCTATAAGGAGAATTTTATGCCGTTTAAGCTTAAAAATGTCCGTTAAGCAGTACCTTAAGATAGCAAATAAGCCTAATTTTATACTAATAAGTTAGTTGAAATTTTGTCAAAAATAAGCAACAAGCTTACCCGAGGTTCAAGTTTGCAAACACCTTATCCAAACGTGTACTTACGTTTTTTAGTGCTGCCTAAGTAAGCCGGGCAGAATGGGCTTACTTTACCAAAACCAAGAGAAAAACATGAAAAAATTAAATGCGCTTAGCAGAGATGAAATGAAAAAAGTTACTGGTGGTGTACAAGGAGGTAGTTATTGTGGGGAGGGGTCGGTACTGGTCCGTTGCGTTTTAAGCTACGATATTATTGTGAACCACCCCGGAGGTATTTGGGGAGCCTGGGGCTGGGAGAGCAATCCGCCTACTTCAGAAACACATACCGCAGTTTGGGGAGGATGCATTCGCTATGAAGAATACGTGGCCAATCAGGCTAACTGCACATTGGATGGAGTAGGAGGGCCATATCCATTAGAACCGTAAACAGAACGTAGAGATATCAAGGGGCCGACAGCCCCTTTTTTAATAAGCTAAAATTCTTTCTACAGCTTCACCAAGCCTTTTCTTCGCCAAAAAATCTTCTTCCAATACCTTGCTCATCGGGATAGCGGTATCTAAGCTCGCGCAACGCATCACCGGCGCATCCAAATATTCGAAACAATGTTCGGCAATCCAGGCCGAAAGCTCTGCTCCAAAACCGTTGGTTAAGGTGTCTTCATGAAGAATAATTACCCGGCCAGTTGCTTTAACGGCTTCTGTAACAGTTTCTCTATCCCAGGGTTGCAGGCTTACCAAATCAACCAACGTGGCTGAAATTTCTGGGTGTTTTTCTAAATATTCGAGTGCCCAATGTACCCCTAAGCCATAAGTGATGATACTCAATTGGTTGCCCTGTTTCAATACATGAGCCTTGCCGATTTCGGTGGTGTAATAGCCGTCGGGTACCAAGCCGCTCAGGCTGCGGTACAAGTATTTGTGTTCGAAATAAATAACAGGATTAGGGTCGTTAACGGCACTGATCAGCAAGCCTTTGGCATCATGAGGAAATGCGGGATAAACCACTTTTAAGCCCGGGGTTTTGGTAAACCAGGCTTCGTTGCTCTGCGAATGGAAAGGCCCTGCGCCTGTGCCCGCACCCGTAGGCATCCGTACAACCACATCGGCCTTCTCGCCCCAGCGGTAATGCGTTTTGGCCAGGTTGTTGACGATCTGATTGAAGCCACAGCTTACAAAGTCGGCAAACTGCATTTCAACCACTGCTTTATAGCCGTTGATAGAAAGGCCCAAGCCAGCTCCCACAATCGCCGATTCGCAGATTGGGGTATTGCGTACCCTTGCTTTGCCAAAAGTGGCTACAAAACCCTCCGTAATCTTAAAGGCACCGCCATATTCGGCAATATCCTGTCCCATTATCACCAGATTCGGGTGTTTTTGCATGCTTTCGCGTAGGCCATCGCTAATGGCATCCAAATAGCGCTTTTCGCTTTGCGCAGTGCCCGGAGCTATTTCTTCGGGTTGGTAAGGCGCATACATGTCAACTTCTTCAGCCCATTCGTTGGCGGTAGGTTCGGCTTCGTTAAAGGCTTCTTCAACCTCGGCTTCAATGCTTGCTTTAAATTCGCTTTTGATGGTGCCAATAAGCTCCTCGTTTAAAATGCCCTGCTCAACAAGATAGGCTTCAAAATTTTTAACAGGGTCTTTAATTGCCCATTCGTCAAAAAGATGTGGAGGAACATATTTGGTGCCCGATGCCTCTTCGTGGCCACGCATTCTAAACGTAAGGCATTCGATAAGTACAGGACGAGGGTTGGTTCTGATATCCTGGGCTACGCGATCAATCGTGTCATACACTTCCAGTAGGTTATTGCCGTCTAGCTGGATGCCTTCTATGCCGTAGCCAATGGCCCGATCTACCAAATGTTTGCAGTTAAACTGCTCGTTTATTGGCGTAGAAAGACCATAGCCATTGTTTTCGATGAGAAAAATAACCGGTAAATTCCATACCGATGCCACGTTGATGGCTTCATGAAAATCGCCTTCGCTGGTAGCGCCCTCGCCAGTAAATACCAAAGTAGCCTTTGGTTGTTTGGCAATGATGTCGGCCAGTGCAATTCCATCGGCCAAAGCCATTTGCGGACCCAAGTGCGAAATCATGCCGATAATTTTATAATCCTGTGTTCCGAAGTGGAAAGAACGGTCGCGACCTTTGGTAAAGCCTGATATTTTGCCCTGCCATTGGGCCATTAGTTTTTTTAAGGGAATATGGCGACTGGTAAAAACGCCCAGATTGCGGTGCATCGGCAAAATATACTCGTCGTTTTGCATGGCCAAAGTGCTGCCCACCGCAATGGCTTCTTGCCCAATACCCGAAAACCATTTGCCAATTCTGCCCTGCCTCAAGAGGATGAGCATCTTTTCTTCAACCATTCTGGGATAAAGTATGGCCTTGTAAAAAGCCAACAGTTGTGCATTGTCTTTACCTTTTCTGTCGAATTGCATATAATTTGGTTAGGTTTTTAAGCTTAGCTAAGCTAGTGATCTTCGGCCTAAGATTCTGGATTTTTCTGTTTTTCTTCCCACTGCTTGGCAAAAGACTTGTTGGCAATTTCTGGCATGCTGCGGTATTTGCCCCAGCTCTTTTTAAAGAACCTTTTCAAAAAGAAATTCTTGGCCTTGCCGCCAACCATATCCATCAACGAACGTTTTTGCATGCCTTTTTTCCAAAGCTTCCAGCCAATTTCTTCTGTTTTGCTGTTTTCGTGCGCACTGGCGGCATCGCGCCTGTTCAGCAGTAGCATTTTGTGGATGTCGATCTTAACCGGGCATACTTCCGAGCACTTGCCGCATAAGCTGGAGGCATAGCTCAGGTGTTTAAACTCGGCCATTCCCTTAAAGTGCGGTGTAATGATAGAGCCAATAGGCCCGCTATAGGTTGTATCGTAGGTATGGCCTCCAATATTTTTATAAACGGGGCAGGCATTTAAGCAGGCGCCACAACGGATGCAATAGAGGGCTTGGCGTTGTTCTTTTTGGGCCAACAGATTGGTACGCCCGTTGTCGAGCAATACCACATACATTTCTTCCGGACCATCGGTTTCGTTGGCCTGACGGGGACCGCTTAAAATGGTATTGTAAACCGTAAGGTTTTGTCCTGTGCCGTGACTGGCAAGCAGTGGCCAAAAAAGGTCGAGGTCAGCGATAGAAGGAATCAGTTTTTCGATGCCTACAATGGCAATGTGGATTTTAGGAAATGTAGTTGATAAACGTGCGTTGCCTTCGTTTTCGGTTAAGGCAATGCTGCCGGTATCGGCAATTAAAAAGTTGCCTCCCGATATGCCGATGTCTGCAGTCAGGTATTTTTCGCGCAACAGTTCTCTTGCCTTTTGGGTGAGTTGCTGAGGCGTTGCATCTATTGGTGTACCAAATTTTTCATGAAACAGTTCGGCAATCTGTTCCTTGCTCAAGTGCATGGCGGGTGTTACAATGTGGTAAGGCGCTTGGCCCAGCAGTTGTACAATGTACTCGCCCAGGTCGCTTTCTAATGATTCGATGTGGTGTGCTTCCAGAAATTCGTTGAGGTGGATTTCTTCGGTCGTCATCGATTTGGATTTAATGACTGTTTTGCCACCTGCTTTCTGGATGATGTTGAGAATTTCTTTTTGTGCTTCGGCCGCATCATTGGCCCAAATGACCTTGCCGCCACGTTTCTGAAAGTTGGCTTCGAATTCGGGCAGGAGCTTATCGAGGTTTTCCATCACGCGCCATTTGATGGTATGTGCTTTTTTCTTTGAGTTTTCGAGATTTTCGAATTTGGATAGCCCACGTTCAACAGCGGTATTGTATCTGCCAATATTGAAATTGATCGTTTTACGGTGCGCTACATCAAATGCCTTTTCATCAGCTTTTACCAAAAAATCTTCTGCCGTTTTACTCATGCCCAAATATACTATAAAATGTAAAATGGATAACGGAAAATGTAAGTGGCAGGTATGTATTTAGCTCCATTTCCTCCTTAAATTTTTTCGCAACCAAGGGCTTTACGTTTGGGCAAGCATAAAAAATCCCGATAGTTTTGGTTATCGGGATTTTTTAATCTTTATTTTACTTTATTTGGTTTTAGGCGTACCATCTGCGTTTTTATCTACTACCGGTCGGTTAGGCCTGTTGGCCAGCTCCCAAGCTAGATAATAGGTTAAATGTGCACGTTTGGCCAATAATTCAAAATTGATTTTGCTCACCTCGTCGCCAGGTTTATGATAATCCTGCTCTAACATGCCATCATAATAGAAAATTACAGGAATGCCCAATTTGGCGAAGTTGTAATGGTCAGAACGGTAGTAGATTTGTTGAGGATCTTTTGGGTCGTCAAACTTGTAATCTAATATCATTTTGGTATAGGTATCGTTCACCTGTTCGGCGAGTTTGCCTAGCTCGGTGCTCAATTTGAAAGAACCTACAGAATATACGTAGTTGGCACTATCAGGTTTGCCCAAATAAGGCTCACCCACACGGCCAATCATATCGGTATTTAAATCGGCAATGGTGTTTTCAACAGGAAATACGGGATGCTCCGAATACCATTCAGAACCTAGAAGGCCTTTTTCTTCACCTACCACAGTCATGAACAAGATACTCCTTTTTGGTCCTTTGCCAGCTTTTTTAGCTTTAGAGAAAGCTTCGGCCATTAACAATACACCGGTAGTACCCGAACCATCATCGTCGGCACCGTTGTTTACTTTGTCTTTGGCATTAGGATCTTGTACCAAACCAATGTGATCGTAGTGGCCGGTAATGATCAATACTTCATTTTTCAATTTTGGATCAGAACCTTCCAAGAAGCCCAATACGTTTTCTGCTCTAACATCGGTCTCTTTACTTTGTGCTGCAAATTGAACTGGAATATTGATTACTGTAGTAGCCGGTTTAACAGTTTCAGCAATTTTTTTCTTGATATCGTCAAGGTTGGTACCTGCTGCTGCCAAGATTTGATTGGCCACCGTTGTACCAATAGTTACCGTTGGCAATGAAGCAGAAGCAGCCATTGCTTTTACTCTTTCAGTTGTTTTTAGGTATGGATTGCCATTTTGCAATACATTTCGCATCTGAGGCGAAAGGTTATCAACGATTTGGTTAATTACTAAAACACCAGCGGCTTTGTGTTCTAATAGGTATTTAAGTTTAACTTGCAAGCTTCCAGCGCCACTAGGTGCTCTTCTGCCTTGTTGTGGTGCAGGAGTGCCTGTTGCAGTTGGGTCGCCAGTAGCAAAAATCATAACTACTTTGCCGGCAACATCTTGGCCTTCGTAATCGTTAAAGCTCTCCTTGTTCATGCCATATCCCGCAAAAATTACAGAATTAGCTTTGATGTCAAAACCTGTTGCACTTACGGTGTTAGGCGTGATATAATAATCTTTAAGACTCTCTTTGGTTTGTCCTCCTACAGTTAAAGCAGATTTAGACAAGCTGATGGAAGCATAGCCCAATTTTTGGAAATAAGGATCATTACCTTCTTTAACAGGTCCTTTCAAGCCAAAGCTTTGGAATTGCTTTTTAATGTAGTCGGCAGCCATCCAAGCTCCTTTTTTGCCGGTTTCCCTGCCTTCAAACTCGTCAGAAGCCAAGATAGACAAGTGGGCCCTGCCACGCTCTGGATTTATGGTCTGACCAAATTTGACGGCGTTTTGGTCTTTCTGCGCCGTCGCACTCAGGCTCAGCATTACTGCAAGCCCGGTGTATAGAAATTGTTTTTTCATCAAATTTTGGTTAAGTTTTATTATATAAGTCAGCTGGCTTTGGGTTAACCGACCTTTGGTCTTCAACCTTCTGCCTTGTAAGTTAGCAAGCTATTTTGTCGACCCTCTTCTCGTGTCGGCCTCCTTCAAAAGGCGTATTTAAGAAAGTGGTTGCCATTTCCTTAGCCAATTCAGTCGATACAAACCTTGCCGGAATGCAGATGATGTTGGCGTTGTTGTGCTGTCTGGCCAATGCCGCAATTTCTTTTTCCCAGCAAATGGCGGCCCTGATTTGCTGGTGTTTGTTGGCTGTAATGGCTACGCCGTTGGCACTGCCGCAAACCAAAATCCCGAAATCAAATTCCTTGCTTTCTACCGCTGATGCTACTGGATGTGCGAAATCGGGATAGTCGACCGAATCCGCGCTATGCGTGCCAAAGTCTTTTATTTCGTAATCCGATAGGTAGGTTTTGAGCATTTCTTTGTATTCAAAACCGGCGTGGTCTGCGCCAATTGCAATTTTTAGTTTTGGGTTTGTAGCCATTCTCAAATTTATATAGAATTATGGAGCTTATGCGTAAATTTTTTGTTGCGACATATCGCCATTAAAAGGAGCTAATTTAGCTGCTTGCAACGTGCTTTGAAAATTGTATAGCCACAGATTCATAGCTTTGTTTTGGCCGGATGTTGGCCTTGCTTATAAAAACTGTTCACCTGTGGCTCAAGGCTAAGCCTTATAGAGCTCTTTTTCTGCCTTTAGCTTTTTCTTTTCAATATTGGCCGAAATCATGATGCTCAATTCGTAAAGCAGGAACAAAGGCAGGGCTACGATCATCATGGTATACGGATCGGCAGTAGGTGTAACTACGGCGGCAATCACCAAAATCAAAATGGCCGCATATCTTCTGCTCTTGCGCATAAACTTAGGGGTCATTACACCCAGTTTCGAAAGGATGAAGATGACAACCGGCAACTGAAAAATAATACCCGTTCCTAAAGTCAGGGTTAGTACCGTTGACAAATAAGAATCAATGGTGAAGGTATTTTGTATGCTCGGATCAACAGTAAAGTTGATCAAGAAGTTGATGGAAAGCGGACAGATGATGTAATATCCAAAAAGTACGCCCAAGAAGAACAAAACAGAGGCAAAAAATACAAAGCCTCTGGCCGATTTGCGCTCGGCTTCTAACAAGGCGGGTTTAATGAACAACCAGATTTCAAACAACAAATAGGGGATGCCCAAAATGATACCAGCCGTAATACAAGAGTTCATTTGCAAAGTAAACTGGCCCGACATTTCGGTGTTGATGATTTTTGCATCGATTTTTTGGATACAAAACTCCTTGCCAATTACTGAAGGAAACATTTCATAAAGCTTACACATCATGCGATACGTCCAAAAGGCTGGGTTTTTTGGCATCATGATGATGTCGGCCCAAATGAAATCGGAAAAATAGAAGGCAAAACAAGTTAGGATGGTTACTACAAGCAGCCCTCTTAACAGGTGTTTCCTCAATACGTCAAGATGGTCGAAAAAAGACATCTCTGCCTCTAGGCTTTTCCCTTTGTTTTTGATCGAATCGATCAGGTCTTTTGCTTTATTGTCGCTCATTGAAAATAGTTGTAAACAAAAATACCATTCTGTTTGATATAGAATGGTATTTACGATTTAAATCTATAAAAAGATTAAATTATTTGGACATAATCCTTTTTATTCTGAGAATTCGAATGTTTCCATGAATTTGGTGGTAAAGTTGCCCGCCCTAAAGTTAGGGTCTTTCATCAGTTTCAAATGGAACGGAATGGTGGTTTTAACTCCTTCGATCACAAATTCGCTCAAGGCACGCTCCATGGTACAGATCGCCTCCTCGCGGGTTTGGGCCACACAAATCAGTTTGGCAATCATCGAATCGTAGTTAGGCGGAATTTGATAGCCCGCATATACGTGGGTATCAACGCGTACACCATGTCCACCCGGCGAGTGGAAGTTGGTAATCTTGCCTGGCGAAGGCCTGAAGTTGTTGAAAGGATCTTCGGCATTGATACGGCATTCGATGGCATGCATATCAGGCATGTAATTCTTGCCCGAAATCGGAATGCCAGCGGCTACTTTGATTTGTTCTTTGATCAAATCGAAGTTGATCACTTCCTCGGTTACCGGATGCTCTACCTGGATGCGGGTATTCATTTCCATGAAGTAGAAGTTGCGGTGTTTGTCGACCAAAAACTCTACGGTACCAGCGCCTTCGTAGTTTACGGCCAAGGCGCCTTTAATGGCGGCTTCGCCCATTTTTTGACGCAATTCTGGTGTCATAAATGGAGAAGGAGCTTCTTCTACCAATTTCTGGTGACGGCGCTGAATAGAGCAATCCCTTTCGGACAAGTGGCAGGCTTTGCCATATTGGTCGCCAATGATTTGGATTTCGATGTGGCGTGGATCTTCGATGTATTTTTCGAGGTAAAGGCCGTCGTTGCCAAAGGCTGCGCCAGATTCCTGACGGGCACTGTCCCAAGCGGCTTCAAAATCTTCATCTTTCCACACAATGCGCATCCCACGACCGCCGCCGCCGGCAGTAGCTTTTAAGATAACAGGGTAACCCATTTCGTTGGCAATCCTGATGCCGTCTTTTACGCTTTCCAGCAAGCCTTCAGAACCTGGAATGGTGGGTACGCCAGCGTTCTTCATCGTTTCTTTGGCCGATGATTTGTCGCCCATGCTGTTGATTTGCTCTGGCGTAGCGCCGATAAATTTGATTCCGTAATCGCGGCAAACCGACGAAAACTTGGCGTTTTCAGACAAGAAGCCATAACCCGGATGGATGGCATCGGCATTGGTTAGCTCTGCCGCAGAGATGATATTAGGGATGCTCAGGTAAGAATCCTTACTTGGTGGCGGACCTATACAAACAGCCTCATCGGCAAAACGTACGTGCAAGCTCTCCCGATCAGCTGTAGAGTAAACCGCAACGGTTTTTATGCCCATTTCCTTACAGGTACGGATAATACGCAAAGCGATTTCGCCCCTGTTGGCAATTAATATTTTTTTAAACATGCTTTTATATTTGAGATAAGAGATTGCAGACATGTAAAGCGCAACAAAATTTTGCTCAGTATCTTTTGTCCCTTATCTGGACACTACGATTAAATAGGTTCTACTAAGAATAAAGGTTGGTCGTATTCAACCGGCGAAGCATTATCAACCAATACTTTAACGATGCGTCCTGAAACTTCGCTTTCAATTTCGTTAAACAATTTCATGGCCTCGATAATGCAAACTACCTTGCCGGCGCTAATTTCGTCGCCAACATTTACAAAAACTGGCTTATCGGGGCTAGACGAGCGGTAGAAGGTACCGATCATTGGCGATTTTACCGTAATGTATTTCGAGGTGTCCTCAGTGGCTTGTGCACTAGGTGCTTTTGCTTCTGCTGCTGGTTGCACAGGTGCTGCTACAGGCGCTGCAGGTGCGGCCGCCACTGGCGCAGGTAATGCTGCGTTTACGTAAACAGGTGTCTGGTTGGTTTTGATGGTAATTTTGAAGTTTTCTTGCTCAATCGCCACTTCGTTTACCCCCGAACGAGAAACAAATTTGATGAGTTCCTGAATTTGTTTAATATCCATTCTTTCGTTGTTATGTTAAAAAAATTGGTGTCTTATGAATTAACTAAGTTATAGTTTTTTTGTTTTATTTTAATACAGAGAATAGCGATTGGGAAATAGAGAATAGGAGAGCCATTTTTTAGGCTTATTGCCCCAATTCTTATTGCTATTTCCTATTCTGTTACTCGCCGTAGGCCCACTTCAGGTAAACCGAGCCCCAGGTAAAGCCTCCGCCAAAAGCTGCCAAGATAATGTTGTCGCCTTTTTTGAGTTGGCTTTCCCATTCCCACAGGCAAAGCGGGATAGTGCCGTTAGTAGTGTTTCCGTAACGCTCGATGTTGATCATTACCTTTTCAGAACCAACGCCCATTCTCGAAGCGGTGGCATCGATAATGCGTTTGTTGGCTTGGTGTGGCACTAGCCAAGCCACATCGTCAGAAGTCAGGCTGTTGCGCTCCATGATTTCGGCGGCTACATCGGCCATATTGGTTACGGCAAATTTAAATACGGTTTGTCCTTCCTGGTGTGCAAAGTGCTCTTTGGCATCAACGGTTTCGTGCGAAGCTGGTTTTACAGAACCGCCGGCTTTCATGCCCAGGTATTTGCCGCCGGAACCATCAGACCTTAAGATCGAATCTTGTATGCCCAGGCCTTCTTCATTCGGCTCAAGCAGTACGCAACCGCAGCCATCGCCGAAAATAATGCAGGTAGCACGGTCTTCATAATTGATAATGGCCGACATCTTATCGCCACCAACTACCAATACTTTTTTGTGTTTGCCCGCCTCGATAAACTGCGAGCCGGTGGTTAAGCCATAAATAAAACCCGAGCAGGCGGCCTGCAGGTCGTAGCCCCAGGCATTTTTGGCGCCTATTTTATCGGCCAGCACGTTGGCTGTAGCCGGAAATGTAAAATCGGGGGTGGTTGTACAGAAAATGATCAGGTCTATTTCTTCGGCCGTAATCCCTCTCTTTTTAAGCAAGCCGTTTACAGCCTCCACAGCCATATCAGAAGTGCCCAGACCTTCGCCTTTTAATATTCTTCGCTCCTTAATGCCCGTTCGCGTCGTAATCCATTCGTCGTTTGTGTCAACCATGGTTTCCAGTTCCTGATTGGTAAGGATATAATCTGGAACATAACCGTGAACCGCAGTAATAGCAGCGTGAATTTTATTCATTGTGTTAAGTTTAAATTATTGGAATGCAGCTTGTATTTTGCCTACCAGTCCGGTAGTGATCATGTCTCTGGATTGAAAAATCATATTTTTTACAGCTTCTGGGCTCGAAATTCCATGACCGATCAATACAGGTGCATTGACGCCCAAAACCGGGCTTCCGCCGTAGTTTTCGTAATTGAAACGGTCGAAGAACTCGTCTTTCAATCCTTTTTTGATGGTTAGCACATAAAACGATTCTGCCAGTTTCAGCATTACGTTGCCCGTAAAACCGTCGCAAACAATTACATCGGCCTTGTCGTTAAACAAATCGCGGCCTTCCACATTGCCAACAAAGTTGAAAAGTTCGGTTTCTTTCATCAAAGGAAAGGTGGCCAGCGAAAGCATATTGCCTTTTTCGTCTTCTTCGCCAATATTCATCAGGGCCACTTTGGGCTTTTCGATCTGCATCACGTTTTCGGCATAAAGGCTGCCGAGTATGCCGAATTGCAAAAGCGTATCGGGCTTGCAGTCGGCATTGGCGCCAACGTCTAGCAGCAAACCTGTGCCGCCTTTAAGCTTGGGCACGATGGTGCATAAACAAGGACGGATAATGCCAGGAATGGTTTTAACGCTAAAAACGGCACCAACCAGCATAGCACCAGAGTTGCCTGCGCTTGCAAACGAATCGATTTTGCCTTCTTTTAAGAGTTGAAAGCCTACAGCTATGCTTGAATTTGGTTTTTGAAGGATGGCCTTCGTGGGATGTTCGCCCATGCCAATCACTTCGTCGGTGTGTACAAATTCGAAGTGATCAGGATTGAATCCTTGATCGGCGAGTAGAGGTTTAATCTGCTGGGTATCTCCGATAAGCACCAAATGCTGATCGGGAGTAAGGGATTGATGGGCCGCTATTGCTCCTAAAACAATTGCTTTAGGAGCATAGTCTCCGCCCATAATATCGAGACCTATTTTCATAGTAAAAAATCTTTTGTGCGGTTAAGCTAAACGCTTTTAATTCTATCAGTCTAAGTTAAAACTTAAACCAATGGAAAGCACAAAAATTTTTCAGAAAATTAACCTATCGAAGTGTTTTCTATAACTAATTTGCCGTTGTAGTACAAGTTGCCGTCAACATTGTAAGCATGGTGAGGTAAGTGTACAGCACCAGTAGTTTGGCATGTGGTCAAAGAAGGTGCTACTGCTTTATAGTGAGTTCTTCTTTTGTCTCTTCTTTGTTTAGAAACCTTGCGTTTTGGATGTGCCATTGCTGATTTGTTTAATTATTTATTTTAATTTTTTTAAGGCGGCCCAACGTGGGTCGTCATTTTGTTCTTCTTCTGGCGTTGTGCTTTCGCCCGATAGTTTGTCTAAAGTGGCCAGCATTTGCTGATCACATTCCTGTCCGGCTTGCGCACAACTGTTAATGTAGGGAACCGCCACGGTAATGAATTCGTAAATCGATTCCGAAACATCGATAGCGCTTTCCTTTTTGTGAAGGATGATGATGTCTAAATCATCGCTTTCTCCTTCGTCTTCGGTAAATTTTACAATCTGCCTCTCCTTCAGTTCAATTGACTGGGCAAACTCAGATAAACATTTGTCGCAATTCAGCTGTATCGTTCCCCAGACGTGGAAATCCAATAGCAGCATCGTTTCTTGTTTATCTAGCTCAACTGTGGCTTTAAGTGCTCCATCTTTTACCAAAGAGTACTCAAATGCATCAAAAAAGCTTTTGTCAATCTCGAACTCGAACTGGTGCTTGCCCAGTTTCAAGCCAGTAAACGGGATTGAAAATTGTTTTAACGCTTTCAATTGTAACTAAATTTTAGCCTGCAAAGGTAGAAAGAATTTTATTTAAAGAGAAATATTTTTGCAAAATAGAATGCGGTTCGTTTGTTCAATAGTTCATTGGGCAGTAGCTGGTTGGACGGCTGGCTTGCGTTTGGGAACGATATGTTGAATTGTTGGATGATTAAATGGAGAGGATTAGTCCATAGCAATTGCTTACTATCGGCTGCAAGCTAGCCCTTCGGCGCGAGCACCATCTCTTTGTCGTTTCTCGACCATTCGCTCCACGAACCTACATAGAGTTTAGGAATAGGCAAGCCGGCATAGGCCATGGCCAGTAAGGTATGGCAGGCAGTTACACCAGATCCACAATGTACAATGGTTTGCGCAGCACCAAAACCGGTTAAGGCTTTTTCGTATTTTGCCTTTAAAACGTCGGGTGCCAAAAACCAGCCATTGCTGTCGAGGTTTTCGGTAAAAGGAATATTGGCCGCCCCCGGAATATGGCCCGCTATTAGATCGATGGGTTCGGTAAGTCCGGCATAACGATTGGCGTCTCTCACGTCAATAATCAATTGCTTGCCGTTTTTGC
Organism: Pedobacter sp. ASV12; assembly: GCF_016429155.1. GTDB lineage: Bacteria > Bacteroidota > Bacteroidia > Sphingobacteriales > Sphingobacteriaceae > Pedobacter. The sequence continues at coordinate 18,857 of NZ_JAELUC010000043.1, read as the reverse complement.
TGGCTTCTTCTACTTCGCTAAGGGCTGCCTGGGTTAAATTCCAATTCCCGATCGGATATTTGCCTGTTTCTTTTGGTGTTTCAACTTCACCTCTTGTTGCAAAACCCGCTTCGATGCCCGCATTAAATCCTCCGTTAAGCACTTGTACTTTCGGATGGCCTATGGCTTTCAGCATCCACCAGCAACGCGCAGCAGCGTTGGAGCCGTTTTTGTCGTCATAAATCACCACATGGCTGCTTGGCGAAATTCCGAATTTGCCCAAAACCGTTGCAAACTGATCGGTAGTAGGCAGGGGGTGCCTGCCACCATCGGCATAGTCGGCTTTAATATCAGCCAGATCGGTATTCAGGTCGATATATAAGGCGCCTTTTAAATGCTTTTCGTCATACCTGACTTTAGAACCCGCGCTGGCATCGATCAAGACCAAGTTTGGATCGTTGGCTAATGCAAGCAGTTCGGCAGGCTGTATGATTGGTGAGGTTTGGTGTTGCATAGGTTGGGGGGTTAAGCTTAAGCAAATTTAAGCCTTATATTCCGAAAATACACTATTTTAAGAGGGTCAGGCTTCCCGAAATAATTTTATCGCCATCTAAATTAATGACGTAATAATATACCCCGGGATTGCATATTTTGTTTTTGTAAGTGCCATCCCAAGGCTTTGCATAGCCAATTGAGTTGTAGATTTCCGTGCCGTTTCTGTTGAAGACCTGTACTTTGCATTTAGGGAAACTTTTAAGCTCCTCTATTGTCCATAAATCGTTAACGCCATCACCATTCGGCGTAAAGGTGTTTGATGGGACTACTTTAATGACTTTGATTACGGTTATGATCAAAGTGTTAGAAACGACTGTGTTGGAGCTTGTGCATAAGGTGCTGACGTTTAGTAGGCAGTTTATTTCATCGCCATCTTTTAAAGAATTGGTCGTAAATGTACTATTGTCAGATCCGGTCGGGTAGCCATTAACAAACCATTGGTAAGTAGGGCTAGTTCCTTCGTTGGTCGTGTTGGCACGAAATGTAACATTGGTGTTTTCGTAAATCTTAGTTTGATCTGCCACAATAGCGATGCTTGGCGTTAAGATTGGATTTACTTTAACTTTTACGATATTGCTGCTTGCAATTGCTGTGGCTTGACAATATTGGGCATCGCTGTTTATTTCGCAACTCACCTCGTCGTTGTCGTTTAGATCAGTACTTTCGAAAACATTGCCTGTGGCACTTGGCAAGGCAACATTGTTGATTTTCCAATGATATGAAGGAGATGTGCCGGCATTGGTTGCGGTAGCCGTAAAAGTAAGTTTAGCGCCTTGGCAAACATTATTGCGGTCGAGATCGATGCTAACCGTTGGACTTTCTATTGGAGTAATAAGTGCAATTGTATTACTCAAAGCTAGGGCATTGATTACGCATATATCATTATTAATCACTTCGCAGCTTACTAAATCGCCGGCCTTTAAGCCCGATGCAGCAAACGAAGTGGCATTGGCGTTTGGTACAGCTACACTGTTCACCTTCCATTGTATAGTTGGGTTGGCGCCTCCATCTGCTATCGAAGCTGTAAAAGTAGGTCCAAATTGGCTACAAGCAACTGTGGTGTTCGATGAAATTGTTATTTTGGGCGTCGCATTGTTTTGTACAACGATGGCATTTGATATTGCAATGCAGCCGGAGGTCGTTGTGATTTTGGCCGTATAAGTTCCCGCCTTAAGTGCGGTATAGGTTCCAGTATAAATATTAGAAAACTTGATGATTCGCCCATTTAAAAAGTCGGAAACGTAGAGGTTATTATATTTATCCATCCAAACACCAGCAGGTGTAATCTGATTAGGATTGCTTCCCTGTCCGTTGCCACCTGCTATAATGGTGCCATTGCTTGCGCCAGAAGGCCATTTTTGTACGCTAAACCCAGTATAATCGGTAATGTAGATATTGTCGGTGCCATCAACATAAACCCCGAGCGGATTACCGCTGATACGGGCAACCGTAGTGCCTGAACTGGCCCCAATAACCCATTTTTGGATTCTCGAATTGTCCGTATCACAGATATAAAGATTGTTTTTGTTGTCTACAAAGATGCCGGTAGGGCTAGCAAGTTGGTTCGAAGAGCTTCCGTAGCCATTTCCGCCAGCAACAATTACACCTGTTCCGGTTGCATTTGTATATTTCCGTACACATTGGCCATTTTGCTCAGATACGTATAAATTGCCGGCAGCGTCCAGGCAAATTCCGGTAGGTGTGTTTAATGAAGTAGCAACCGTAACGCCTGAAGTTGCGCCAACACTCCATTTTTGTATGCGAGAATTGTTTTGGTCGGCCACATAAATATTTCCCAAAGCATCGGCTGTAACTGCGGTTGGCCTATTAAATTGATTAGGTGCATTGCCAGTTCCATTGCCACCAGCAATGGTTGTTCCCGATGTGGCTCCAGACGTCCATTTTTGGATCCTGTTGTTGGCCATGTCGGGAATGTACATGTTGCCTTCCTGATCAACAAAAAGTCGGTTTGGATTATAAAGCTGATTGGCTGCATTTCCGGTTCCATTGCCGCCTGCAACCACTTGCCCGTTGTTCTGCTTATTGATGGTTTGGTCAAGTACGGAAACTCCATCCAACAACCAGGATATGGAAGCAACAGGATCACTGCTGTTTAAGGTTAAGGTACTGCCAACGCAAGTGTTCCCGCTGAGAACGGCCGAGCAAAAAGACGGGAGAGTGGATTTAAAAGAGGCTTTTTTAGTGAACCCTCTTTTGGGAACAGTTGGTTGATGATTTGTTTTAGAGGGTTTTAAGACCGGTTGCCTGCCAAAGCCAAACGAAAAATAAAGGCTGGCTAAAACGGTAAGCACCGTAAAGCATAGCTTGGCATTTAATGGAGAGCGATTAATCAAATAGATGTAAGTTTAAGAGGTTAATTCGCATCATCCTTCACGTCGGCTGCAGTTTCGATAATCTTGCCACCTGTTTTTAACTGATTGCCCAGCATGGCTTCCTGTTCCCTGCGGTGCTTCACAATGTGGATGGCGGCAAAAAGCGCTTCCATAAACGACGTTGGGTCGGCCAGGTTTTTGCCTGCAATATCGTAGCCTGTGCCATGGTCGGGCGAGGTGCGTACAAACTTTAATCCGGCTGTATAGTTTACGCCAGTGCTAAAAGCGATGGTTTTGAAAGGAATAAGTCCTTGGTCGTGGTACATGGCCAACACCGCATCGAACTGCTTGTAGGTACCGTTGCCAAAAAAGCCGTCGGCCGGATAAGGGCCAAAACAGATAATGCCTTTGTCGAAAGCCGCTTGGATGGCCGGACTGATAATTTCCTGTTCTTCTTTGCCCAGCAAGCCATTGTCGCTGGCATGAGGGTTAAGGCCCAATACGGCTATTTTCGGCTTTTCTATCCAGAAATCCTTTTTCAGGCTATCGTTGATGAGCTGTAGTTTTTTTACGATTTTTTCTTGGGTAATGGCCTGTGGTACTTCTTTCACAGGGATATGGCCGGTCACTACGCCTACGCGCAGGCTATCGCTGATCAGGAACATCAGTACATCGTTGCTGCCACTGCGTTCTTGCAGGTATTCGGTATGGCCCGGAAAGTTGAAGTTCTCTGATTGGATGTTGTTTTTGTTGATGGGAGCGGTTACCAAGGCATCGATCGCACCGGCCAGCAAATCGTCAGTTGCCTTTTGCAGCGACAATAATGCATACTTGCCACCGGTTTCGTTGGCTTGGCCAAGTTCAATTTTTACATCTTCCTCCCAGCAGTTGATCATGTTGGCCTTGCGGGGGTTGGCGGCGTCGGCACTGCCGATTACGTTGAAGGCAAAATCGTTCATGTGCAAAGATTTGCGGTGAAACGAAGCCACCTTGGTATGCCCGTAAACAATTGGAGTACAGTAATCTAGTATTTTCTGCTCGGCCAGGGTTTTTAAGATTACCTCTAAACCTATTCCATTTACGTCTCCTATGCTGATGCCTATTTTAACTTTGTCGCTCATGCTTATCAAAAAGAATTTAGCGCAAATTAGCGATTATAATGGTTAACCACAAAGATTGCCAGGTTTTCTGACCGTAATCACAGTACATTAAGCATAAGTGTCAAGTTGTATGTTAAGTAAAAGATTTTCCAACGCTTAGATGAGCTTAGGTGTCTGAGGTTAGGTTATAGACGCCTTGGCAAATATATTTATCACCTAAGAACCCTTAGTGCCGTTAAGTAAAATGGTTTTATTGGAGCCAAGCTGGCATAAGGCTAAAGCAATTAACCCTTAGGAGTACTCAGGTGCCTTAGGTGGTGAAGTAACGAGCCATAGATTATTTAAAAACTCCTGAAATAACTTCATTAATGAAACCTCATGCCTTGATGGTTCAAAATAATGGAATAGCCGGATTTATGAAACCAAAGCTGATGCATTCTCCTGAATTATTGCGTCATAAAACCTTACCTTTGTGGGCTTAGCGGTAAAAATCGAGAAAATGAGTTTAGTAAAAGCAAAAAAACATTTAGGGCAACATTTCTTAACCGATAAAAAGATAGCCGAAAAGATTGTAAACGGCCTTGTCCATACCAACCAGTACCGCCAGGTGTTGGAAGTAGGGCCGGGCATGGGCATCTTGTCTGATATTCTACTGGAAAGAGAAAACCTTGAAACTTTTTTGATCGACATCGATGTAGAATCCTATCACTTTTTGCAGCAAAAATACCCGCAATTGGGCGATAGGCTCATTAACGGCGATTTCCTGAAACTCGACTTAACGGCTATTTTTCCGGGCAAATTTGCCGTAATTGGTAATTTTCCCTATAATATTTCTTCGCAAATTTTGTTCAAGATTCTCGAACATCGTGCTAACGTGGTAGAAATGGTAGGCATGTTCCAGAAAGAGGTGGCCGAACGCTGCGCGGCCAAATCGGGCACCAAAGAGTACGGTATCCTCAGTGTGCTGATCCAGGCTTATTACGATATCGACTACCTGTTTACCGTAAAGCCAGGCACTTTTAATCCGCCTCCTAAGGTTAATTCTGGGGTAATCCGCTTAAGCAGAAACCAAACCGAGACCCTGCCTTGCGATGAAAAGCTATTTTGGCGTACGGTAAAAGCCGGGTTCAACCAGCGCCGCAAAACCTTGCGCAACGCCTTGTCGGGTACCATCAAAAAAGAACAGATGGACCAGCATCCGTTTTTTGATAAGCGCGCCGAACAATTGAGCGTAGCCGATTTTATTGAACTAACCCAACACCTGAGCCAACTAATGCTTGCTTCTTAAGCCATGAAACCAAAAATTTTAATTGTAGACGATCTCCATCCCCTATTTGCCGAACAGGCCAGGACTCTTGGCTTCGAAGTTGACGACCTGCCCTTGATTACACGTGCCGAAACCCTAGCCATCATTAAAGATTATGTGGGTATTGCCGTGCGTACCAAATTTAGGATAGACCAAGAACTGTTGGATGTGGCGCCTCGGCTTAAATTTGTAGCTCGTGCGGGTGCCGGGCTAGACAATATTGACGAGGAAGTGGCCAAAGCAAGAAACATCAAACTGATCAATGCACCAGAAGGCAATAGCGATGCCGTGGGCGAACATGCCGTAGGTCTGTTGCTGGCGCTGATGAATAATTTTCGCAAAGCCGACCAGCAGGTGCGCAATGGCGTGTGGGATAGGGAAGGCAACCGTGGCTACGAGCTGAAAGGCAAAACCGTTGGCCTGATCGGTTATGGCTTTATGGGCCAAAAAATGGCCAGAAAGCTGGCAGGTTTTGAAGTTGAGGTAATGGCTTACGACAAATATAAAACCGGCTTTACCGATGACTATGCCAAAGAAGTAAGCATGGAAGAAATCGTTAGGCAGAGCGATGTGCTGAGCCTGCATATTCCGCTTACCGCCGAAACCAGGCAAATGGTAAACGACGAGTATTTTTTCCATTTTAAAAAACCCATCTTTCTGATCAATACCGCTCGGGGCGAAATTGTCGATACACAGGCAGTGTTGAATAATATCAGGGCTGGAAAAATTATTGGCGCCGGATTGGATGTGCTCGAAACAGAAAAGTTTCCGGCACTAGCTGCGCAGCCATGGTATACAGAGCTGCGCGAATCAGACCAAGTGATTTTAACGCCCCATGTAGCCGGGTGGACTTTCGATTCGTACCGTAAAATTTCCGAAGTGCTGGTCGAAAAACTCAAGGAAATACGTTTATAATTCCTTAAATTGCCATAACCTGCTGTCGATTCAGCGTTTTTAATTTGCAAATAAGGGCTTAAATCTCTTATCTTAATACTCAAATCTCAAAGACATGGCAAAGGAACATCAATATAAAACCGAACTGGTTTGGACAGGAAACAAAGGGTCTGGCACAATGGACTATCGCTCGTACGACCGCGATTTTGTGGTTTCGATAGCGGGCAAAACGCCTATTGCGGGCTCTTCCGATTCTGCTTTTTTGGGCGATAAGACTAAATACAATCCCGAAGATCTTTTGCTGTCGTCTATTTCTTCCTGCCACATGTTGTGGTACCTGCACCTGTGTTCCAAAAACGAAATCGTGGTGCTGGAATATAGAGATAATGCGGCGGGCCTAATGATAGAAAATGCCGATGGCAGCGGCCAGTTTAAGGAAGTGTTGCTGCAACCCGAGGTGGTGATTTCTGATGCGGCCCAAAAAGACCTGGCTAATGCCCTGCACGAAGAAGCCAACAAAATGTGCTTTATTGCCAACTCGCTTAACTTTCCGGTAAAGCATCGGGCCAGCTGTACGGCTATTAACGAGTAATTAAAAGAACGGTTTAATCATAAAAAAAATCCCGAAAGCTTGCTTCGGGATTTTTTTTATGGCTAGTGTTTATCAGACGGTATGCTTTATTTCGCTGTCCAGATATTATCGGCTGGAGTAGCATCTACAAAAATACCGTTGTCGATCTTGATCGATTTTACCGGCTTGCCTGCTGCCATTTTAATCGTGCCCGATTTGCCTGCTTTCCAGAAGGCTGGCGTAAAATGCTCTTTTTTGGTAGAGCCATCCTCAAACGTAAGAATAACATCAAACGGAATGGCAAAGCCACCCACATTCTCTATACGGAACTGTAGCGGGCCCGGAGTTTTCTTAACCTCGACAAACCTTAGGTCGAGGTAATTGTTGGTGAAAAACCAGTTTTGGAAAAACCAGTTCAGGTTTTGGCCCGAACCGCTGTTCATCGAATTGAAGTAATCCCAAGGGATAGGATGCTTGCCGTTCCAGTTGTCCATGTAATGGTGCAGTGCTTTTTTAAACAAATCATCGCCAAGCAAGTCTTTCAATGCCAGGTACGACAACGAAGCCTTGCCATAAGAGTTGTTGCCATAGCCTGCGCCCGATACCTGGGTAGACATGGTAATGATCGGCTGGTCTTCTTCGCCTGATTTATCCCTGATGTAGCTGTTTACCCTAAAACTCTTATAAAAATTATCGGCCGATTCTTTGCCATGTTCGGCAATGCCGATCAAATATTCGAGGGTGGTAGCCCAACCTTCGTCCATAAAGGCATAGCGCGTTTCGTTAATGCCCATGTAAAACGGAAAATAAGTATGCGCAATTTCGTGGTCCTGCACCAGTTGGGCAAATTTCATGTCGCCGGTTTGCGAGTCGTTTACCATCATCGGGTATTCCATATCGGCAAAGCCCTGAAATGCCGTCATTTTCGAAAAAGGATAAGGAACGCCCGGCCAGTTGTTAGAGAACCAGGCCAAGGCATAGTTGTTAAATTTAACCGAGTTTACAAAGTCGGTGCCCTTTACATCGTAGGCGGCTTGGGTGCTGGTTCTGCGACCGGTTTTCGAATCGACCACCACGCTGCCGGCATCCCAAATGTAGGTGCTGCTCAGTCCGAAGCAAACATCAACAATGTTATTGGCCATAAATTTCCAGGTGTTCCAGTCGTTTTGCTGGGTCACTTTGCCTTCTTTTACTTCCTGCTCGTTGGCAATATGGATAACCTCGTCGCTGGTGTACGATTTTTTGAGGCGTGCGGCAAATTCGGGCTGCAATACCTCGTCGGGGTTCAGCAAATCGCCGGTGGCATAAACGATATAGTTTTTAGGTGCCTTGATGGCGAAAGTGTAATCATTGAAATCGTTGTAGAACTCCTGGCGGTCGGTATGCGGAACGCGGTCCCAGCCGTTATAATCGTCGTATACCGAAACGCGCGGGTAGCTGTAGGCCACAAACATGGTGGTGGGGTTGATCTGTCCCTCGCGGCCGCTTTCTTTGGATAGCGGATAGTTCCAGTCGATGTTCAGCATGGCTTTTTGGCCTGGCAGCAAAGGTGCTTTCAGTCGAACATCGCCGGTAGTGCCCCAGTTTTTGGCATTGACGTTATAAGTTTCGCCGTTAATTTTGAAGGAAGTAATGGTGAGCCCCTCGCTCAAAAAATCGGGCGATACATTAGAGCCTCGTGATGAGGTTGGCTTGTGCAGGTTGTTGACGAAGCGGATGGTGATGGTTTTGAGCGTATCGCGGCTATTGTTGCTGTATTCGATGCTTTCGGTGCCACTTACCACCTTGGTATCGGGGTTAACGCTGATTTCCATGTTGTACTTGCCATGGTTCTGCCAGTAGTTTTTGCCGGGTTTGCCGTCCATCGCGCGCGTGCCTTTTTCGTAGGTCGCTTTAATGTTGCGGGGCATATATAGTTCTTGTGCAAAAACGGCCGATGAACAGGCCAGCAACAAAGTGCCCAGTATCAGTTTTTTCATTTCAGTTTAGATTAATAAGCTAATTAATGAACTAAGGTAGCAAAATAGAAGGTCAATTGTCGAGCGATTGTTTTTTCGATTAAAATATTTGCTTTTATAAAAATTGCCTTATATCTTCGTTTTAATCACAGCAAGACTATGGAGGCCGAGGCCAATATAGTCTTGTTTGTTTTTTATAGAGACTAAAGCAAAAGAAATAGTGTTATGGCAGAGATTACTTATTATACCAAAGAAGGATTAGAAAAACTTAAAGAAGAACTTCACCAGTTAAAAACCGAAGGAAGATCGGCTATTGCAAAGGCCATTGCCGAAGCCCGCGATAAGGGCGATTTGTCTGAGAACGCCGAATACGATGCCGCCAAGGAGGCGCAGGGCCTGCACGAGGCCAAAATAGCCAAATTGGAAGCCACCCTGGCTAATTCGCGCCTGTTGGACGAATCGAAATTAGATACCTCGAAGGTATTGGCCCTCTCTATCGTTAAGATTAAAAACGTGAAGAACGGCGCCACCATGACCTACCAGTTGGTAGCCGAAAGTGAAGCCGACCTTAAAACCGGAAAGATCTCGGTAAAATCGCCAATTGCGCAGGGTTTATTGGGCAAATCGGTGGGCGACAAGACCGAAATCCAGGTGCCGGCAGGCAAAATAGAATTCGAAATCCTAGAGATATCGAGGTAAGCTTAAGGTTCAAATCCTCAATCTAAATCGTAATTCTAAAATCGCAAATCTAAAATATCCTGATATGAGCATCTTTTCTAAAATCGTAAGTGGCGATATTCCGGCACACAAAGTGGCAGAGAACGAAGACTTTCTGGCCTTTTTAGACGTAAGCCCTTTGGTAATGGGCCATGTGCTGGTAATCCCGAAAAGGGAAGTGGATTACATTTTCGATATTGAAGACGAAACCTATGCCAAGCTGATGCTGTTTGCCAAGCAGGTGGCGGTGGGCGTTAAAAAAGCCTTTCCCTGCAAAAAAGTAGGGGTGGCGGTTATCGGCCTCGAAGTGCCCCATGCGCATATCCACCTCATCCCCATGAACAACGTGAGCGATATGAACTTTGCCAAAGAAAAACTAAGACCCTCACAAGACGAGCTGGCCGCAGCGGCCCAGAAGATACGAGCGGTATTGTAGATCAAAAAAAGCCCGTTGCCAAGCAGCGGGCTTTTTTTTGGTTATGGGTTTTCGGTTACGGGTTACGGGTTCTCGGTTGTGAGTGGGTTGCCGGTAGAGAACAGGTTGATTGATCCATCGGTAATTACGAAATAAGGATTAGGCCAAACAGCCTTCGTTACCGAACCACTAAAAAACCAACCAACTAACTAACCATCCAACAAACTATTTCAATTTTTCATTGTTCTTGTGCCTGTCGGCATCGCGGATGGTTTTCTTTTCCAGGTTTTTAACCAGTGCCTGGTTCAGGTCTATGCCGGTTTGGTTGGCCAGGCAGATGAGTACGAACAATACATCGGCCATTTCGTCGGCCAGGTTCACTTCCTCGTCGCTTTTTTTGAACGACTGCTCGCCGTATTTGCGGGCCATAATGCGGGCCACTTCGCCCACTTCCTCCATCAGGATGGCCGTATTGGTCAGTTCGTTAAAATAGCGGATGCCCGTGGTCTTGATCCATTGGTCTACCGTTTCCTGTGCTTCGTTTATCGTCATTGCTTTTCTTCTTCTATTTCTCTTTTAATGATGGGCGTAACCTCAGCCGTGGCACCTTCGAGCAAAAATACACCTGCACCCCGCTCGCGGGCATAAGGATTTTTAATCTCGCCAATCTTGGTGATTTTTGCAAAATAAGGTTTTTCTCTGGTTCTGAGCGGATCTTCGTCGTGGTAGCCGGTTACCATGATTATGGTTTTGATGGGCTTATCCAGGTTAAACCAGTATAAATAATCGGCATTGTAGGCCACCGCACTGATGTTCTTGTATTTAGAGTAATAATTGATGGCGCCCGCCTGTCCGTAGTTATCGGCGCGCACCAAAAGGCCATCCTTGTCTTTTACCAGGGCATAGGCACTATCGGTTAGTTGGGCCAGCTCTTCCCAGCCCTGCATGTCGGCATAGTCTTGTGGCAGCTGGTGGTTTTTGCCATCTTCCCAGCGTAGCGAACCCACCCTTTCAAAACGCTTATGGTGCGCCACGATTTGTGCCGGCGAATAAACAGGCATAATGAGGGGCAGCAGGTACACAAAAGAACCGATGTTAAACACAAACAAACTGGTGCCCAGTACGCGCCGCTTGGCCAGCCACTGCCCCAAAAAGGCAGCGCCAAAGGCCAGCAATATAGGATAAAGGCCCAAGGCATAGTAATCTTTGGCCCTGAAGAAGGTAAAAATGGCCATCGTAAATATATAGGCAAGCAACACCCATCGGTATGGCCTAAACGGCTTGTACAGCAAAAGGCCAACTAAGCCAGCCAGCAGTACAAAAATAGAACTGATAAAAAACAGGGGCTGGCTAATGAGGAAACCGAAGCGGCTTACATGTACCAGTTGGGTGCGCTGCAGCTCTTGCATATGCTTCAGTACAGGAAACTGGTGGCCTACCTGCCAAACGAGGTTGGGCAGCACCATGGCCAAGCCTAAAAGCAGGGCGAAATAAAAATGCCTATCGGCAAAAACCTTTCTGCCCGGCGTTATGATCATGGCTGGCAACAAACCCATCACCAGAAACAGGATGTTGTATTTGTTCAGGAAGCCCAGGGCAATAGTTACGGCAAAAAAGTAAAGGTATTTGGGTTGGCTGCCGTTAAAATAGCGCAACAGGTAATAAAAGGCAACCGTCCAGGCCAATACATCAAAAGAGTTGGGCTGGTAAAGCGTGTTGAGCCTGAGCAGCGACGAACAGATGAGCGCCACTGCTACAAGACACTTGGCCAGCAGGTTGCCCTTTAAAAAGTCGATGGTTTTCCAGCAATAGGCAATGGTGAGCATGCCGAAAAGTGCCGGAAACAGGCGGACTATAAAAAAACCATTGCCCAGGGCCTGGATAAGCCAAGAAAAAAGCGAGGTGAGTGGCGGCACCGAAGTAAAGCCGGCGGCCAGGTGCCTGCCTTGGTCAATATGCAGGTACTCGTCGCGGTGCAGTTCGTAAACATTGTTGACCAACACAAAAGACAAAACGAGTTTAAGCAGCAAGAAGGCCAGCAATATTAAGCGTTCCTTGTTTTTTGTAGCCGGGTTTGCCATGGGCTTGATGGGGTTTAGGGTTGTTTTTTTTGACGGCTAAAGCTGGCCGGTGTTACACACGGATGTGGTTTGCCAGCTATTCCTTGTTTTTGGTATCGATGATGATGGTTACCGGCCCGTCGTTAAGCAGGCTGATCTTCATATCGGCTCCAAAAATGCCGCATTGCACGGGCTTGCCTATCAGCTGGCCCAGCTGTTTGATCATTTCCTCGTACAGCGGTATGGCCTTGTCGGGCCGGGCGGCGCGGGTAAAGCCGGGGCGGTTGCCCTTTTTGGTGCTGGCAAACAAGGTAAACTGGCTAATGAGCAGGATGTTGCCGCCAATATCGGCCAGGGCCTTGTTCATCAGGCCATTTTCGTCGCCAAAAACGCGCATGTTGGCTATCTTCTGCGCCAGCCACTCCAGGTCTTCCTGCGTATCGGCATCTTCAATGCCCAGCAGCACCAAAAAGCCGTTTTCTATTGCGCCGGTAATCTGGCTATCTACGGTGCAACTGGCCTGCGTTACGCGCTGTATTACTGCTCTCATGTTAGATTTAAATGCTAATTTAGCTTATGCGATACAAGTATATACTGTTTTTGATAATTCTGCTAATCGGCTGCCAACAAAAAAGAGAAGTAAACACCACTTTCTACTACTGGAAAACGGTTTACAAACAAAATGCCGACGAAAGCAGGTACCTGCAGCAACTGCGCAGCAAAAAACTCTATGTACGTATCATGGACGTTGATGGGCAAAACGAGCCGATTCCGGTTGCACCCATCAGCTTTGCCGACCGGCTTCCCGACAGCTTGGACATCGTACCTGTGGTCTTTATCGTTAACGACGTATTTAAAAACAAAAGCGAAGCACAGGTAAGGCAGCTTGCGGCCAATGTAATGCGCTTTGTAAAGGGCAAGGTAGGGCAGGCAGGCAAAAAGGGCTATGGCGAGCTTCAGCTCGACTGCGACTGGACTGCAGGTACCAAAGCCCCCTATTTTATGTTCCTAACCGAAATGGCCAAGCTTAACAAGGGCATAACGCTATCGGCCACCTTGCGCCTGCACCAGCTCAAAAACCAGGCGGGTATGGGCATACCGCCTGTAGGCAAAGTGCTGCTTATGTGCTATAACATGGGCAATTTGCGCAAATACGGCAAACAGAACTCTATTTTGGAGGTAGCCGAACTGCAAAAATATGCAGGTAAAAACCTGGGCTATTATCCCATGCCTATTGATGTAGGCCTGCCGCTGTTTGGCTGGGCGGTGGCCTTTAGGAACGGCCAGTACATCGGCATATCCAAACGCTTGGCGCCGACCGATCTGAAAAACCCCGCGCTGTTTGGTTTTGATGCCGAAGGTTTGTACCAGGCAAAGACCGACCTGCCCCAGTTTGGCCTCAAAAAGAACGACGAAATCAGGTACGAAGAAAGCAAGCCCGCCCAGGTGCGCGAAGTGGCGCAATATTTGTCGCGTTATTTATCCGAAAAACCCCTTAATTTAGTGTTCTATCATTTAGACAGTGCCATCCTTAAAAACCACCCTGCCCATGAACTGGAAAAAATCGGCGATTTGCTGCGTTAGCTTCCTTGCCGTTTTCTTTGGCGAAATTGCCGTCAATCTGGCCTGCGGGCCCGAGCAAGATCCCTACGATTACTACATCTCCTATTTCCACAACAATGTGCAGGGCGATGAGTATGCCCCGTTTTCCTTTAACAGCATGCTGCCCCTTTACAGCGAAGAAGAGGTGGTTAGCGAAGCCGACATCAACAGTGCCGAGTGGGCCAGCTACCTGAAGGCCAAAAAAGAAGATGTGTACAACGAAATGTATGGCGCTACCGATAGCCTGGCCAATACATCCTTTTGGCAGGCTCTGTCCAAAAACCCGAAAGCCGGGGCCTATTATACCTTCGCCAAAAGCTGCGAACCTTTTACCGTAATTGAGGCCGATGCCTGGGACCCTGCGGTTAGAGACAGCGTGCTGATGATCAAAAAAGCGAAGGAGGCTTTGGCGCTTGCCGATAAGGCAGGCAGAGACGATTTTTTGAAGCTGCGGTATGCCTACCAGGCCGAGCGCCTGTTTCATTATGCCAAAAACTATGCCGACAGCAGGTTGGCCTACGAGAAACTGATCGGCCCCATCAAAACAAACAGCGCTGCCAAGGGCTGGGCAACGGCAATTTATGCGGGTGCGGTGCGTTATTCGGGCAGGCCGGCAGAGGCGGCATTTCTCTATTCGAAGGTTTTTGCCAGCAATCCCGAAAGGCGCGTACAGGCCTACAAGAATTATTTCTATACCAGCCCCAAGGTAAACGAGGTGCTTGGCTATGCCAAAAGCGACGAAGAAAAGGCAAACGTGCTGGCCATTGCCAGCTTTGGCAACCCCGACTTTCAATTGGAAAGCCTGCAGCAGGTTTACCGTTATGTGCCGGCCAGCAAGCTTAGCGGAGCCTTGCTGGTGCGCGAAGTAAGCAAGCTCGAAAAAGACCTGATTGAAAGGAGCAAGTACTCAAAAGACTTTTTCGACAGGTATTGGGGCAACGATAAACAATCGGCCGATAGCCTAAAACGTGTCCATTTAAATTACCTGGCCAGGGTTAAGGCCTTTGCCCTGAAGCTGGCTGCCGAAAAAAAATATCCCGAACCCGAATTGGGCACCGTAACGGCGGCCTACCTGTCGTGGATGGAAGGCAAGCCCCTGCAGGCCCAGCTGTACCTGCAGGAAATCAGGCCTGGGGCGCCGCTGTCGGCACGCCTGCGCGACCAGATCCGCATAGTAACGCTTTTATGCGAGGCCTCCAAAATCAAAAAGGGGAGTGCCTTTAACCCAAACAGCCTGCTGCCGGTACTGCAATGGTTAGACGAGAAGAGGTATGCAGAAAACACACGCCATCGGCAAGACGATTTCTCGGCTATTGAATATGGCGGGCAGCAGCGCTTTACCACAACCACCCGCAACTTTTACCAGCAGCTGCTGGCGCCGGCCTATATCAAAATGGGCGATACGGCCAGGGCGGCCCTGGCCATGCTAAAGGGCGATTTGTTTGTAAAGCCCCCAAAAAACATGAAGCTGTCTGGCCTAAGCTGGCAAACCATTTCTTTTTGGCGCAACTATCTGGGGCCAAAAGGCGTAGAGGCCCTGGCCACCATCAGGAAAACGGCACCCGCCAACAATCTGGATGGGCTATTGGCCAACGGTTTCCAGCAGCTGAACAGCGACGATTTTTACGAGCTGTGCGGCACCGTTTACCTGCGTACGCATCAATATGCAAAGGCCTTGGCCTGGTTTAACAAGCTCGATAAAAACTATGCGCTGTTTGAGCCCAGCAACTGGTACAGCGACCAGGTTCTGTATGCCAATCCGTTCAATACCACCTTTAACGATTATCCGAAGCAGTACGCTTCGAAAACAAAGCGCTACAACAAGAAGAGATTTGCGCAAGAAATGCTGCGCCTGCAGCAGCTTATTGTGAGCGACAAGAAAAACGCCGCATTGTATTATTTTAAGATGGCCAACGGCATTTACCAAACGGGCTATTACGGCAATGCTTGGTTTCTGATCAGCTACGATTGGAGCAGCTACGCCAACTACGATCCGGCAGCGTACACCTACGATGCCGACTTTAAGCTGGCCCAAACCGCCAAGGCCTGGTACCTAAAGGCAAGGGCGCTGAGTACCGATGCCAACTTTAGGGCCAAGTGTACGTTTATGCTGGCCAAATGCGAGCAGAAAAGGATTGTTAATACCGGCTTTGTCAATTGGTACACTAATGATTACGAGGCAAGGCAGCGGGGCTTCATTGCGAAGAATATAGATAACCCTTACTTTAGAGAGCTTAGGGCCGGCTATGCCCAAACTCCGTTCTACAAAACGGCTGTTGCCGAATGCAGCTACCTGCGCGATTTTTTAAGGAGCGCCACGGCCAGGAAATAGTTTTAGCGCGCTTGGCGGCAACATAGGCGCACAGGCTTTAAGGCACCGTGCCTCCTATGTGTAATGGTGTTTGATAGCAGGGGCTAAAGGATAAAGCTTTTTACCACGTTGCTGTACACGTGCTCGGCGGCTGCGCCTATTGGCGCTACCCTAAACTCGTACTCGATGCCGCTGCTTAGCGCACTGAGCAGCAGCGAGCTTTTGCTGGCTACGGCAATGGTCCACGCTTCACTGCCTACGGGGCGGTACTCGAACTGGTAGCTGTCGGCACCGTAAACGGCATCGAGCCTGAGCTGCACCATGCCCTTTTCTGTAGGCTTGGCGCTAAAGTTTTCGGGGCGTGGCAACAGGCCTATAGGCGTTTGGGCCTTGGCCAGCGTGTAGCCCGAGCTTACCAGCAGCAGCTCGCTGCCATCGGCCGTGGCCTCTACGTAAAGCGACAGCCTGTACAGCACGTCTTCAAGCTTTTGGCGGCTCTCGTTTTTGGCCGTGGTTTCTAGCCTGCCGCCGTTTTCGGTGCGGCTAAGGGCGGCGCTGTAGTTGTCCAAGGCCGTTTGCAGCTCGTTTAGCGAGGGTGTTGGGTTGGCAAAATTGCCGTTGCTGGTTAGGCTGGTTAAAATGGTGCGCGCCTTGTTTTCGAGGTCGGTATCGCGGTAGCGGTTAAAGCTGGTTACAATTTTTGGTTTTTTCATGGTTGCGGTATTTGTGCGCAGCGTTGCGCGGTTAGCAGCTGTTTTTGTTTTTTATGGTTTGTATAAGCCTTTGCGGGTACGCCATGGGGCTTTGCATGTACGCAGCGCTTCTTTGCATATACGCGGCGTGGCGTTGCATGGCCTCGGTGGCCCGCTGCCTGCCTCCAGCGTGTTGCTGCGTACCCTCGGTGTGGTGCTGCGGGTACGCAGCAAGGCTTTGCGTACTTGCGGCAGGGCAAAAGCAACCCTCGGCAGGGTTTTGCGTACCCACAATAATGTGTTTTTGGAGCCAAAAAGCCTGTTTGTACGTACCAATAGGCCATGGCTGGCCCAAAACAGGGGCGGCTGGCGGGCCAGCAGGGGCTTGGGCAGTGTTAAAGTGGGCAGGTAGGTAGCCATATTTGCAGGGCGGCAGGGCGGTTTGGCATGGGCGCCTGCACAGGCCAAATGAGCAAACAATTTTGCGCAATTGCAAGGCTTTTTAAGAATATAATTTGTTAATTATCAGTTAATTATGTTGTTTTTTGGAAAATGGATTTAACTGTAATTTAAATGCTCAATTGCAGTTGTTTTTTGCTAAGTTATCCAAGCCTTAATTGACGATTAATTTGGCGCGAAAATGTTCTATTTTTTGTCTTATTTGTAAAAACTTGGTAATTGTACTAGTTTGGAATTTGCATAGCTTGTAGGTTTTTCAAAAAATGCTTACCTTGCTAGTATTTTTAGCTATCGTTTACAATTATGAAACCTACATATTCCTACATTGATTTATTTGCCGGTTGTGGGGGGCTATCCCTTGGCCTACATAATGCGGGATGGAAAGGGGTTTTTGCTATTGAAAAGAA
This sequence comes from Pedobacter sp. ASV12, assembly GCF_016429155.1. GTDB lineage: Bacteria > Bacteroidota > Bacteroidia > Sphingobacteriales > Sphingobacteriaceae > Pedobacter. The sequence continues at coordinate 1,498 of NZ_JAELUC010000043.1, read as the reverse complement.
TAAGGATGCTTTCGAAACCTTAGAGTACAACCTAATTAAGAACAAAAATCATTTTGACTGGCCAGCTTGGCTTCCGCAACAGAATTTAGAAATAGATAATGTACTGGCCGAATATAAAGACCAGCTTATTGGCCTTAGAGACAAGGTAGATCTTGTGGCTGGGGGACCTCCGTGTCAGGGCTTTTCTGTTGCAGGGCTGCGAAGAGAAGACGATATAAGGAATGGCTTAATTAGGTCATATCTTAAGTTTATCATGTATACGCGGCCCAAGATGATTTTCTTTGAAAATGTAAAGGGGTTTACCCTCGAATTTAAAAAGAACAAGGCTGAGCTTAAGCAAGCGGCTAAGTCTAAAGGTAAGGCCTACTCGCAGTACGTGGTAGATGTGCTTAATAGGCTAGGTTATCAGGTAGAAGGGCGTATGGTCGATTTTTCTAGGTTTGGTGTGCCTCAAAAAAGAACCAGATTTATATTGGTAGGTATAAGAAAAGATATTGCAACAGTTAAAAAACTTAAAGCAAAGACTTTTTTTACAAGGGCAACAGCCAATAAGAAAAGCTTTCTAGAAGGCAAAAACCTGCCTCAAAACCCAAAACTGGCCGATGCCATATCAGACCTTTTAAAAAGTAATGGATTGGCTCCAACCCCGGATAGGGGCAAGAAATTCTTCAGTGGCAAATATGCACCTGCACAATCCTTATATCAACAATATCTAAGAGCAGATAGTGTTGGAAATGTGCCCGATAGCCATAGCTTTCCAAACCACAGATCAGATATAGAACAAAAGTTTACGCTATTCTTATCAGCACCTAAGGGCAAGAACCTTGGAACTGCTTTTAAGGAAACACTTAAAATAAACAAACATGTAATTATCCCGTTGGCTGCCAACAAACCCGCACCTACCATTACTACTTTGCCCGATGATTATATTCACTACAAGGAGCCACGTATTCTAACTGTACGCGAATATGCACGTATACAGAGTTTTCCTGACTGGTATCTTTTTAGAGGAAAGTACACCACAGGAGGCAAAGACCGAGTAAAAGAGGTGCCTCGTTACACCCAAATTGGAAATGCCATACCACCTTTGTTTGGCGAGCAAAGTGGTTTAATTTTACACCAATTGATCCAGGATGAGCGATAAGTATTTCAAAGTAAGTTCTGGATTAAAAACTTTAATAGGGAGTGAGCTGATCACAGATAACTTTGTAGCGGTTTTTGAGCTTGTTAAAAACTCATTTGATGCCAAAGCTACTGAAGTAACAATTCGTTTTGAAAATATTTATTCCAACAATGCCAACTGTCTCTTATACACATCTGACGCTGCCGACGAACCACGACATGGGGTGTTGTCGGTGGTGGGGGGGGGAGTAAAAAAGGGGGGGGGGGGGGGGGGGGGGGGGGGGGGGGGGGGGGGGGGGGGGGGGGGGGGGGGGGGGGGGGGGGGGGGGGGGGGGGGGGGGGGGGGGGGGGGGGGGGGGGGGGGGGGGGGGGGGGG
>NZ_JAELUC010000384.1 GCF_016429155.1 Pedobacter sp. ASV12 | reverse complement strand
CCCCCCCCCCCCCCCCCCCCCCCCCCCCCCCCCCCCCCCCCCCCCCCCCCCCCCCCCCCCCCCCCCCCCCCCCCCCCCCCCCCCCCCCCCCCCCCCCCCCCCTTTTTCAAGCAGAAGACGGCATACGCGATCATGAGTACTGTCTCGTGGGCTCGGAGATGTGTATAAGAGACAGGGTTTTGGCTATTCAGCTCTAGTCTGGTATCGTGTTTCATTTCAAAGCCCTGATCCTGTTTGGCCAGCATTTGCCTAATGTGTTGCGCATCGATGGCTTCATGGTCTGTAATGGCCCTAACTACGCC
>NZ_JAELUC010000383.1 GCF_016429155.1 Pedobacter sp. ASV12 | reverse complement strand
CCCCCCCCCCCCCCCCCCCCCCCCCCCCCCCCCCCCCCCCCCCCCCCCCCCCCCCCCCCCCCCCCCCCCCCCCCCCCCCCCCCCCCCCCCCCCCCCCCCCCCCCCCCCCTTTTCAAGCAGAAGACGGAATACGAGATCATGAGTACTGTCTCGTGGGCTCGGAGATGTGTATAAGAGACAGGCTTTGTGCTTACCGATGAAATTACGGCATTTAAGGCACAGTTTAAATCGATAAGCCCCGCAGTTGATAAAAAAATATCGACAGGCTTGTTCGGTTATTTTACCTGGAATACCGTGCAGCATTTTGA
>NZ_JAELUC010000382.1 GCF_016429155.1 Pedobacter sp. ASV12 | reverse complement strand
CCCCCCCCCCCCCCCCCCCCCCCCCCCCCCCCCCCCCCCCCCCCCCCCCCCCCCCCCCCCCCCCCCCCCCCCCCCCCCCCCCCCCCCCCCCCCCCCCCCCCCCCCCCCCCCCCCCCCTTTTCAAGCACAAGACGGCATACGAGATCATGAGTACTGTCTCGTGGGCTCGGAGATGTGTATAAGAGACAGGTTCTGGCCATGGAAGGGCTTTGCTATTTGGTTAGCTTTCTAAAATTTGGGAAGGAAACCTGTACGCACGCATTTCTCTCTAAAATGTGGGGATTGACCCTGTTAGCTATGTTTACTGCACTTTTG
>NZ_JAELUC010000381.1 GCF_016429155.1 Pedobacter sp. ASV12 | reverse complement strand
TTGAAAGCTTGGACAAATACGGACAGATCCTTAGCGACAAGTCTTTGAAAAGGCTTAAAGGCGAAGCTTATGGCCTGAGGGCATTTTATTATTTCGACTTGATGCGCATGTTTACCAAGCCTTACACCTGTCTCTTATACACATCTCCGAGCCCACGAGACAGTACTCATGATCTCGTATGCCGTCTTATGCTTGAAAAGGGGGGGGGGGGGGGGGGGGGGGGGGGGGGGGGGGGGGGGGGGGGGGGGGGGGGGGGGGGGGGGGGGGGGGGGGGGGGGGGGGGGGGGGGGGGGGGGGGGGGGGGGGGGGGGGGGGG
>NZ_JAELUC010000380.1 GCF_016429155.1 Pedobacter sp. ASV12 | reverse complement strand
CCCCCCCCCCCCCCCCCCCCCCCCCCCCCCCCCCCCCCCCCCCCCCCCCCCCCCCCCCCCCCCCCCCCCCCCCCCCCCCCCCCCCCCCCCCCCCCCCCCCCCCCCCCCCCCCCCCCTCTTTTCAAGCCGAAGACGGCATACGAGATCATGAGTACTGTCTCGTGGGCTCGGAGATGTGTATAAGAGACAGGCTACAACCTGGTGATGATCAGCGTAGAAAGTCTTAGTGGCGATTTCCTATCGAGGTTTGGCAACACCGAACACATTACGCCAAATTTGGATAGCCTGGCCAACCAAGGCCTATTCTTCGATCATCT
>NZ_JAELUC010000042.1 GCF_016429155.1 Pedobacter sp. ASV12 | reverse complement strand
GTGTGGTAGAAAGCGTAACCATTTACTCCAGTGCAGAGTTTAACCTTAAAGATGGAGGAAGAGCAAAAATCATTCGTACGGATACTCCCTGTCTAACCGATGTAAGTTTCACCACTGAAAACAGCCTAATCATAGGCAATTCAAACTGGAACGATAGAATATCTTCCTTCCGCATCAACCTGAAGCCCGGACCTGTTATCATCGAGAACTAGTACACCACTTAAATTTAATATTATGAGAATATTTATCACTATCCTTTTCAGCCTATTTTTGTTAAAAAGCCAAGCACAGGACAAGGCTAAAAACATGGCTGAGGCTCGAGCCAAAATGCAGGCATTGATGTCAAAAATGCAACAAAACCCATCAAAAACGGAAGGAAAGATTACCTACACCGTTAACGGAAAAACCTATTCGGTAACCAATGGCATCAGTACCGTAATCATTAACGGGAAAATTGGCGATATTTCTGATAGCGCACATACCGTTAGCATCGGAGATGGAAATGTACACGCTTTTAAGGTGGGGCAAAGTTACGACTGTAAAGGCTTAACAGTAATGGTAGATGGTGTGCAATATGCCCGTAGAAGTAAGGATAATATCGCTACGATAACTTTTTATAATGGCAAATCAATGAAAGGAAGTTTTTCCGGCACGGTTTATAACGAGCAGAGCAAAAAAACATTGCCTGTTTCAGGAACCTTTGAACTTTCCAACATTACGAAGATCTAAAAACCACCACAACCGTTAAAGCCATATTGATCGTTACCTGTTGTTCAGTTAGCGGTGTCTTAGTCCGAAATGTAGATCCCTACAATAATTTGATTGAATTTCAGTCTATGATAGATTCTTGCTAACCCAACTAAAAAGATCAAAATGGGTTGCCAAATAGGCCTCATTTTCTTTGCTATTTTTCGGATAAATTGTTTGTCGGGGTGGCAGGATTACCTCGGCTTCGCTACGGTGACCTTGTTGGCGGGGGAAACCAATCGAACACCTCTTGCTTCTCCTGACGTCGAAGCCGGCTTTTTGTTTCATGCTCGCACTTCGAGCTCAAAGGCTTGGCGCTTCGCCAAACAAAAAAAGCCTCTCTGCTTTCGCAAAGAGGCTTTCGTTTGTCGGGGTGGCAGGATTCGAACCTACGACCTCCACATCCCAAATGTGGCGCGATACCGGGCTACGCTACACCCCGATCGGTATCTTTTTGCCCTTTCTTGTAAAGGGATTGCAAACATAAGAAAACGGCATCACAAATGAAAATAGAAATAAGCATTTTTTTAGCCTAAATCAACATCCGCACTGAACAACAAGCAGTTAATTTTTCATTGGCATCAAATTTTTCTTATTGATCAGGTTTTTAATCGTCATACCTGCTGTTGCTGATGCATAATTTGATGCTTTTTAGGAAGCAGTTTTCGCGCTAAACCAGTTTAAAATAAGCCTAAATACTGGCTTTGAGGCATTGTTGCATAACAAGAAAATCGAGTTTCTCTTTATTGATCTACTGCAATTCGATCCACACCGGCGCATGGTCGCTTGTTTTTTCCCATCCCCGCACCTGTTTATCTACACCTGCGCTACGCAATTTTGCTGTCAGGGCATCGCTGAGCAGGAAATGATCGATCCGAAGCCCCGCATCGCGACCGTAGGCATTTCTAAAATAATCCCAAAAAGTGTATATCTTTTCTTCTGGGTAAAGCTTTCTGATGGCATCTGTCCAGCCTTGTGCCAACAGTTCCTGGTAGGCCTCGCGGGTTTCGGGCCTGAACAAAGCATCGTCTACCCAACGTTCGGGCTTGTACACATCAAAAGGCGTAGGAATAACATTGTAATCGCCCACCAACGCCACAGGCAAGCCCTGATTAAGCAACGATTGGGCATGCAGCTTCAGCTTCTCAAACCATTGCAGCTTGTAGTCGAATTTTGGTCCGGGAGCCGGATTGCCATTGGGCAGGTACAAACAGCCCACTACCATATCGTTTACAATTACTTCTAAATAGCGGCTATGTTCGTCAGCATCGTTATCGGGCAAGGCGCGCCTCACTTCCTTCATTTCGTGGCCACGGCTCAGGATGGCTACCCCATTCCAGCTTTTTTGGCCATGCCAGATGGCCTGATAACCAGCATTTTCGATGGCTTTGATTGGAAACTTGTCTTGCGGAGCTTTCAGCTCTTGCAGGCAAACTACATCGGGCTGGCTCTCGCCAAGCCAGCGGAGCAGCACCGGCAGATGCCCATTTACGCCGTTTACGTTGTAAGTTGCAATTTTCATGGGATATGGTTTTGGAAGTTTAGCCTAATTTAAGCATGATCAAGGCAAAAATAAAATGTAGAGCCAACACCAGGTTCGCTTTGTACCTTGATTTCGCTGTGGTGAAGCTTCAAAATTTCGGATACCAGGTATAAACCAATGCCAAAACCCGAAATATTGCTCGAATGCAGGGTATGTACACGGTAAAACCTTTCGAAAAGTTTTTGCTGGTCGGCCGGCGCAATCCCCATACCCTCGTCGCTTACGCTTATTTTAACCTTTGCTGCTCCTGTTTCGCAACATACTTTGATGAGGCTTTCGGTACCCGAATATTTGGCGGCATTGCCCAACAAATTGAGCATCACCTGCCCTATTTTATCGCGATCGGCACAAATAGAAGAATCCTTATCCATTTGCAGCACGATTTCATGCCCCGGGAACAGCATCTTTGCCTCAAGAATCAGTTCTTCCAACAATTCGCAAAGGCTAAATGTGGTTTTGTTCAACGGCATCCTCCCTTCTTCCAAGCGCGACAGGTTCAGAAAATCGTGGATCATATTGGTCATTTTTTTGATCTGCACATCTGCCTTCCCCAAAGCGCTAACCGTAAATTCGTCGGGATTTTTTTTGGCCCTGGCCTGCAAGAGCTGAACATAGGTTTTGATAGAAGTCAGCGGCGTTTTCAGTTCATGGCTTACAATGGCCATAAAATCGTTTTTCCGCTGATCTTCCTGCTTTTTCTCGGTAATGTCTCTGGCAATTTTAGATACGCCAGTAATTTCGCCAGCCTTGTTTTTGATGGGCGAAATGGTTAAAGACACATCGATGATTTTATCGGTTTTAGTAACCCTTTTGGTTTCAAAATGCTTAACCCGTTCGCCTTGTTTAAGTTTAGAGATAATAAGGGGTTCTTCTTCCTTGCGATCAGGAGGAATAAGGTTTAAAATAGATTGGCCGATCATTTCTTCGGACGAATAGCCAAACATGCGTTGCGCCGACGGATTCCAGCTGGTAATGATGCCGGTTAGGGTTTTGCTGATGATGGCATCGTCTGTTGACTCGATGATGGCCGCCAGTACGGCTTCTTTTTCTTCTTGTTTCCTCAGTTCGGTAATGTCTCTGGCTATTTTAGATACGCCAGTAATTTCGCCAGCCTTGTTTTTAATGGGCGAAATGGTTAGGGAAACATCGAGGATTCGTTTGTCTTTGGTGATGCGCTTGGTTTCAAAATGATCCAAACGTCCTCCCGAGCCTAAAATCCTTAAGATTGTTGTTTCTTCGTGATGGCGATCGGCGGGGATGATCTTCAGGATGGACTGGCCCAGCATTTCCGTTGCAGTGTAGCCAAATATCCTTTCGGCTGCCGGATTCCAGCTGGTTACGATACCATTTAGATCTTTACTTACGATGGCATCATCAGACGATTCGACAATTGCGGCAAGAATTGCGCTATGCTGACTTAAGTTCTGGTTAGATATCATCTGTTCACAATAGGATTGATTTGCAAAATATGCAATTGCATCAACATTTGGAAACAGGAAAAGTTGTGGCTATTCAAACTTTTTAGGCAACAACGACCAAAACCTATTGTTTACCAAGCATATGGGGTTTGGCTACCTGCATTCGGCCACATGCCCGTGCGAATGGGCATTAACGCCAGGTGACAAGAATGCTATTCCCAAATCTGCACTACGCAAGATCATCAGTGCCCCCAAAAACAGCATAAACCAAGGCATGTACCTATTTACGTTAAAGCTGATGTACTTTCGCAAAAACAGCCTGCTCATTGAGATGATAAGCATAAGCGGACTTGTACCCAAGCCAAACAGCAACATAAAAAAGGCACCGTCTTTTGGAGTTCCGGTGTTCAGCGCTGTTGCCAATGCCAAATAAACCATGCCGCATGGGATCAATCCGTTGAGCATGCCTACAAAGAAACCCCAAAACGGCAAACCATAAAATTTACCCAACAAATTGCCTATAGGCTTGAGCATGCGCTGCTGCAGACTTGCCAAGCGACCAATGTATCGGCCGCTGAACTGCAACAAGGCAAAGGCTATCAGTATTGAACCTACAATCAGGCTCAGTGTTTCCTGACTGGTAAAAACTTTTAGGCTGTTGCCCACGGCACCAACCAACAGGCCTAACAAACCATACACCAGAATACGGCCCAACTGATAGGAAACCAGTTGAAAAGCCGTACCTAACCAACTTTTTTGTTGCAAAGGCATACTCAGCATAAGCGGACCGCACATCACGGCGCAATGCAAACTGCCTAACAAACCCAACAAAAAAGCCAAGGGCAAACTGCTCATAACATCAGGTCTTTTTTAAAGAAATAAGCCTTTTGGCGGTTTGTCCACCGCAGCTCTACAAACCACAAACCCTTGCGCAGCTTAGCCCTGTCGAGCAGGATAAGGTTGGCCTGACCAACGGTGGCCCCGGTTTGCCCGAGATCATCCTTGGCTGCCGAAGCACATTTGAGCTTCAGGTCGTAAGCCACGCTGTCTGACAGCTGTATAATAACCTGGCTTGCAGTTATGCTGATTTTCGGTTCGGCCTTGTCGGCAAAAACGTTGTTGATGGCTTTATAATCGACATCATAATTTATGCCTCTCTCGTAATAATCGTCTTCCATCAAAGCATCGTTGCCATGCACTTTAAACATGTATACCACCATGCTGATGATAAACAACATGAAAATGGCCATTCCTAAAACTATTTTTCTTCCCCAGTTCATTTTAAAGCGATTGATTGGTGGTTAATAACTGTTTAATTGCGTACCGAGCGTTAATCAAGGTTGCGAGAAGAACGTGGTGCTTGCCGTACTGACGACCTTTTGCTTGGCCACCACTTCAAAAACCACTGCCGATTTATAGGTTTCGATAGCCGAAGCCTTCTTAATCAGGAAAAAAGTAAGCGTTGCCGTTCCTTCCTTGGGCAACACCAAAGGTTTTTGGATAAACTGGATACTGTCTTTTGGATCTTTAGACCGCAGCACAAACGTTATGGGCTTATTGGTTTTATTGATCAATTCGGCATTGTACAAATTGCTTACCATGCCGTCTTCCCTAAGCTGGTAAAGCGTGCCACTGGCTCTTAAAACCGTGGTTTCAACATCCTGCCTTTTGTAAATAAGGCTCGAAAACACCAGCATGATGACCGCCAGAACTACCATGTAACCATAAGCTTTGATACCCAAACGGTAAGGTTTTTGGTGCTGGATAAAATCCTGATGGTAAAAGCCAATAAGATTTAGGGGCTTGTTGATTTTGTGCATCACCTCGTTGCAGCTGTCGATGCAGGCCGTACAGTTAACGCATTCCAACTGGGTTCCGTTCCTGATGTCGATACCAGTTGGACAAACCTGCACGCAAAGTCCGCAATCGATACAATCGCCGCTGGCTGTGCTGGCTTGGCTACGTTGCAAATGCCCCCTCGGTTCGCCGCGCTGTTGGTTATACGCCACTACCAGGCTCTGGTTGTCTAACAACACGCCCTGCAAGCGTCCGTACGGACAAATAACGGTACAAACCACTTCGCGTACATAAGCAAACACCCCATAAAAAACGAAGGTGAAGATCCAAATAGATGCAAAACCGCTCATGTGCTGCGCAACAGGTTCGGTCATGATCTTATACAGCACATCGGCACCAATCATGTAGGCCAAAAAAGTATTGGCGATGCCAAAAGAGAGCAAAAGAAAAATCAAATGCTTGCTTCCCTTTTTCAGGATTTTTTCGGTATCCCACGCTTGGGCATCAAGTTTTCGCTGCTGATTGGCATCGCCTTCTATCCAATATTCTATCCTCCTGAAAACCATCTCCATAAAAATGGTCTGCGGACAGGCCCAACCGCACCATAGCCTACCCAATATTACCGTAAAACAGACAATAAAGATGATAAACAGCAACATGGCCAAAGCAAATAGGTAAAAATCCTGCGGTGTAAACAGCAGTCCGAAAAAAACGAACTTTCGTTCCAAAAAATTGAGCAGCACCAGTTGTTCTCCGTTCAATTTTAAAAACGGAAAAGAGAACAAGCAAAGCAGCAAAACGTAACTTACCCATTTACGGTAGGTATACAGCCTGCCCGAAGGTTTTTTAGGGTAGATAAAGTTCCTACCGCCTTGCTTAACGATTTTATTTTTTTGGGGTGCTTTCATTTTTCAGCGTATCAGTTGCTGCTTTGGCTTCATATTTTTCGCCTTGCGGAGCTTTGGCATTAGCCGGATGGCTTCCCTGCAACGAAACAATGTAATTAGCTACTTCGGCAATGTTAACAGAACTCATGCTTTTCTCCCAACTCACCATGCCTTTAGCCGGCACGCCGTATTTAATGGTTTTAAAGATGTCGTTGATGCTGCCTCCATGCAGCCAAAACTCGTCGGTAAGGTTAGGCCCTACCAAGCCCTGGCCGTGCTCGCCGTGGCAGGCAATACAATTGGCCATAAATACGTTTTTGCCATTTGCAATCAAGGTTTTATCTATTTTCACCGTATTCTCATCAACCTTGTTTACCGATTGGGCCAAGAATTTACGTTTGTCTTCGGCCGCTTTGGCCATTTCGGTTTCGTACTCTTGGTCTTGCTTTTGCCCATACTCGCCAATATGGTAGTAATAAATATAGCCCGCCGCAAATATCATGGTTCCGTAAAACAGGATATTGAACCATTTGGGCACCGGATTGTTGAGTTCGTGGATGCCATCGTAAGCATGTGGAATAACAAGTTCCTGCTCTTGTTCAATAGGCTTTAAGCTTAACAGTTTTGACCAGATACCAGGCTTCGATTTTTTGGTTTTGAGCCATTCTTCGTAATCCAATGGTGGCTCTGGTATATATTTCTTGTAAGGTGTTGGATGCAGCTGTTCTTTGGCCATCACCTTAAAAGCTTTGAAAAGCACCACCGAAACCAACAACAAGACAAGGGCAAACACCAAAAGGGTTAGTACCAAAATTTCGGTTACCGAAAGGCCAATACCTGGCTCTGGAATGGTTACGGCCTTGGCTTCCTGCTGGGCGGCCAAAACTGCAGTGCCAATACCCGACAATACTACTATAAGGCTAATCTTTTTCATGGGCAACATCGGTTTGAGGGTCTTCTATTGGCATCCTGCTCATCAGGTTGCTGTGGTTTTTATTAAGTTTAACAAGGTAAATGCCTACGACTATGAAAAATACCATGAACATGATCAATGAGCTGATCAGGTAAAATTCGCCTCCGGCCAGGTCTTTAATTTGATTGAACATCGGTTTATTGATTTGAAGGAATGGTGAACTTATTTGCTTTGATGTCTACGCCCAAACGTTGCAGGTAAGCAATGATGGCAATGATTTCGCGATCGCTTTTTACAGTAATGTTATTCTGCTTCAGGTCTTTTGCAATGGTGTTGGCCTGCTCGGCAAGTACCCCATTGGCATCTCTGTCGAAATCGGCACGATAAGGCACGCCCAGTTTTTGCATGGCCCTGATTTTGCTGGCCGTAGTGGTGGTATCGAGCTTTTGCTGGATGAGCCAAGGATAAGATGGCATAATGCTACCCGGCGACATCGACGTCGGGTCTAACAGGTGGTTGAAGTGCCAAGCGTTGGAATATTTGCCTCCTTCGCGGTGCAAATCGGGCCCGGTTCTCTTGCTTCCCCATAAAAACGGATGGTCGTACACAAATTCTCCAGCCTTGCTGTACTCGCCATAGCGCTCGGTTTCTGAACGGAACGGACGAACGGTTTGCGAATGGCAGTTTACACAGCCTTCTCTGATGTAAAGATCGCGCCCTTGCAACTCTAAAGGGGTATAAGGCTTAACGCTGGCAATGGTTGGCACGTTAGATTGGATGGTAAATGTTGGCATCATTTCTACCATACCACCAATCAGAATTACAATGAGCGAGAAAACCATAAATTTCATCGGCTTGCGCTCCAATACGCGGTGCCATTTTTTATCGGCCGGATCGGTCTCTTCAATCGTTTTTGGCAAAGCCATGGCTTCGGCAGGTTCGTTGGCTACCAGTTTGGCTTTGAGCATGGTTTTGGCCAGGTTAACCGTCATTACAATGGCACCCAACAGGTAAAGCCCACCACCAATGGCCCTAAGTACGTGCATAGGAATAATCTGTAGCGTAGTGCTTAAAAAGTTGGAATATTTAAGCACGCCATCGGGTGTAAACTCTTTCCACATCAAGCCTTGGGTAAAACCTGCCCAGTACATCGGGATGGCATAAAAAAGGATGCCCAAAGTACCTATCCAAAAGTGGAAAGAGGCCATTTTTTGAGAGTATAGTGTTGTTTTGTAAAGTCGTGGTACCAACCAGTACAAAATACCAAAGGTTAGGAATCCGTTCCAGCCTAATGCGCCAACATGCACGTGGGCCACTATCCAGTCGGTAAAGTGGGCAATGCCGTTGATTTGTTTAAGCGAGAGCATCGGCCCCTCGAAAGTGGCCATACCATAAGCAGTTAGGGCCACCACCATAAATTTGAGGGTTACATCTTCCCTCACTTTGTCCCAGGCACCGCGCAGGGTAAGCAAGCCATTGATCATACCGCCCCAACTTGGTGCAATAAGCATGATGGAAAAGGCCACACCCAACGATTGAGCCCAGCCCGGCAAAGAGGTATATAGCAAGTGATGCGGACCAGCCCAGATGTAGATAAAAATAAGCGACCAAAAGTGCAGGATACTTAGCTTATACGAGTAAACCGGTCTGTTGGCCATTTTAGGCAAGAAATAGTACATCATGCCCAAATAAGGCGTGGTTAAGAAAAATGCTACCGCATTGTGCCCATACCACCACTGTACCAAGGCATCTTGAACACCAGCATAGATATAATAGCTTTTAAGAAAAGAAATTGGCAACTCGAAAGAGTTTACAATATGCAATACGGCGATGGTAACAAAGGTGGCAATGTAGAACCAGATGGCTACATACAAATGGCGTTCGCGACGTTTAATAATGGTGCCAAACATATTGATGCCAAAAACCACCCAAATGAGGGTAATGGCAATATCGATGGGCCATTCGAGCTCGGCATACTCGTGCGAGGTGGTAAAACCCATTGGCAGGGTAAGCACCGCCGAAAGAATAATGAGTTGCCATCCCCAAAAATGGATTTTGCTCAACGTATCGCTAAACATACGTGCCTTGAGCAGCCTTTGCAGCGAGTAATATACCCCCATAAAAATGGCATTGCCCACAAAAGCAAAAATAACCGCATTGGTGTGCAATGGCCTGATGCGGCCAAAGGTGGTGTATTGGCTGCCCATGTTCATGGAAGGCTTAAACAGCTGCATGGCTACCAACAGCCCTACCGTCATCCCGATAATGCCCCAAACAATGGTGGCTAAGCCAAAATTGCGGACAATCTTATTGTCGTAAGTAAATTTTTCTAATTGCATAAAAGAAGCTATTGATTTGTTGTGTTCAAAGGTATTTCGGCAAGCCGGTTGCCATGGTGATGGCAGTTACAGCTAAAAGTGATCTTAGTCAGTTTTTTCATCTTGTTTGGCCGGTTTGGGGTCTTCAGGCGCATCGGGTAGTTCATCGTCAAACAAAACCCTGATGCCAGGCGTATGCACATCGTTGTGCTGGCCATCTTTCAGGGCCCAGAAAAAGGCACCCAAAAACACCAGCGCCATCAGTACGCTGCAGCCAATCAAAAAATAGAGGATGTTCATTGCAATTGATTTTGATGTGCATAAAAACGGGTTGCCAACGTGGTAAATCCAATAATGGTAACGGTGCTCAATGGCATGAGCACCGCTGCAACCAAGGGATAGAGCGTGCCTTGTACGGCAAAATACAATCCAACGCAGTTATAGGCGATGGCTATGGCAAAGCTCGTCTTGATGATTTTAAGACCAGCTTTGCTCAATTGGTGAAAATGAGGCAAATAGGCAAGCGAAGAGCCTTTGAGGATGGCATCGCAGCCCGGCGTAAAGTTGTTGATATTATCGGTAAGGGCGATACCAAAATCGCTTTGTTTGAGGGCGCCGGCATCGTTTAGCCCATCGCCCAGCATCATAACGGTGGCATGTTGCTGCAGTGTTTGGATCGCTTCGAGCTTATCGTGCGGACTTTGCTGAAACCTGATGTCGGCATTGGCCGGAAAAATCTGTTTCAGGTACGCTTCCTCCGTATTGGTATCGCCAGAAAGTACTTTGAGCTGAAAGCTTTGTTGCAACTTCCAAATGAGTTCTGGCAAATGGGCACGCCATTTTTGTTCGACGCTAAAACAGCCTTTGTAGCTGTTGTTGATGACCAAATGTACCCCGCTGCCAACACCAACCTTTACATCGAAAGGCAATATGGCCTGACTGCCTGCATACACCATCTGCTCGTTTACCCAGCCTTTAATGCCTTTACCGGGGATTTCCTTGTATTTGGTAATGGGATAAAACTTGTTAAAATCGAGGTATTTTAAGATCCTGCGGCTTAAGGGGTGAGCCGAATGGCGGAGCAAAGACACCGCCATCTTTTTTTCTTCTTCGGTTAAAAGCCCGGTAAAACAAACATCGGCCTGCTCGGTACTGGTTAGCGTACCCGTTTTATCGAAAACAATGGTATCGCAGTGGGCCAAATGCTCAACAGCATCGGTATTTTTAACATAGAAGCCTTTTTTATCGAATACCGAAAGTATGGCCGATAAGGTAAAGGGCGTGCTTAAAGCCAGCACACAGGGGCAGGCCACAATAATAACAGCCGTAAAGGCATTCCAGGCTTTGGTGCTATTGCCTTGGGCAAACCAATAGGCCAAGGTGCCAAAGGCCAAGACAAATACGGCTAGGCTAAAATACTTGGCTACGCTGTCGTTAAAGCCTTGGCTATTGTTGCCTTTGGTGTATTCTTTGTTCCATAGGCTGGTCAGATAGCTCTGCGAAACAGGTTTTACCACCTCTACTTCTATAGCCTCGCCCAGCTGTTTGCCACCGGCATAGGTTATTTCGCCCAAAACCTTTTGCTGGGGCTCTGTTTCGCCGGTTACAAAACTCATGTCGAGCCAGGCCTCTCCTTTCATCAGTATCGAATCGGCTGGTATAAGCTCTCCATTCCTGATCCACAGCCTGTCGCCCACTTTGAGTTCGGCAATGGCCGTGGCATGTTCCTTGCCATTTTGCAAGGTAGTAACAGCTATGGGAAAATAAGAACGGTAATCCCGGTCGAAAGAAATATGGTAATATGTGCGTTGCTTTACCCATTTGCCCAGCTGCAGCAGAAAAACCAATCCTGTTAGCGTATCGGCAAAACCCGGACCGTTCATCAACACGGTTGATATGGCCGTCCTGAGCAAAAGCACGGCAATAATAAGCGCCAAAGGCGCATCCAGGTTTATGTGGCCGTGTTTAAGGCTGGTTAGGGCCGAGGTGAAATAATCGCGGGCACAGTAAAACGTTACCGGCAAACAAAAAAGCAGGTTTAACCAGGCAAACAGCTGCTGAAACTCTTTTTCGGTGATCGACAAGCCAAAGTACTCCGGAAAGCTGAACAGCATTACATTGCCCATGCAAAACCCAGCCAAGGCAATTTTTAAAATAAGGCTCTTATCTGTTGCCTTGTGCTTCTCTTTTACCACATCCTGCAGGCTCAACAAAGGCTCGTAACCGATATTAGTCAGGATTTCTACTACTTTTCGCAAAGAAATCTCTTGATTTTTGAAGCTAATGCTGACTTCTTTCTTTATAAAATCGATTTGCGAGCGATAAATGGCAGTGTTTATCTTATACAAATGTTCTAACAGCCACACACACGAACTGCAGTGAATGGCAGGAATATAAAAAGTAACAATCGTATTTTCCTTGTCTTTATAGTCGATCAGTTGATCTACAATTTTCGGCTCGTCGAGGTACTCAAAATGCGAATGCCCTTCTGAACGGCTACCCGGTGCATGGTTGTATGCATAATAATTGCACAAGTTGTTCTGCGACAGCAACTGGTACACGCTTTTGCAGCCGGTACAGCAAAAGTGCTTATCGTCGAAAAGGAGATCGGTACCATGGATTACGTCGCCACAATGGTAACAGCTTAGGCTTTGTAGTATTTCCTGATTTTTCATGGTGGTTAAACTGCACTGCTAAAAAGAGTGGTTGCTGGTTGTTTTTGCCAAAGCCTTTCGTCAAAAGCCATACACACATTCCTGATGAACGATTTTCCTTCGGTGGCCAGCCTAATCTCATTGCCTGTGATGGCTACCAGCCGGTCGTCTATCAAAGGCTCAAGCCTTTGCAGCAACATGGCAGGCACTTCGCCGTCAAAACGGGTGGCATTTTTGCACATCAGGTTCAGAATGTGTTGCCTGATGTAAAGATCGCGTTCGTTCAAGATGTGGCCTTTTTCTATCGGAAAACAGCCATTCTCCAATTGTTGCAGGTAACCTTCTACGGTTTTTGCATTTTGGGCAAAGGCACCTTGGCAATCGCTGATAGACGAGACGCCAAGTCCGATTAAAATTGGTGTATACTGATGGGTATAGCCCATAAAATTACGATGCAGCTGATGGTTTTGGCTCGCCTGATACAGCTGGTCGCTTTTTAAGGCAAAATGATCCATCCCAATCTCTTCGTAGCCAGCCTCCAGCAACAGGTTTCGACCCGTGCGGTAAAGCCTGAATTTTTCCTCGCCTACCGGAATATCTTTTTCGGTAAAATGGCGCTGGCCCGGTTTGAGCCAAGGCACATGGGCATAGCTGTAAAAGGCAATACGGTCGGGGCGCATGGCAATAACTTCGGTTATAGTTTGTATGAGCCCCTCAAGTGTCTGACCAGGCAAACCGTAAATCAGATCGAAATTGATGGATTGGTAACCTATAGCCCTGGCATCGTGCACGATATTGATTACCTGTTGGGTAGTTTGAAAACGGTTGATCATAAGCTGCACCTTGGGATCAAAATCCTGAATGCCCAAACTCAAGCGCCTAAACCCCAACCTGTGCAAAGTATCTAAATGATCGGGTGTGGTATTGTCTGGATGCCCTTCAAATGAACATTCTGTCATTTCCCCGGCTTTACCCGCGATGGCATCAATCAGTCTTTCCAAATTTGCCGGACTAAAAAAAGTTGGGGTACCGCCACCCAAGTGAATTTCTTTGATTTTCGGACGCTCGCCCAGAACCGCACAATACATCTCCCATTCTTTAATCAAAGCAGCAATGTAAGGCAATTCTACGCCATGGTTTTTGGTAATGCGGGTATTGCAGCCACAATAGGTACATAAATGCTCACAAAACGGCAAATGGATGTAGAGGCTAATGCCCTCCTCTTGGTTGTTGGCGTACGATTTGAGCAACTGGTCGAACCATTGCTGCTGGCTAAACGTTTCGTTTTCCCAATAAGGCACCGTAGGATAACTCGTGTACCTTGGTGCCGCCACATTGTATTTTCTGAGCAATGATACCGTATCCATTAGCGTTGGTCTATTGGTTTGATCCGGCAACTATTTTGGCAACAACAGGCATCGCCTACACATTTTCCCTGCGCCCAATTATCGAGGTTTTTAACCACTTGGTACATGGTCTTCATTTCGCCTCCGTTTTCGAAAGGCACATTGGCCAGCTTAAGGCCCGCATGGGCAACGGCCGATAAGTCAATGTGATCTATCCCAAAAGAAGCAGCGGCGATGTATTTGATGCCTAAGGCCTGCAAACCTTTAACCAGCTCGGCATCAAGCGCATCTTCGTTAAAAACAATCAGTGCTTCCTTGCCCTGCGCAAAAGCCAGGGTATCGAGGGTTAAGCTGTTGCTGATAATCGTGATATCGTGCTTTTTATGGTTGGCCAAAATAAGCCATTCTTTTTCTTGGGGTTTGATATGATACGCTATTGCTTTCATCTGCATATTTTGATATATACAAAACTAAAGCATGGCCAATGGCCGGCTGATGAGCGCGGTTAGGCAAAAAAATGATATTCGTCAGAAAAGGGCGAAAGGCCAAAGTGGAAAGCAGAAAGTGAAACGCCTATTCACTATGGACCATAGGCTATAGACTATAAACCAACCTACTGCTTAATATTTTTCAATTTCTCGATAGAAACGATATGGATGGCATTGCCGTTTTTTTCGATGAGTTTTTCGTCTTTAAAATCGGCGAGCATCCGGCTTACGGTTTCGCTGGCTGTACCCACCAAGGCGGCCAGATCGTCTCTCGAAATGCGCAGCGTACATTCGTCCGATTGTTTGTCGCCAAATTTGTGGGCCACATCAACCAAAGCTTCGGCCACCCGTTTGCGTACCGAAAAATAGGCAAGCCTGAGCAGTTGTTCATCTTTATGTTGTGCGTTGTTTGACAGCATGCTCATAAAAGCACCCGAAACTTCCTGATGGTTTTGCAGGTAGTCCATAAAATCGGCCTTGGCAATAAGCAACAGCTCTACATCGGCAAGCGTTGCCGCATTATCGGTATAAGAGGTGCCATTGCACAGACTTTCGTAACCAAAAAAATCGCCGGCATGAAATAGGGTTGAAGAAAGTTCGCGGCCGTCTTTTGCACGTTTATAGGTTTTAACCTGCCCTTTAACCACATAATAAAGATACGAGGGATGGTCGTGCTCTACATAAATAATCTGCTTTTGGCCAAAAGAACGGGTTTTGCCCTTGGCCTTCAGTTCGGCAAACAGCGTTTCCTTGTCGCCAGCCAGCGCTTTGAAACCTACGGGTTTATGGCGCTTTTTAAGCCTGCTTTCTATGGCATTAAAAAGTTCTACATCGTCGAAAGGCTTGGTCAGGTAATCGTCTGCGCCCATTTCCATGCCTTTGCGCATATCGCTACGCTCGGCCTTGGCAGTCATAAAAATAAAGGGAATACTAGCCGTTTGCGGATTTTTCTGCAACAAATAAAGTACCCCATAGCCATCCAGTTCGGGCATCATGATATCGCACAAAATAATATCGGGCGTATGCTTAATGGCCAAATCCACCCCAATTCTTCCGTTTTTGGCGGTAAAAGTAACATAACCGGCCAAATCGAGTATTTCTGCCGTGCTTTCTCTAATATCGTCGCTGTCTTCTATAATCAGGGCTTTTTTCATGTGCTGTTAAAATCTAAAATGTAACCTAAACGTAGTGCCTACCTTTTCTTCGCCGATGTAGCTTACGGTTCCGTCCATCAATCCAACGTATCGCCTCACAATATTAAGGCCCAAGCCGGTTCCCGGAATGTCGCCGGTGTTATGCGCCCTAAAAAAGGGTTCGAACAAATTGTTGCGATCGGCCAAGGGAATGCCTATTCCATTGTCGGTAATATCAATGGTCAGTTCGTTTTCCCTGATGGTGCTGTTAAACTGGATCATGGTATCTTCAC
Organism: Pedobacter sp. ASV12; assembly: GCF_016429155.1. GTDB lineage: Bacteria > Bacteroidota > Bacteroidia > Sphingobacteriales > Sphingobacteriaceae > Pedobacter. Next base: position 16,953 of record NZ_JAELUC010000042.1, on the reverse strand, counting down.
CAGAATACTTAATGGCATTGGAAATGAGGTTGATGATACAGTTTTTAAGCAAATGCTGGTCGAGGTAAACCTGAGCGGTAACGCCTTTGTGCTCGTACACAATCAGCTGGTTCTGCTTGCTAATGAGCTGCATCTCTTCGGCAATTTCTTCGGCAAACGAAATGATATCGAACCAGTTGGCATTGGGCTGTACCTTTCCAGCCTCCAGTTTTTCCAACGATAGGAAATCGTTGAGGATGGTGGTAAGGTTATTGATCGAGTTCCTGATCTTGTTGGTGTGCTTTTCTACATTGGCCACATCCTGTTTCAAGGTATATTTATCAATGAGCGAAGCCGAAAGCTGAATAGCGCTCAACGGTGTCCTAAATTCGTGCGAGGCCATGGAAACGAACCTTGTTTTGAGCTGGTTCAGTTCCTTTTCCTTTTCAAACATTTCGCTCACAACCTCTTTGGCCGTTTCGAGCTCGTTGATCAGTTTAATGAGGTCTTGCGTACGCTCCTTTATCTTTACCTCCAGTTCTTCGGTATAGCTTTTGATTTTTTGTTCGTCTTCTTTCTCCCTACTCAAATCGTGGATAAAGCCGGTAAATATCTTCCTGTCGCTAAATTTCACTTCGCTTACGCCCAACCTGAACGGAAAAGTGCTACCGTCTTTACGCTGGCCTGTTACTTCCCTCCCGATGCCAATAATTTTTTTATGCCCCGTGTGGTTGTAATTGTAAATATAGCTGTCGTGCCTGGCCCTATCTGGCTGAGGCATGAGCATGGCTACGTTGTTACCAACCGTTTCTTCGCGCGAATAGCCGAACAACTGCAGGGCGGCAGGATTGATATGTTCTATCAAGCCCTTATCGTCAATGGTAATGATGCCGTCGATGGCATTTTCGATAATCGCGTTTAACAGTTGTGCTCTTTCCATTGCTTATCTTGTATCCAAATATAACGAGTTTTCGTACTATTTGATTTCAATGGATTCAATAATAGTGTCCGACAGTGCATTTTCGGCGCTCAACAGCTCCTGTTCAATCTTGTCTTTTACAAATAAGGCCTGGCTAGCGAGCTGATTAAACAGATATTTATAGTAATCGACACCTGAAAGCAACTGGTTTTTGAAACGTTGCAACTGATTTTGCTTTTTCTCGTTAAATTCTTTCAGTTGCGTTTGCAATTCGGCTTGCAGGTAGTCAATGTACAGGTTCAGCTCCTTGATAAAGAAGTGTGGCCTTTTTACGCTGGCCAACAAGTCGGTTTTGCCGTAAATATGGCCTACCATGGCCTCCAAAGAATAGATTTTCGAAAAATAGGCCAAATTAGGTCCCGGACAAATGGCTACTGCTTTGTTTTCTTTGGGCTTAAGCATCTTGTTTTTAAGGTAAACCGAGCTGGTCAAGCCTTCGCATAGACAGGCCTTTTCCGTAATCTGTCCAAAGCGCTCGTCGTACTCTTTTGCCGGAAGATCCAAAGCCCTGAGTTCGTTGATTTTGAGGTACTGGTATTCCCTTGATGCCGTACAAATAGGGTTTGTAGTAAATTCGGTATTGCTGCACAGGTATTTTTTGGTGCAGGGGCTGCCTGGCCTGCCTTTTTTAATGCGCATTAAGCGCTGCGCATCGATGCTGCTTTGCCTAAAATTATTGAATGGCACACCCAAGGGCGAAGAGCCGCTGAGGTAGAAATCACTTTCTGTCGAATCGGCTAGCTGCTGCAAGGTCTCCTCATCAACATTGGTTACCTCGGGCACCAATAAAAATGGGCTTCCCCAACCTGTAGCGTCAAGCTGATAATGCTTCAATAAAAATTCGTTTTCCTTGGCGGTGCCGATGCCACCTTGTACGCTGAGCTTTTGTACCGGCATACAAATATTGCTCATGCCTTTTTCTTGCAAGGCCTGTACATAAAGCTGATACAGTTCTTCGAGCATCATCTGCCTTTTCTGCTTAAATTCTTCCAAAATCGGTCCCAAAAGAAAACCTTCGGTAGCAAAGGCATGCCCCCCACAATTCAATCCAGATTCTATCCTGAATTCTGAAACCCACAAACCCTTTTTGGCCAGGAACTTGGCCTGAATAAAGGCCGACCTGAAATCGCTTACCTTCAAAATCAGCTTCTTGTTGAGCTGTCCGTTCTTGTCTGGAAAGAAATCGGCAAATTTTTCGATATAGCTGTACAAACGAGGGTTCATGCCCGCCGAGAGGATAACCGAAGAGCTGAGGTTGCTTTCGGCAAAACCGCGCAGGGCAGCCAAGGCGTCGGTATTTTCATCGCCGGTATATTCGTCGTTCTGGTTAAAATTGGCTTTATCTACCTTGGCCATGATGTTAACGTCGATAGCACCCAGCTGCAGCTGTTTTTTAAGCAGGTTTTTGAAAATTGTTTTGCGCTCGCCTTCTGGATAATCCATCAAAAGCTCATAACCTTGTTTCAGTTGCGATTCTTCCGGCAGCAGCTCAAAATACCTGCAAATATCGGTTCCAGGCTCGAATTCCTGTTGCTTGAGTTCTTCAAACTGCTTATTTACCTCCTCGTTCATCATATTGAGGTAGGCCGTAATTCTTTGCGAGCGGCTGTTGGGCGCTTCTTTTTTGATGGCTAGGTAAGGTTTTCCTTGTTTTTCGGCATAATAGGCGCGCATCCTTTCAATCAGTTCGTCGTCTACAATAGAAACAACAGATGAAATACCATATTTGGCAACTTTTAAGGGCGTATCTATCGAATAGCCTAAACCTAAAACGGGGATGTGGAATTTGTGGATCATGTGAATCTGGTCATGCTTGTTGATCCAAAATTAGCGCAAAGCCTGAGGACCGAAGACCATATTTATCACCAAAAAAAATGATTAATATCACTTTTTTAAAGGAGACAACAAGCCAAAGCCCAACTAACGACAGCAAATGCCATAGATTACAATTCAATCAATCCTGCACATAATCATAACCAAAAGTGATTGCCGTCAAAATATGACCAAACCGATCTGCGCAATTTTGTAGCAACAAATTAATCAATATGAAAGCGCAAAGCCAGACCCCTGCTGCTAACACCTTAAGCCATAAGCATTATATCTACATCGGGTTGTTCATTCTCCTGTTGCAGGCCATTTTCCACCTTTCGGTAGATGCATCGATAGTCAGACATCCCAAAAACAAAGCGCTCAAAGTGCAAAGCGCCCAACGAAACGGCTTATAGAGCGTAGTTTCAATTTGTTGGCAGGAAGATAAATTTTATTGGTCATTCCAAAAAGCATTCCTATATTGGTGAATTGTTACATCTTTTTGACTCATCCCGTCAATGAAACCACGTCTCCCTATCAAATGCCTGCTCCTCCTGTTGCTTTTGGCGCAGTGTTTTGTTTCTACAGCCAACAATCCGCAGGAAACCAAGGATAAGCAATTCAACGAAACCTATACCAAAATAGCCACTGAAATCGCATCCTCGGATATTAAAAAAGCCTTAAAGATGTCGGATTCGCTACTTTTAACGGCGCATGACGATTATCACAAAATGAAATGCCTAATGTTGTTGGCTACCTTGTACCAGCGTTCGGGCAATTTTGCCAAGGCCCTGGTCTGCGCGGCCGATGCCGAGAAGTTGGCTCCTGACGATGAAAAAGGCAATGCCTTTAAAGTACGGATTGCTGGCTTTCTTTCAACGCTTTATCGGGATGTAAACCTGACCGAACAGGCACGCAAGTATCTTGAAATTGCCGAAACCACCAATTCAAAGCTCCAAAAATCGCCGGCCACTACTATTTCGCAAGCGCTTATTCTTCAAGAAAAAGCCTATTACGCCATCGAAGAAGACCGTGATTACAAATTGGGGCTGCAACAGCTTGCACAGGCAGAAAAAGGCTTTCTCGAAGTGCAAGACCAAGCCTCAAAGAACGTATTTTTGGCCACCAACGACCAGCTTTCGGGCCTTTGCTATTTCAATTTAAAAAATTATGCCAAGGCCAAAGTGAGCCTGCTTAATGCCATTACCCGCTTGGGCAGCACAGAAAGCGAACTCAAGGCTTTTATTTATTGTGGCCTGGGTGATGTTGAGCTGGCCGAAAAAAGATATCAAGAGGCATTGAGCAATTACAAGCTGGCCGAAAGCTATGCCCAACGTTCCAATAACTCCAATGCCAAAATCGGCCTCAGCAAAAGTATGGCTAACTATTACAGTGTTATAGGCGACGCCAAAACTGCCCTGGTTTACCAAAATGCCTACTCAAATCTCTCAGACGAGCGTGCCGCAGCCACCAAAAAGATTTCGAACCAGTTGCTTGCCGAGCTGAAGGAAAAAGAAACTGGAAGCAACCGTCTGACCTTGTTGCTAACCGGCGCCTCGGCTTTGTTGCTGGTTGCATTGATCGTGATGTGGCTGTTCAAAAACAAGAAAGAAAAAGAGAACCGGTTCAGGTACGAGCAACTGATCAAAAAAATGGAAGCGCTCCAACAAGCCGACAAAACACCGGCCCACAGCCTTTTACCAAAAGCAGAGCATAGCGAGCTCATGTCTAAAGAATCAGAAGACCGGCTCCGCGAAGGGCTTGCCAAATTGGAAGAAAAGCACTTTTTTCTGCAGGGCGACATCTCATTATCAGGCTTGGCCAGCGAACTGAATTCGAACACGCGCTATGTTTCTTATATCATCAACAAGTACCAGGAAAAGGATTTCAACAATTACATCAATGCCTTAAGGATCGATTATGCCTTAAACGACCTTCGTACAAATCCGATGGTACGCAAATACAAGATTGCCTACCTCGCCCAAAAATACGGCTTCTCGTCGCACAGCAAATTTGGCGCAATATTTAAAGGGATAACCGGAATTTCGCCTTCGGTATTCATCGAAAACCTGAACAAGGACGATAAGGAAAAACGAATACAACGCGTTACCCAAGAAGCCTCCTAAAGGCAAAGTATGGTTGGCAAAACCAATCAATATACCAAATTCATGGCCGAAAGGTGCTTTAAGCGCCTAAACATTATCCGTTTTAACGAATCTGGATAGTGCAACCGTTGCAATGCGCACTTATTCTCTGCAGGTTTGCAACAGCATCTGCAAAATCAAATGCAGGTACCCTGGCCTGTGATGACTATTGTATTTTCAATTACGCTTTTTTCTATCCTTTCGGCTAATATGCTGCTGGCTTTTAAAGTCTGTCGCTTAAAACCCATTGCCAAATTTGGGCTTTGGGCCAACATCGCATTGTTTATAGCTTTTGTTTGCGCCAGTAATCTTTTCGGTCTATTTGGCACCGATGCTTTTAGGTTGCCTTTTCTCCCTTTTCTGGTGCTAGCCGGACCTTTTGCCTACCTGTTTAGCTTAGCTGTAATAGGCGAATATCCTAAAAACAGCAAGGTTTGCCTACACCTGTTCGTACCCCTGCTGTTGATTATGCTCTCTCTTAAGGCAAATATCTTTAAAGGGTCGTTTTTTGCAACGCATACCACTACTGTTTGGCTCATGGTATGCTCAACGATATTATCGATTGGTTACCTGATGGCAGTCATTGCCAAGGCCATGTCTAAAAGACATACCAGCGGCAACCATGCTGCTTTTTTGCTGTTGATTATTACACAGTTGCCTATGGCGGTCATGGCAAATATTGTAGGCATAGCCTATAGGCATACCTCTAAAAATCCGGAAGGTTTCTTTGTACCCGAAAGTACGCTCATCGTCAACTGGCTGGTCTTCCTTTCCATGGCTTTGGCCCTTTTCAGGTATTTTACAAAACAGCTTTCTGCAAAAGAAGCTACAGATGCCGAACAAAAACAATATCACAAATCGCCCCTAACGGCAAAAGACATGGAAGAAATTGCCAAGCGCCTGCTGATGGTGGCTGACCAGGAAATATACATGGAAGCGGAACTTTCATTGAAAGGATTGGCCAAGGCCGTTCAAGCGCCTATACACCATGTTACACAAACCCTTAACATGCAAATGAAAACGGATTTTTATGGGTTTGTAAATGGGTACCGGGTAAAGATGGCCTGCAGAATGCTTCAAGAAACCGATATGGCCATCGATTTGATCTGGCAGGAATGTGGCTTTAATTCACGCGCCACTTTTAACCGCCATTTTCGCACGGCTACCGGTACCACGCCAAGCAATTACCGGACAGGCAAAACTGAGCTAAATTCGTGCTTAGCCTAAATCCATACACAAACCTGATACGGTTTCTTCACTTACTGTAACTAATCGTTTACAGTTTTAATTTTATGTTATATATTTGTCGTTAATGTAAAACAACAATCTAAATTAACCATCGCCTATTTTCATCTAATCAGCTCTCAAATCCAATTAAGTCTTGTCACGTATTCTTAAAAATGCCAATGGCAATTTATTTTCTAATTTTTAAGATTTTGATGTTTTAGCAAAAGCATTCGAGGTTTTTTGGTTTATCGTTTTCCTGATCAAAGAAGCTATGGGCGCAAATTTAGAGAAAAACTAGATTTAAATGCGCATGATCAAAAAAGCACTTTTCGGCATTTCGGCCCTGATATTTTGCAGTTCGCTATCTTCTGCCCAACAAAAAGTTAAAGACGGAACAGTAACAGGTGTTAACCTGCCCAACAAAGATGCCATATTGGAACTGGAAAGTACCAGCAAGGGCTTATTGCATACCAGAATTTCTTTAAAGGCAACAACCGATGCCTTTCCTTTGTCTGCGCATGTAGCAGGGATGATGGTCTATAATATGGCTACGGTAGCCGATGTTTCGCCGGGCATCTACTATAACGATGGAACCAAATGGGTCAAAATGTCTCAAGGTGCCAAAGGCGATACCGGAGCCACTGGTCTACAAGGACCGATAGGATTAACCGGGCCACAGGGTGCTCAGGGATTGGTCGGACCACAAGGACCCATTGGGCCCAAAGGCGACAAAGGCGATACTGGCGATACCGGCAATACAGGCGCAACCGGTCTGCAGGGGCCTATCGGACTGACCGGACCAACTGGTGCCCAAGGATTGGTCGGCCCCACAGGAGCTACGGGACCGCAAGGCCCAGCAGGCTTGGACGGCGCTCAAGGACCCAAGGGCGACAAAGGCGATACCGGCAATACAGGCGCAACCGGTCCGCAGGGGCCTATCGGACTGACCGGACCAACTGGTGCCCAGGGATTGGTTGGCCCCACCGGAGCTACGGGACCGCAAGGCCCAGCAGGCTTGGACGGTGCTCAAGGACCCAAGGGCGACAAAGGCGATACCGGCAATACAGGCGCAACCGGTCCGCAAGGTCCTATCGGACTGACCGGACCAACTGGTGCCCAGGGATTGGTTGGCCCCACCGGAGCTACGGGACCGCAAGGCCCAGCAGGCTTGGATGGCGCTCAAGGACCCAAGGGCGACAAAGGCGATACCGGCAATACAGGCGCAACCGGTCCGCAGGGGCCTATCGGACTGACCGGACCAACTGGTGCCCAGGGATTGGTTGGCCCCACCGGAGCTACGGGACCGCAAGGCCCAGCAGGCTTGGACGGTGCTCAAGGACCCAAGGGCGACAAAGGCGATACTGGCAATACAGGTGCAACTGGTCTGCAGGGGCCTATCGGACTGACCGGACCAACTGGTGCCCAGGGATTGGTTGGCCTTACAGGGGCTACGGGACCACAAGGCCCCAAGGGCGACAAAGGCGATACTGGTAATACAGGTGCAACTGGTCTGCAGGGGCCAACAGGATTAACTGGACCACAAGGCGGAATAGGCCTTATTACCAATGGATCAAACACAACGGTAACCGGAAGTGGAACAACAGCCTCACCTTACCAAATAACAGCTATGCCCGAACCTTGGTACATCCAAAACACCACCAACGAGGCCACAGCCAACACCGATAATATTTACCAAATGGGTAGCGTATCGATTGGCAAGAACGCGGTAAGTGTAGGCGGCTTTTATCCGGTTATGCTCGATGTGAATGGTGCCGTACGTTTTGGCGAGAATCACACTGGAAACATAGGGCCGTTATCAAGCATTGTTGGCGGAAAAGAAAATCAATCTTCTGGATATTATGGTGCTGTTTTGGGCGGAAACCAAAACGTATCTTCAGCTGATGGCGCCATTGTTGCAGGTGGCTATAACAATGGTGCCTCCGTGCCGTATTCTGCTATTGTTGGAGGAGAAGGCAATCGAACCACAGTTGCCATGGCAGGAAACGGCTCTGCCGTAATTGGTGGACAAAACAATACGGTTACCAGGGGGCGTGCAGTTATTTTGGGTGGAATTGACAACCTGGCAGAAGGCCAAAATGCCATTGTTTTAGGTGGAGTTGGAAGTATGGCCAGAACCAACAACGAAATAGTAGGTGGCACTTATCCAACCGATTATGTTTCTACAAATACAGGACTGACCTTAAGCAAAGACCGGGCATTCAATATTGGGAATGGCCTTGGCAGTTCGCAGCGAAGAGATGCCTTTACCGTCCTCAGAAACGGGAAAACAGGTATAGGTTTCAGCAATTTTGAGGGTATATCTTTTGATGAAACCTTGCAGGTAAATGGTAACGCGCGCATAGTGAATCTGCCAGCCACTCCCGGAAACGCAACCACCGATAAAATAGTGGTAGTAGATGCAGACGGCGTTTTAAAAACCATTACTTCAACCAGCAGTGCCATAGAACCTTGGCAGGTATTTGGCAGTACTACCCAGGCTAACGACAATACACAAAATATTTACCAAACCGGCGCTATTGCAGTTGGCGCCAATACTGCGGCTACCGTTGCTTCCGCCAGTTCAAATTCTTCGGCTGCCCAGCAACTTGCCAAATTTACCTTAAGCGGAGGCGATGCCTCGATTAACGGCTTAACGATTGGCTTGGGCGGTGGCCAATTGGGATCAAATCTAGCAGTAGGCAGGCTGGCTTTATACAACAATACGAACGGCACGGCCAATATTGCCCTAGGAGCTAATGCATTAAGAGACAATAGCGATGGCAGCAACAATATTGCCATTGGAGCCAATGCACTTTCACAGAATACTTCTGGCCACGACAATACCGTGCTTGGTAATACCATGTATAGCAATACCAACGGGTCATACAACTTTGCCGTTGGCAGCACAGCACTAGCCGCCAATACTACGGGTTTCAACAACATGGCAGTTGGTTATCAGGCCCTCACCAGAAACATTTCCGGACAAGATAACATTGCCTTGGGGCCCTTCTCTCTAGAGAACAATACCAGCGCCTATAGCAATATTGCCATGGGCCAATATGCCTTGAGAAGCAACACGACAGGTTCGCTGAACTTAGCCATGGGTTTTTATGCGGGTCAGAAAAACAAGCTTGGCCAGGCCAATATTTTTATAGGTACGCAGGCCGGTGGCACTTACGATCCAATTGATGCTTCGGGCAACAATATATTTATAGGTATATCTTCCGGTAGCGGTGTAGTAACTGGAAACAGCAACACTTTCTTGGGTTCTAACATTACGGTAACCGATCCGGCTATGTCAGGCAACATTATTATTGCCGATGGCAACGGACAGCAACGCATTAATGTAGACCAAACCGGCAATGTGCTTATCGGCGCTTCAAACACTTCTTCTACCCTTACCGTTAATGGTGCCATTGCCAATCAGGGTGCCTATGATGCAGGCTTCAACATCAGCATCGATTTTACCAAGAGCAACCTCGCCTATACCAATGCAGATGCCGGCAACACTTTCGAGCTCAAACATATTAAAGACGGTGGCGTGTATACCTTGGCTGTAAAAGGCACTGTTTCAGGCACAGCTGCTTTTACCGCTACAGGTTTCACCATCCATTTGCCTACAGACAATGGACCATCCGTAGCGGGTAAACATTCGTTATACACCTTTATGGTCATGGGCACTGAAGTATACGTATCTTGGAAAACTGGACTATGATGAAGAATTTCAGCAAAAGGACAATACATCAAACCAGTTTGAGCCTGCTTTTGGTGCTGTTTGCCTACTTTGGCAACGGCGTAAGAGCTCAAAATGGCAAGGGCAGCATAACAGTTGACAATTCGACGGTAATGATAGCCAAAGGCACTACCGAGCTACGTTTCTCGGAAAGCAGCTATTTTGGCCCAGAAACCAATTGGGAAATCAATGGCACGCTAGAAATCTGGAGCCGTAATGTGTGGATTGCTCCGGGAGCAAAATTTAGTGGAACAGGAAGCATCGTCATTCACAACCCGGGCAGCAATCCAGCTTATCCTGAAATGCCCGATTCGGCAACCATGATTGATGGCAATAATGGCTTTTTTGTGCAATTGCTTATTTCCAATCAAAACGAGATGAACATCGTATTGCAAGACCTTGCAGATCCAGGCTATGGAACGGCTAACCCTTTGGGCCAGCTGGCCGCCGCCTTAAACTTGGGAGGCACACTTGATTTGGCCGTAGATGGCGCCGATATTATTTTAAATGGCCACGATCTTTCCTTTGATAAAAACGGGCAATTGCTCAACTACGGCAAAGACCGCATGGTGGTTACTTCTAACAGCGTACAAGGCCATTTGGTTAAAGACTTTAAAGGTGGCGAAGAATTTGTATTTCCCGTTGGCATCAATGAAGGCGACTACACTCCAGCTACCTTAGCACCTGCCAGTCCGGGCAAAATATTTGTTAGCGTTCAAAACAGCCTAGCCTCAACAAAACCTATTGCCGATCCTGCACTTGGCATGAATAGGGTTTGGCATATCTATAGCCAGATTTCTTCAACAACAGGCCTAACGCTACAACATAATAAAAATACCAATGGTGCTCTTTTTATTGATGCAAATGCCAACATTGCCCGCTACGCCGATTATAAAAAGTGGGACATCCTGAAAAGTACAAATCCGGTCATTGGCGTCCATACAAATCAGGCCCTTAGCCTAAGCAACGATCCATTGGTCAACGGCAGTTATTTTACTAAACTGGCAACAGGCTCCTTAACCATCCCCAACTTATTTACCCCTAACGGCGATGGCACCAACGATACCTTCGAAATCAGGGGACTACCATTTTTTGGCGCCAATGAACTTACCATTGTAAACCGCTGGGGCAATGAAGTTTACAAGACCCAGAATTACCGCAATACGTGGACAGGCGTTGGTCTGAACGAAGGCACCTATTATTATATACTCAAGGTTCGCGAAACGGCCATGGATGGCTGGAAAGTCTACAAAGGCTACATCACCCTCATCCGCACATTTAAAAAAGACAACTAAGCTTCAGAAATATGAAGAAACGCATCATAATCATTCTTTTTTTGCTAAGCTGCTGGGCTATGGCCAAATCACAACAGGATGCACAATTTAGTCAATACCTATTCAATGGCATCTACATTAATCCGGCCTATGCAGGCTACAAGGAACGGCTCAACCTACATGCTTTTTACCGCAACCAATGGACTGGCATTACAGGCTCTCCGCAAACCATGTCTTTTGCCGTTGATGCAACAGCCAACGAAAAAAGAGTTGGACTGGCACTGCAACTTGTTGCCGATCAGTTGGGTGCACAACGCAACGAATCTGTTTATTTAAATTATGCCTATAGAATTGCCATGAACGCCGAGGGAAGTTCGAGACTAGCCTTGGGGCTTGGTTTTGGTGCTGTGCAGTTTGGCATGGATGGAGCAATGCTGAATCCCAACGATGCAGAACCCAACCAACCCTTGGGCAAACAAAGTGTCATTGTTCCTGATGCAAGAGTAGGTATTTATTTTGCCAACGATCGTTTCTTTGCAGGATTAAGCGCCGCTAACATCCTGGCCCAATTTTCGGTAGTAGAGCACTACGCCTATATTGCCAAGCCAAGACCCCATTATTACTTCACGGCAGGCATGTTGCTACCCATGGGCTACAACATGCTTTTAAAACCTTCTGTGCTGGTCAAAGACGACAGAGGCGGACCAACAAGTCTAGATATGAGCTTGTTTGCCATTTTAAATGAGCGTTTTTGGATTGGGGGCGCTTACCGCACAGGTATAAAACTTTACCGTAAAGACAATCTCCAAAACAATCTCAGCAAGCTGAACAGCGCAGTGGCCAGCCTACAGTTTGCTCCCTCCGACCGATTGAGGATAGGCTATGCTTATGATTTTTCGGTTGGTCCGCTTCAGGGATATAGTTCTGGAACCCATGAACTATCCGTTAGCTTCATGTTCGCCAGTAAACACATCCCGATGCTTAGTCCTCGTTTTTTTTAGTCGGTTTAAAGGAATGATTTTGTAAAGAAAACACGCTTAACAACACTGAAACAAGCGAAAATATGATTACTTTAGGGCATTCAATCAGCCCTAATGAAGTATCACTACCAATTCGTATCTAAAACTATTGTTCGAATAGAGCTTATACCCGAAGACCAAAAAGATATCGCCTTAATCGAAACGCTTTCAACTTCAGCCGAAAACGATCCCAACTTGAAGGAACTCTTTAGAAAAGGCTTTGAAGCTTACGATTCCAAAGCTGATCTGAATAAGCTAAAATTCATGAATTTTCCAAGGGTAGCCCTTTGCTCTTATATGCCAATAACTAAACCAACTAATCCCTTGCTCGAGGAAAAAGAAACACCGGCAGGTCAGGTTTCAGGCCAGCTTTCCTTTCTGTAAGTTTGGCTAATGACCCAACCTTATTGCTGTTGTCGAAATGCCTATTTGCGAATGGCAATAAGTGCAATCCTGCTGCCAGTATAAACAACAAAGGCATATACGAATTGATCGGGCAAGCTATGTGAGTGGTAATGGTAAAATACTGTCCTCTTGGATAATCGATCCCGCCGCTCCTCAAGGTACAAGATCCGGCAGCGCCTAGGGCAGATTTGACGGAACAATTCAATTCTGTATATAAGCCAGAGTAATTAACGTCATAATCAAATGTGGTGCCGGTAATCACAGTCTGATATACATTGCCAAATACAGGATCATAACAGGCTGGGCCAGGAACAGGGGTAATTTTCGGACCGGCAAATAGCGGATTGCTGCTCATTAACATCAAAAAAAGCAGCCATAAAAAAAATGTGGGCTTCATGAATAATACAATTAGGTATTTAACCAACACTATTCATTTACAATATGTTTACCATAAGGACTATTCTATAAAAAGCTTAGTTTTGGAAACAACAGAACCCCTTGTTAACTTACGGCACCCAAACCAGTGTGAAAAATTTCGCCTTCCCCCCTTCCATTCCATATAAGTTGTTGATAACTTAAAAAAGTATCCGAACTCCCAATGCAACAACCCTGGAAACATGATAATCACTGATCCGCATGAAAAAAAACATACTATTATTCGCATTCATGCTTGGCACCGGTTTTGGCAAGCCACTACTCGCACAAAATCCAATCATTGGCATACCTGGTATTTCCGACCCACATGTCAGGGTTTTTAACAAGAAAATTTATTTGTACTCCGGACACGACGACAAGCCCGACGACAGCACCTGGGTAATGAAGGATTGGCGAGTATTTTCAACCTCCGACCTTGTCAACTGGAAACTGGAAACGATAATTTCGCCCCAAGACAATTACATGGATGGCCAATCTACCGATTGCTGGGCTGGTGATGCAGCATCAAGAAACGGAAAGTATTATTTCTATTTCTCGGATGGAAAAAGAGGCATAGGCGTCATGAAATCAGATGCTCCAGGAGGTAAATTTACCGATGCGCTGGGCAAGCCTTTGGTCGCGCCCATGCACGACCCTACAATCCTTGCAGATGACGATCGCAACCAAACTCCATACCTGGTTTATGGCGACAAAAGCGGTGGTGGCTATCATATTGCCAAGCTCAATAACGACATGGTATCACTTGCCGAAAAGCCCAAACCCATAGTTATTACAGGCCAAGAATGGGAAAAAGCCCCGATGTGGATGGACAAAAACTACATCTTCAAATATAAAGATACTTACTACCTGAGCTGGGGATCAGCCTATGCTATTTCTAAAAACATCTATGGCCCCTATGCTAGTGTTGGGATTACCGGCAAAGGCTATCATTTGGGTCCGCTTGCACATAGCAGTTTTTTTTGGTGGAAAGGACAATTTTACCACGCTTGGTGCTATTATCTCAAACCAGGGTATAAATTCAGGGCTACAATCATTACTTATTGCCATTTCGACAACGAGGGACGTATCATTACCGATACTGATTTTCTGGACAAGCATTTTGCATCAGGCGTAGGGCAATATGATGCCAGCTGGCCGAAAATCGAGGCAGAATGGTTTTATGAAAAAGACAGCCTTACCCGTAAACACGCAATCGGCAATGGAGACTTTGAGCTGGTCGCAATGCACAATGGCAGTTGGGTACGTTTTGCTAATGTAAACATGGCAAAGAGCAGCCAGGTATTGACAGCCAGGATTTCTGGTTTAGATCGGGCTTCTGCTTTGGAAATCCGACTGGATAGCCTCAACGGACCGATTATAGGCGAACTGAAAGCCGATACAAAAGCCAAATACAATACAGCATACCAAAATATATCCTGTTATCTTAAACGGGTAAAAGGCACAAGGGATGTGTATATCAGGGTAAAAGCCCAATCAAAAAAAACGGAAATATCCTTGGATTGGATTAGTTTCCATTAAAAACAAAAAACCTGGGAATAACACCAGGCTACGTTATGGTAAGCCAAGCAACAAAAAAAGCCCAACTTTTCAGTTGGGCTTCAATTGCTGGCGGTGAGGGCGGGATTCGAACCCGCGGTACCGTTACCAGTACGACAGTTTAGCAAACTGTTCCTTTCGGCCTCTCAGGCACCTCACCGTTTCTCAAAATCGTTGTTTTGAGGTTGCAAATATAGCAATTCATTAATGTTTGCAAAAAAAAATTACACAGTTTGTAAATAATCTATACGCACATGGTAAATGCTCATCAGCATTGTCTTGAATATCAGCTTTATAGTTTCCAAATCTTTTAGCGTCAAATCGCAATCATCCAATTGGTTCTGTTCCAATTTGTAGTTGATGATGCGTTCAACCAGGTCGTTGATGTTCTGTGCATCCGGATTTTTAAGGCTTCTGGAAGCGGCTTCTACCGAATCGGCCAACATGAGCACACCGGTTTCCTTCGAAAAAGGAATCGGCCCCGGATAGCGGAAAATATTCTCGTCTACGAATTTCTCTGGCGAGTTCTTTAAAAACGACTGGTAAAAATAATCGACCCTGGTGTTGCCGTGATGCGTCCTGATAAAATCGATCACACTTTCCGGTAAGCGGTTTTTGCGTGTAATTTCGATGCCTTTGTGCACATGTTTGATGATGATCTGGGCACTTTGCTCGTAAGGCAACTTATCGTGCGGACTAGTGGCTGTATTTTGGTTTTCAATAAAATACTGCGGATTTTCCATCTTCCCAATATCGTGGTACAAAGCCCCTGCCCTTACCAGCAAAGCATTGCCACCTATCTTAAAAATAGCGGCTTCAGCCAGGTTGGCCACCTGCAAGGAATGCTGAAAAGTACCTGGCGCTTTAAAAGCCAGCTCGCGCAACAGTTTGTTGTTGGTATTGGTCAGCTCGATCAAGGCCACATCCGAAGTAATGCCAAAAACACGTTCAAAAGCATAAATCAACGGATAAGCCAACAGCGACAGCAACACGCTGAATACAAAAGGCAGGAAATTGGCCCATTCTATCTGTGCGAAAGAACCTTCCCTGAGCAGGGCGATTCCTACAAACGACACAAAATAAGCCCCCAAAATAAAAGAAGCCGAAATCAGCAGCTGCTCGCGTTTGACCAAGTTCTTGATGCTGTAAATGGCCACCATGCCCGCCGTAGTTTGGTAAAACACAAACTCGAAGCTGTTAGGCACGAAAAAACCAGCAATCAAAATCACCAACAAATGCAGGTTCAGCGCCAAGCGCGTATCGAACAGAATACGAATAATGATCGGTACGATACAAAACGGAATGTAATACAAGCTGCTGATGTTGAGCTTGATGGCCCAGGTAAGCGCCAACAGCATGGAAGTAATCACCAGCAGAATAAGCGACAGCTGCCGGTTATCGGCAAAAATATCTTTCCTGAAAAGGTGCAGAAACACCATCAGCAACGAAATGATAAAACCGACCAGCAACACTTGCCCCAAGTAAACCAGGCGGTTATCGCCAATGGTTTTGGTCTGCGCTTCATAAGCTTCTTTGTACGACAACAGCTTTTGATACACATCATCGTCTATAATACTACCTTTGGCCACAATCAACTCGCCTTTCTGAACCATGCCTTTGGTAGTAGAAAGGCTATTTATTGTATTTTTCTCTACAGTAAGCGTCAAAGCTTCATCAAAAACCAGATTAGGTTTCAGATGGCTTTCTATCAGGTCTAAAATTTCATCCTTAATGGCCGGTCGCGCCGATCGGAAATTATTTTTGAAGTAATCCAATGCGCTTTCGGTGGTGTAAACATCCTGAGAATTTACCCTTTGCGAAATATGGTCGCGCAGGAAAGTAAAATCGTAATGCTTGCCATCTTTCTGGTGCTTGGCCGACAAGCCGATAATTCCCTTTTTATAAACAGCCTGCAACATATTGTAAGCAGCTTTCTTAGCGGCTTCCTTCTCGTTTTCCGGGAAGGCATTCGATTTCCACTTTACGTCAAATTCATTTAAAAAAGCCTCACCCTGTCCCTTAAACACTTCATCGTCATACTTATAGATAGGCAATACGTGATTAAGGGCGTCTTTCTTGTCGCTGACCACCTGCGGGTTGGTTTTGAGGATGGCGAAACTAAATGGCGAAACGAGGTCTTTGTTAAGCCAGGCCTTATTTTTTTCAAACTCGTACCTGAACCTTGGCTGCTTGGGCAGGTAAAGCGTAATAATGAATACACAAGCCACCATCATGATGTATTTGATGTTGGACGAATATTTTCGATAAAGGACTTTCCGCGAATTCTTTCTGATTTTGGCCAAAATTGTACAGCTTGATTAGTTCAAAATTAAGATTATTTTTTTCAATCACCTACAATTAGTTTACGGGGCACTATAGTGGCCACCCTTAAATCTGTCTCTTATACACATCT